>CAZDBH010000269.1:0-11686 GCA_964503485.1 uncultured Bradymonadales bacterium | reverse complement strand
GCTAAAAGCCAATGGCGGAGCCTGGAGCGCTATGCGCGACAGGCTCCTAGTTCGGCGGTTCGTCGCTCTCCTTCTCTCTTGCGCGGAACGGGCTGAGGTTTCAAGCTGGGCCGCAACTGCCTGGGAGGGCGAACACAATGCCAGTCACTGTCCGGATTCTGCCGGCTCTCGTTTCCATTTTCTTGATCGTCGCATGCGACAGCGACCCGCTTCCGACCGTGGCCGAAGAGGGTCCGGGACGCGTGACCATGTCACTCAATGGGACCTGGGAAATCGCAGAGGGAGACCTGAGCGACACATCCCCCACTACCTTCGGCCACACTGTCCCGGTTCCGGGATTGGTTGACCTGGCCGACCCACCATTCGAAGAGGTTGGCGTAGCCAGCGACCACCGAGAGGCCTTTTGGTATCGAACCACGTTCGTGCCCGAGAGGCTTCAGGCACGAACGGTGCTTACCCTGCACAGGGCCAAGTACGGGGCGGTTGTCTGGCTAAATGGGACCCGAGTAGGCGAGCACAACGGCGCCTTCACGAGAGCCACCTTCGATGTAACCGACGTTGTGGAGTCTGGCGCCGAGAACACACTGTTGGTTCGAGTAGGCGCCCATCGCGGTTCGCTCGATACCTCGTATCCAGTCGCCCAGGACGCCGAGAAGATTCGGTGGGTGCCGGGGCTGTGGGACGACGTGATCCTGACCTCCACCGGGTCGGTCTACATCGACAACGTACGCATCGAGTCGCGCATTGAAGACGATGAGGCCGTTCTTTTTGTCCACGTCGGGAACGCCGGAAGCACCGAAACGCCCTTTGAGGTCGAGACGACTATCGCTGGCTGGGCTGAATCCCAAGACAGTTACGGCCCTGGCGTGGTGCAGGGCACCGTGCAGCCTGGCCAGGTGGCCGTCGTCGAGCAGACAGTCGCCATGCCCGAGCATCGACGCTGGTCCCCCGAAGACCCGTTCCTCTACGTCGCTTCGAGCGAATTGAGGGTCGATGGTTCGCTGACAGACACACTCGAGACTCGGTTTGGCATGCGTACCGTGGAGTTCGTAACTGGAGGTGACGGCCCAGGCCGCTTCCATCTCAACGGCGAACCGTACTTCTTGCGCGGCTCCAACATTACGCTGCATCGCTGTTTCGAGGACGAGGCCTGCAATCGACAACTCTGGGACCCTGACTGGGTTCGGTAGCTTCTGACCGAGAACCCGCGCTTGCTTCATTGGAACACCTTCAGAATCGTCATCGGGCGGGCACCCAACTTTTGGTACGACATCGCAGATGAAGAAGGACTGCTCCTAGCTGACGAGTTCCAGATGTGGACCGCGATCGATGCGAGCGCACGGACCTGGTCACAAGACGAGATGAACGCGGAGTTCGAGGCTTGGATCACCGAGTCTTGGAACCACCCCTCGATCGCATGGTGGGACGCTTCCAACGAGACGCTCGATGACAAGTCGACGCACGCCATCGAGTCTGTACGTCACCTCGATCCAACCCGAGTGTGGGAGAACGGTGGTTTCAACCCGCCCCACACCGTCGGCGACCCGATCGAGGACCATCCCTACTTCTTCATTCGGGCTTACATCGGCCTCGAGCCAGCTGACATCAGCGTGATCGAGGGTCATCCAGGTCAGCCTCCAATGGGGGTAATCCCGGCCATGTTCTCGACCGTCGACGAGCCGGGTCATCCCTACATCAACAACGAATACGCTTGGCTCTGGATCACTCGGGAAGGGGCTCCAACCGAAGTGACGGAGAATGTCTACAGCGACCTGCTGGGCGATGGAGAGCACGACGCCGACGTGTACCGTGAGACGTACGCCTATCTGACCGGTGGCCTCACCGAGTTCTTCCGAGCCCGGCGCGGATACGCGGGCATACTGCACTTCGTCTACCTGGGGTACTCCCGGGAGGGTGGCGAGACCTCGGACAACTTCATCGATGTCGCCAACCTCGAGCTCGAACCCCGCTGGTTCGAGTATGCCCAGAACGCCTTCTCGCCGGTTGGAGTGTACATCGACCGCTGGTCCCAGGATGGATTGGAGCCGGGGTTGGAAGTGGCCTTCCCGATTACGGTCATCAACGACCTGCCGCGCTCGATTGGCGCCACCCTAACGCTCTTCACCGTCGACATGTCTGGCGAAATCCTTACCCGGGCCCCGGCCGTTGACGTCCCGCTAGACGCCCTTGGCGCCTGGACCGACGATGTCGCCCTCGAGATTCCTCAGCCAGCCGAGTTTACTCTGTTCGCGCGCGTCGAGAGCGATGACGTGGAAGCACCCACCGTTTGGAGTCGGAGGAAGTTCGGGGTCGCTAATCCCGGCGTTCGGGTTCCAGACCCGCCCTTTGAATAGTCAGCCGGCTGGGGATGGAGAGTGGTCGGTGTTCGACCGGCGACGCCGTCGCCCAAAACTCGCCACCCAGAGCACTGCAAATGCCACTGAAATCCAGTTTCCCCCGTGCCGACGGGTGGTATTGCAGCCGTCAGCGTCACTGGTCTGGATTTCTGGCTCGGTTTCGCTCGGCTCTTCAGGTGGCGAATAACTCACCGATGGACTGGAATGGGTTGTGTGAGTCGAACCGTATTCGTGGCGATCAGGAGGGCTGGTTTCCGATCTGGGGATCGTAGTCTGCGACTCCTCGAAGACGTGATCTACTTCGAGAGACGGGTCCAAAAGGGTTCGTGTCGGTTGGTAGTTGGAGTCCACCAAAACCGTCACCTCGTGGGGCGTGCTGTCGAACTCTCCGTCGCTCACCACCAACGAAAAGGTGAACGAATCAGTGGTGCCCGTGTCGTGCGCCTCGAAGTGGGGCCGTTCCAGGCTGTTGTCATTCAGTTGGGTGATGGGAC
The DNA here is from genome assembly GCA_964503485.1 of uncultured Bradymonadales bacterium. GTDB lineage: Bacteria > Myxococcota_A > Bradymonadia > JAFGEP01 > JAFGEP01 > CAZDBH01. The sequence continues at coordinate 8,835 of CAZDBH010000269.1, read as the reverse complement.
CGTCCGTCTGGGTCCAAAGAAACGTCAGCTCGTCGCCATTCACGTCGGTCGAGCGGGACCCATCCAGGACAACGAGCCGTCCAGCGAAGACTCGCTGATCCTCTCCCGCGTGGGCTCGAGGCGGGCGATTGGGGGCGGGTGTTCTTGCGATGACACGGACGACCACACTCGCTGGTGGGCTGTCTGCTTGGCCGTCGGATACGACCACCTGGAAGCTCAGGTCTTCATCAACCTCGACGTCGGGCGCGCTGAAAATCACTCTCTGAGAGGTGGCATCGCCCAGTTCGGCGACTGTCCCGTCGGTCTGGGTCCACAGATAGGTGAGCTCGTCGCCGTCGGGATCGAACGAGTCGCGGGCGTTGAGCGTGGCGACGGCCCCCCCGCCGACCACGGAATCGGAACCCGCATCCGCCACCGGCGGCTTGTTGACCTGCCGGACGGTCACTTCGACAGAATCGGCCTCGCTGCTGGCTTGCCCGTCCGAGACAATCAGAGAGAAACTCAGAATCACGTTGTCGTCCACTTGGGGGGCAGTGAATGCCGGAGTCGCGCTCTCTGAGTCATCGAGAACAACCTCCGGGCCGGCGCTCTGCCGCCAGTCATAGGTGAGTTCGTCATCATCGCCGTCGCTGCTACCCGACGAATCGAGGACGACGGGATCACCCTCGTCCACCGAAAAACTGTCGCCAGCGTCTGCGATCGGAACCTGATTTACTTGCCGAACGGTGATGACCACGAGATCTGGAGGGCTGCTCTTGCCGTCTGCGGAGACCACCAGTTGGAGCGTTATCTGTAGTTCTTCGGCGACCTGCGGAGCGACGAATCGAGCGACTTCGGCTGTATCGCTCTCGAATTCGACGGATGGACCCGAGAGATGTGACCACCGGTAGCTGAGAGGCAATCCCGCAGCCTCACGGCTACCCACCCCACTAACCTCGACGGTATCGCCTTCATTCACTATCTGGTCGTCCCCAGCCTCAGCTATCGGTGGATCGCCGAAGCAAAGGCCGTCATCGAGCCTCCAACTGGGGAACGGGGTGTTCGAGATACCCGAGAACTCGATTTCATCGATTGCCCAGCCGTAGGCGGTGCCAGGGACCATGTCGCTGGCCAGGCGGAAACGCACGACGACGGTTTTCCCGTCGTAGTCGTCATCGAATCTGATCGTCGCGTCGTCCCAATCAGGCCAGGAGCGATTGTCGCCAGTCAGTGCGCGGTGGGACGACAGTGGGTTGTTGAAGCCGGCCGGCATGCCGAACTGAGCTTCGACGTCAGCAAGTCGCTGATAATAAAGGCCAGAGCTGGCTCCGGCGTCTTCCCAGGTTTCGCCTCCATCATCGCTGATTTCGACTACACCCCCGTCTAGGTAGGCGATGCCCACGCCATTGTAGTACCAGTCGAAGCTGTGCCTGTGGCTAAACGAGAGTGTGAAGCCACCCTCGGGATCTACCTCGAGGGGTGGTGATACCAAGTACTGGTCGGTTTTGACCAACTCGTTGGCCGCGAACCAGTGGTGCTCGCTGGGGCTATCCGCCTCGACTTGCCAGTGGGAGTCCGCGCCCGTGCCAGCGTCGTACTGAGAGGACCAGACCGACGACACTTCGAATTTGTCCAATCCGCTGGTTTCGGGTAGCTCGTCAATGTTGACTCGGAACTCGATTGGAACCGAGTAAAAGGGTCGATCGCTGTCCACATTGCGGAGCTCCAGCTCGACCTCGAGAAGGTCATCGTCAATTGTCTCATCCAAACGAACTGCAAATGAGAGGTTGGTGCTCTCGAACGGCTGTATTGGCTCGAGGTCGATACTGTCACCGTCGGGGAATTCGAGGCTTGGCGAGTCGGTCGCAATCGTCAGACTGATGCCGGTGCTTTCGACTGGCCCGCTATTGCTCACCGTGACCGAGATCAGACCATCTTCCCGACCGTCCCAGTACACATCGCCATCGCAATCGGACTCGACCGAGGCTGCGGACGATACGACCTCGAGGCGCAGCGAGTCGAGTGAGAAATCCTCGGTGAGGGGCGAGTTGGTTCGGGAATAGCGAGGTGGAGCCACTGCACCTGTCCCCAGCCCACGCTCAGCAAAGGCGTTCCACAGGAGCAGCCCGTCTGCCGGATGGGCCGCGTAAGCGACCAGCAGGAAAGCGTCCCGCATTTCGACGAATGTCGGGTTGGGAGGCGCGGCGCTCAAGCCAGCGACCACATAGTCGAGCATGCGACTACGAGCCTCGTCGAAGCCGTGCTCCAAAATCAGGTTGCGGTAGACCGTCAGCATCGTCACGGCCAATATCTCACCGGTTGCGTGGGTTTCTGCGTTTTTGTGGGCCCTGTAAAAAGCCAGGTCCACATCCTCGGGCTCTGCTGCACCGTTTCTGATGTGGACGAAGGTGAAGGGATTGACCGCGAAGTCGGTGGAGTAGGGCGCTCGTCGCACACCGTAGTAATGGGCCTCGGGCGGGTCCTTGATCCAGTGCCCAATCGGATAGCGTCCGCCCAAGGTCTCGTTGCCGACAATGTCCAAATCAGCTTCTTCGATCGTGACCAGCAGCGACATGACATCGGCAAACCCCTCGTTCATTCCGCCGGTTTGGATCGTTCGGACCGACCCGACCAGCCGCCGGAACAAATAGTGTCCCCACTCGTGTGACACGGTGAGGTTATCCACGGACGATGTGTGCGAGATGTTGGGGTACTCAAAGGCTACGTCGAAATCCACATCGGGGAAATCTGTTGCGGAGCGCAACAGTTCAGCTGTGTCGAAGGAGACGCGCATTACCGGGATGTTCAGACCGATCTGCCGAGTCATCGGACACAGGCTGCGCGAATCGCAGCCAAAGCTCGAGACACTGTCGCCCGTGTCCGTGGTGGGAAGAAGAAGCAGCCCGAGAGCTCCTGCCTCCTCTGTATTCGAGGCCGCTCTGCTGTGATCGCACTCCATCTCATCGAGGATAGCGATCACACCCGTGAGGTCTTCGCTGATGTGCGAACAGCCGTCATCGACGTCTCCAAACCGGTCGATAACAGGCCGCCCTATTCCGGAAACAGCCTGTGAGCGTGAGAAGATACCGACGCCCGTCGGGTAGCTAATCCCGTCGATTACGACCGATTGCTCGTGTCGAGGATAGAGAAACAACTGCATGCGGGGTGAGGCACCGTCGGCGGGGGTCAACATATTCGCGTTGTAGTAACCGGTGGCGTCTTGAGCTTCGACATGCACGGGGTCGCCCTCGAACCCGCCGCGGCCGAAGTTGTTCATCTGAGCGTTTCCTGCGGCCTCGTCGAAGCCGTGGATATAAAAGAGGTCGTGTAGATAGTTGATGACGTAGAACTGCATGACGAGTTCGCTCATGATCTGGGCGTCGTTGAGGTATGGCTGCAACCCGGTGTCGTGCACATGCTCGAAGGCCTGCGGACCCGTCGTGGTGGCTCGGAAGTCGAGGTCGTCGAGTCCGTCATCTCCGCTGAAATCGATATACGAATCGGCGTTGTTGCCGACCGTCTCGGTCGCGTTATCTGGCAGCCACGGGTCAGCTACCCCGAACAGCGCGTCTTCAGAGACGGTGACCACCGATTGTTCGACCAGAACAGCGTCATCCCAGTCGGCCTCGTTGGTTGGATGTGGGACCGCCGCGGTTCCGTAGGGCGAATCCTTGCTCACCAAGGAGTCTTGATCGGACCACACGCGGAAGGTGCTTAACTCGTGAACGACGATCTCCTCGCTGAGTACCACGCCATCCCCCGCAGCAATCACAAACCCACGCCCCTGGCTGCTTTGACTGCCGCGGTGGGAGGTGATGAGCTCGAGGTAGTAGGCCGGAATCAGCCCGTTGGACACCCCGAACAGGACCTTTCTGACCCGAGTGGGCTCGGCCGAAGCGAATTGAGTCTGAGCAACGCCCCGCCAAGTGAGTTGCAGGTATCGATAGCCGGCAATGCGACGTCCAGTGTCTTCGATATCGAACGTACCCGACCACTCGGGATGCATCGCGGCCGCTGCTTCGGCCAGCGCCTCCTCTGCGCTCAGCGGAAAATCCAGGTCGACGAGTCCGTCCATTGCGTACGGGTTCAGCGAGCCGGTTGTCCCAACCACCGCAAGCTCGCGATTTAGGACGACGCTCAGGCGAGCTCCGTCGACGGGGATCGAGCCGACACGCTGCCCGAAACGCACGACAATGGCACCGCGGCCTGTGTCGTGTACTCGCTCGAGCGCGGCCTGGTCGGCCTGGCCGGGCGACAATCCCAATTCGTCATGGTTTTCAGACAGGTATTGCCGAGCAGCTGCCTCCGGATCACCTACCGCCAGGCTCCCCCGAGGAGGCCGGCTCCCCGGTAGCGCGGAACTCGTTGGACCGTTGTTGAAAACCTCACCACCGCTGCCGCCTTCGATCGTCTCGAACGCAACCGGTATCGAGGTGATCGCATCTGAGGCAGGAGCGTCGACTACGTGGGTTGTCTGAGCCTCGGTAGCGGGGCTAGCTGTTGGCCGCTCGAACGCCGACTCGAAGCCTAAATAGCGATCTGTCGACGGCAGGTCCTGTGGTTCGGGATCTGGCTGCTCAGCCTCACCGCATCCGGTGGACGAGACGAGCACGACAAGCGTTGAAACCGCTAGGGAGCCCGATATTCGGTGGCGAAAGTGGCTCAACAATGCCCTCTAAAGTGGCTGGGCAGAAGGAAATAGACTCGATGAACACCAACGATAGGGACCTGCGCAGTGGGCGTCAATAATGCCTCAGGCGGTCACAGTGAGGCCAGGGCCTGGTCGAGGATAGCAACTGTAGCGTCGATTTGTTCTCGAGAGACGGTAAGCGGCGGCGTGAATGTGAGGACGTTACCCATGGTTGTCTTGAAGCTCAGGCCGCGGTCGAGCGCGGCGTAGAGGACGGCTTCGGCCTCGTCGTTGGCGGGCTCCAAGGTCGCCCGATCGCGGACCAACTCGACGCCGACAAGTAAGCCCACGCCCCGAACGTCGCCGATGAGTGGGTGTCGGGTAGCCAGCTGGTTCAGCTGTTCGAGGAAGTACTCGCCTTGAAGACGGGCATTCTCGACAAGATTCTCTCGCTCGATGATGTCGATTGTCGTCAGTGCAGCACGGCAAGTCACGGGGTTCTTTTCGTGTGTGTAGTGGCCGACCGCCAACTCGGGAGCCACGTCTAGGTCGTCTCGACAGATGGTCGCCGCAATTGGCAGGATACCCCCACCGAGCGCTTTGCCACCCCGGCGAAAATCCGGCACGCCCCCCCCGTCATTGCAGCCAACAACAGCCCCGGTTTTGCCCCCCCCGGTGGGGATTTCGTCGAATATCAACAGGGCTCCGTGGGCTTCGCAGGCACTCTTGACGGTTTGCCAGAAGCCGGGCGGGGGCAGAAATGGGACCGCTCTGGCGGGTTCGGCTATCACTGCAGCGACGTCGCCGTGTTTCTCGAGCACGTATTCGACCATCTTGGCGCAGGTGAGTTTGCACACATCGAGATCGGGCTTTCCACCCGGTGCCTCGTATCCGTACGGACAACGGAAGCACGAGAAGGGAGCTACGTGCTCCGTCCCGGTCAGAAGCGGCCCCAGCTTGCCGGTTCGGAAGAGTTGTTCCCCACCAACGCTCGAGGCGCCGAAGCCGGCTCCGTGAAACGCGTCCCAAAACGACACCAGTTTGTGGCGTCCCGTTGCCGCACGCGCCACCTTCAGGGCAATTTCTACGGCGTCTGAGCCGCCGGTAGCGAACAAGACCTTGCCCAACTTGCCGGGCGCAATCTCCGCCAGCTTGCGTGCCAGCGAAACAGCGGCTTCACAAGTGAAGCGTCTGGGCGCGAAGGGCAGGTCGCGCATCTGTTTTTCGATGGCAGCGATCAGGTCGGGGTGCCCGTACCCGATATGGTGGACGTTGTTGCCATGGAAATCCATGAAACGTCGCCCCTGCGCGTCTTCGATAGTCACACCCTGCGCCTTCTTGATAACGCTCAAACACGGGGTCGACACGGATTGATGCAAGAAGTAGCGGGCATCTTCATCGAGCAGCCGGCGCGTGTCGTCATTGATGTTTGCTGCCTGCCAGGTTGCTCGGCGGGCCGACGAGTTGACGTCGCCTTCAGATTGAGGGGGAGCGCTATCTTTTGTGGGTGCCATGTTGCGTCGTCCAATGTGAGCCGAAGGCAAGAAGCTGCTCGACTATGAAACCAGGCTTCTGGCGAGTCAATGCCAAGGTACCGGCACTTCTGAAGCCACAGAACGCCGGATTCAAGCCTCGACAGGGTTGGCCAGTTCAGATAACCTCCGATATCGGCGAGAGCCCAAAATCTAACAGCGAAAAGGCCTCTGACACTGACCGCCAACACGGGGTGGCGAGGCTAAGTCTCAGCCAATGTGGCGACCGAAACAGATGAGAACCTAGCGAGCGCCGTGCGAATGACGACGACGAACCCACGTACCGCAGAGGGGTCTTCTGCTGGGACCCAGAAGAATTGGTTCCGGAGGTTGTCTGACTGCGGGCACGCTCCTTCGGACAACGCTCAAGACCGTCGTCAGAAGTCGGTCATTACAGGTGCGTCTATTCTGAAAACGGGGGCCTGTCCGATTTGGACGGCGTTCTTTTTCTTTTTGGGCGCTCATATAGCGGCCGCCATACCCCTATTCTACGGCCTGTTTACATGGCTCAGTATCTGGCACCTAGCGCGCAACAAAGACATTGCCGGTTTTCGCACCCGTCAGGCCTGGCTCATCCTATTGCTACCCTTTGGTGTCTCGATAGCTGCGGGCGGTTTGGTAGCCGGTGGCGCAGTCGTGCTGTGGAGTTTCCTCGCGCCACTGATAGCCCTTCTGTTTCACGGGCCCAAAGCCTCATTGAAGTGGCTGTTCGGGTGCGTTGCGGCTGTCATGGCGACGTTCTTCATTGAGGTCTTCGGGCTTCTACCCGCTGTTGAAATGGGCGCGGTGTTACTGAGTGTATTTACAGCAATGAACGTGGTCGTCGTAGCGGTCCTCAGCTACGCAGCCGTCCGATACTACGCACTGTTGCTCGAGGAAGAACAAACTGCAAAACAAGCTCTGAACGAGCGAATCGACGGATTGGAAAACGAAATCGAGGCCGCTCGCAAAGCTGGCAGCTATCGACTTATGGAGCAGATCGGCCAGGGAGGCATGGGCGAGGTCTGGCGGGCCGAACACGCAATGTTGGCCCGTGCGGCGGCAGTCAAACTCATTCGAAAGAACAGGCCTCGATTGCGACCAGAGCAAGATCGATCAAGTCACGCGACGTTTCGAACGCGAGGCCCAGTCCACCGCCGCCCTCACGTCCGTGCATACGGTCGAAGTATACGACTTCGGCCGTACAGATGACGGCGACTTTTACTATGTTATGGAGCTCTTGAACGGGCTCAATCTGGAGGACCTCGTCGAGCGGTTCGGGCCGTTGGAGTCTGGTCGCGTGGCGTACCTGTTGGCCCAAGCCTGTGATTCCCTCCAGGAGGCCCACGACGCTGGTCTGATTCATCGCGACATCAAACCAGCCAACCTCTTCTCTTGCCGTCGCGGCAACCAATACGACGTCGTGAAGGTCTTGGATTTTGGGCTCGTCAAACCGTTCATCGAGAGCGTCAGTGACAGCAATATGCTGACGGCTGAAGGTGGGCTGGCTGCCACACCGGCCTACACTTCGCCGGAGAGCGTTCTAGATCCAACGGCCCTGGATGGACGCTCTGACATCTATCTACTCGGTTGTGTGGCCTACTGGCTTCAGACCGGTTCGCCCCCTTTCGAGGCTGAAACCCCTTTCAAAATGATAACCAAACACGCGGGGTCGGCCCCTGTTCCCCCCTCGCAGCGCACCGAAATCGAGGTCGACCCCGAGTTGGAGGCCATCATCCTCAGCTGTATGGCGAAGGACCCCGAAGACCGCCCGTCAGATGCCGGGGCTCTGAAGGCCGCCTTGCTACCCATCGCCGGGCGAGGTTGGGACGCAGAGCGAGCTCGAACCTGGTGGGAGTTGCACCATCCGCTTTCCCTGTCAAACAACGCTGCGTCCGCTTCACGTCGCCTGGTTCAAGCAAGGTTCGCCGCGCGCACAGGGAGCCAGCCGCCCGTACAGGGCGGGCCTGCTACCACTGTCGAGGAGCTGGAGTTTTCGAGCACTGAGATCAGCCGCGCGCCAGCGCTACAACGCGCCGACTAGAACGGACAACCGAACTATTTCGTAGGTAGACGCCCACGGGCGACCTCAGCGAGTCCCTCTGCAAGGCGCTCCCGGTCGACCTGGAAGTGGCACCGGCGGTAGGCTGCGTCTCGGGCTCGAACGTAGGCTGTCCGCTCGAAGTGTTTCGCGATTCGGCGATCGAGTGCAAACAGCTGTTCACGCCCTTGCCAGGCCACTGTTTCACCCGTTTCGACGCAGGTGACCGCACCCAACTCAACCGCCCACGAGGCCTCCGACAGACCGCTGCCGTGCAGGTCGCGAAGTAGGGCCCTGAACCGTCCCTCGGTCTCCGGTGTCACAAAGCGACATCGCAGCCCGTAGAGTGCTGCATTATGGAGGTACATTGGGTGGGTGACGATTCCAGCCAGGTCGAGGCGCTCCGCCGTGATTTGAAGCATCTCCATCACTTCCGGGCCAACACCAATCCCCGGAAACTGCTGTCCCGGAAGACGAGGTCGGCTGTCGGAAAAATCCGCCCGCGGGTTTTGAAGAAGCAACCAGTCTACCAGCAGGAAGTCCCTGCCATCGCGCTCATCCCGAGAGAATGCCTGCTCCTCGAGGTTGGCGAGACGCCGTACGCGAAGCTCAGCCATTCGTGCGTCGGGATGGTCGTCCGGACCGTTCCACACTCGGAGCTCGTGGACGAAGGG
>CAZDBH010000268.1:0-11713 GCA_964503485.1 uncultured Bradymonadales bacterium | reverse complement strand
CCTAGTCCACCGTGATATCAAACCAGCCAATATCGTGTGTTGCCGGTACGGTCTGGAGCTGGATTTCATCAAAGTGCTCGACTTTGGTCTCGTGGCGGAGGTCGAGCGGACCAGTGGCGATACTCACGGTTTCGCTGGTACGCCAGCATACGCTGCTCCCGAGGCCGTTCTCGCAAACCGCCCGATCGGACCGAGCCAGGACATCTATTCCTTGGGCTGCGTAGCGTACTTCCTCCTTACCGGCAGTGGGGTCTTCTCAGCCAAGAGCCCGGTGAAGGTGGCGTTGATGCACGTCTCAGATGCGCCAGTCAGGGCCTCAGAAAAGCTGGGAGAGTCTATCGAATCCGAACTCGAAGGCATCGTCATGGCTTGTCTCGAGAAGGAGCCGGAACGTCGCCCAGCTTCTGTTTCCGACGTGCGGAAACGACTCGAAACCCTCGGAAATCGCTGGGACCAGGATGATGCACTGGATTGGTGGGCCAATGTGGCTGGAGATATCACTTTTGACGAAGAGGGAAACACGCTGGTTGAGCAAACCAGAGAAATCTGGCGCTCGGTGATGCTCAAAAAGAAGCAAACCTAGCTGCAAATTTGCGCAAAAAACCGCTCTCACCGAACCCCGATCGCGCGCCTAGCCCCAGAAACCCGTGCATTGAGTATCCCAGTTTGGTAGTAACTCCCCCTTGAGGATCGGCTGACCGGTCTGGCCGAACTGGTTCGGCGGGATTGGAGCCTGTTTTCTAGTGTTTTTTCAGGTGTTTGCATCAACCCTACTCCACGCCACGAACTTTCGCGGGAAGGGGCGGGCTAGAATGGTATGAGTCGTTTATGAGTAAATATCACCTCTCGCATCTCAAACAGCTCGAAGCTGAGAGCATTCATATCATTCGTGAGGTGGCTGCCGAGTTCGAGAATCCCGTGATGATGTACTCGATCGGCAAAGACAGCTCCGTCATGACTCACTTGGCGCGGAAGGCTTTCTTTCCAGGAAAACTACCTTTCCCGCTCCTACACGTTGATACGACATACAAATTCAAGGAGATGATCGCCTTTCGCGACGCCTTCGCGAAAAAGCACGACATCGAACTTATCGTTCATACCAATCAGGACGCGGTCGCCGATGGCATCACGCCGTTTACCCATGGATCGAACAAATATACTCAGGCTTACAAAACTGTGGGCCTCAAACAGGCGCTCGACAAGCATGGTTTCGACGCGGCCTTCGGGGGCGCTCGGCGAGATGAAGAGAGCTCACGTGCCAAGGAGCGAGTCTACTCATTCCGCGACCGATTCCATCAGTGGGACCCGAAGAATCAGCGACCTGAGCTCTGGAACCTATACAACGGCCAAGTGAATCGAGATCACGGTGAGAGTATCCGTGTCTTCCCTCTGTCGAATTGGACTGAGCTTGATGTTTGGCTGTACATCCATCTCGAGAACATCGAAATCGTACCACTCTACCTGGCCGCCCCAAGACCGGTCGTTCTGCGAGATGACACACTGATTATGGTCGATGACGATCGGCTGCCGCTCGAACCGGGTGAGGAGCCGATGATCAAGACTGTCCGGTTCAGGACCCTGGGTTGCTACCCGCTCACGGGAGCCGTCGAAAGCGAGGCCAGCACCCTTCCTGAGGTCATCAAAGAGATGCTGCTCACTGTCACGTCGGAGAGGCGAGGTCGGCTGATCGATTTCGACAACGAAGGATCGATGGAAGAGAAAAAGCGGGAAGGGTACTTCTAGTGCGTCCAATGTCTGCGCTCAGCATATCGAATCCGGAATGGGTCGGGAGGTTCTGATGGAAATCAAAGAACAAGAACGCGAGTTCATCTCGGGCGATATTCTCGGGTACCTAAAGCAGCATGAAGAAAAGACGCTGCTCCGCTTCCTCACATGCGGGTCGGTCGATGACGGAAAAAGCACGTTGATCGGACGGCTTCTCTACGACAGCAAGATGATTTACGAAGATCAGCTCGCTGCCGTCGAGAAGAAGAGCACGCATAAGGGTGCCGTAGCCGGCCAAGTGGATCTCTCTCTTCTGATGGACGGCCTAAAGGCTGAACAGGAGCAAGGCATCACGATCGATGTCGCCTATCGCTTCTTCTCAACCAGTCGCCGAAAGTTCATCATTGCGGACACACCCGGCCACGAACAGTACACGCGGAATATGGCGACCGGCGCGTCGTCCGCCGATCTTGCGATCTTGTTGATCGACGCTCGGCACGGTGTCCTTCCCCAGACAAAACGGCACAGTTTCATCGCGTCATTGCTGGGCATCCGCCATCTGGTGGTCGCGGTGAACAAGATGGATCTGGTTGATTGGTCTAAAACCAGGTTCATGAAGATTCGCTCTGACTACATCGACTTCGCAGCGCGGCTGGGAATCGCTGATACTCACTTCCTACCGATGTCGGCTCTCGACGGGGACAACGTCGTCAACCGGAGCGCCAACATGCCCTGGTATAAGGGCCCGTCTCTACTCGATCATCTCGAATCGGTCCACATCGCGTCGGACAGGAACCTGATAGACCTTCGGATTCCAGTTCAGATGGTATCTCGCCCCGACCTGACTTTTCGGGGTTACTCGGGAACAATCGCGTCGGGTGTGGTGCGAGTTGGCGATGAACTCATGGCACTGCCCTCGGGCAAGAGGAGTCGGGTCTCCCGCCTCGTGACATTCGATGGCGATCTCGAAAAGGCGTTCCCGCCTCAAGCCGTCACGATCACCCTCGAAGACGAAATCGATATCAGCCGCGGCGACATGTTGGTTCATCCCAACAACGTTCCCAGACTGGAACGGATACTGGAAGCGCAAGTCGTCTGGATGCACGACAAAGCGCTTCGGGTTGGCAAGACCTACCTACTCAAATGCGGAACACAGCTCGTTCCTGCTGAAACGGTCGATGTTCGCTATCGGTTCGACATCAATACCCTTCACAAGGAATCGCCCACCGAAATCGACGGTCGAGCCGGGTTGGAACTCAACGAGATTGGACGCGTTGTCCTCGAGACCACCCGCCCGATGTTGTTCGATGCCTTCAAGAGCAACAAAGCGACCGGTAGTTTCATCCTGATCGATCGGCTGACCAATGTGACCGTCGGCGCCGGAATGATCCTCGAGCGCAAGCCGAATGAACTCATCCGCACCGGCCGCGAGATACGGCAGGCGCGGCTGAATCTGCTCGAAGAGGAACGGAGCCAGGTCTCGACCGAAGCCCGCGCCGAGCGGTTTGGTCAGCAGGCCGTGACCCTCTGGCTGACTGGACTCCCCCGAGCCGGGAAGAGCACAATCGCCCTCGAGCTAGAAAAGCGACTGTGGGATTCCGGAAATGCAGTCAATGTGCTCGACGGTGTCAACATGCGGCTCGGTATAAGCAAAGATCTCGGTTTCACCGCCGACGAGCGGAGCGAAGCCAGCCGAAGAGCTGCCGAAACCGCCCGAATATTCAATCGGGCGGGTCTCATCACAATTGCGGCCTTTGTTTCTCCCTACTCCGCAGATCGGGAGCGTGCCAGCGACATTGTGGGTGCGGACCGCTTCCTCGGCGTGTACGTCAAGGCCAGCGAAGCCCTGTGCGAGGAAAGGGACGCACTTCTGCATCCAGACGGTGATGGCCTGTATGCGAAAGCCCGGCGGGGGGAAATCAAACATTTCACTGGGGTTTCGGCACCCTACCAGGCACCTCGAAGTGCCGACCTCACCCTCGACACCGAGCAATTGAACGTGTCCCAATGTGTCGATCAGATTGTTGCTCTACTGGTGGACCGCGGGGTGATCAGTAGTTGAGAGTTGAGAGTTGAGAGTTGAGAGTTGAGAGTTGAGAGTTGAGAGAGCGTAGCCTGGGGTGGCCAGTGGCAAATTTGGGGATGGTGAAACGAAAAATGTAGGTCAAACGATGCGGATCCGGCTTCCCTTCCGAAGGATTCGCTTAGCTGTAGCTTCGCTCCGTCTGTCACCAGTCGGAACAAGTCCTCTCATGTGTTTCACACGGACTTCGAAGACCCTCTCACGCTGTAGTGCCCGTATTGGTTAGGCTCTCCCTCTTCGCCGTTTCTACTTGTACAAATCGACAAGTTTCGGCCTTGAGGTCTTCCAGCGAGTGAGTTAACCGTCGTGTCCTCCCGCGAGCGGGATTCTTCGGCGACTGCCTCCCATGCCCTTGTGCGCCACTCCAGAGTGTGACCACAGCGGCTAGCCGTCAACGTACCATCGAGCAAGCTCTCAGGAATCGCCGTCGGCACCTTCCATAGGGTTCGTTTCCCTTCGACGACATCAGATTGGGCGATCGTTAGCACGGTGGTTTACCTGGCCACCGCCGTCCGTTCTCAGAGTTTCTCACTCTCTCAACGGTTTGATCCCGCCCGACCTTTGCGGCTTTGTTTCGCGCCACATCCGTCCTGGGATTCTGCCTCCAACGCTTTCCCCACCCGGTCAGCCGTTGCACCTCTCGATGCCCGTTGCTCTCATGCCGTTGAGTCTTGCAGTCACCCGCTTGACCTCGACTTCAGAGCGTTGCTCCGACCGCGCGTCCGTTCACTTCGTGGTCGCCGTTAAGCAAGTCACGAAGGCCGTTGCGCTCTTGACCTTTACCCCTCCGAGGCATTCCGACCCTGTCGTTGCACCGAAGTGCTCCCCTCATGCGCTTACGCTCGTCACTAGAGTTACCGAAGTAGCTCCCCGCACCGAGCACGGCGCTTCAAGGTATCGATCCGACAAGGCTTGTGAAGAACTACGTGAGCCCTTCCAACCTCCAGGGTTTACCACCTTCCGACTTCAAACATCACCAGCTGTGAGGCCGGTAACTAATCCGGTTAGGTGCCGAACCGTAGGTGCATCGTCTGCCCTACGGCGACTCTTATAGGCCAGCCGGTTTTGAGCTTCAACTTTCGAATTTCATTTTTTTCGAGAGAGAATTTTCAACAACGACAGGGTTTTACAAGACACACCCCAAACCTACCCCGAATCCTCTCTCAGATCGGATCTCACGGACAGTGAGTGATTATCACACTGTGTGTAACTGGCCTCACTGAACGAATAGTCGGCCAAACACGAGGCGTGCGAGCCTGTTCGTCCGATCGGAACGATCGTCGACTGCCGAAGCGGGAGCCGGGTCACCTGGGAAACGACAGGATCTCGGGGAAAGAGAGGTGGTAAGGTCAGGGTGACTCCTCCGATTCCGCCAACCAGCGGGTGAGGGCCAGAGTGAAGACTTCCCTGGGAGATGGCTCCAGCCATAGACTTGCTGCTCTGGGTTGGAACAGCGGGGACATAGCGCCTCTAGGTCGCCAGCTCCGCCACCGGTTCTGCCTTGCGACGCGGGGAAATGAGACCGAGACCTGCAATCTCGAGGTAGCCGTGGAAGCCAGCTACCATGAAGTAGATAGCGCGGGCGTCTCGCATGCTCACAAAAATCCAGACCAGCGTCACCGCGACGATCGCGTAGATCATGATCGCGGCCACGGGTTTGCCGAAGTCGCTACCCAACAGCCGGTAGCTCTGACGAAAGCTGGTCGGGATTCGGTGGTAGTGATGTTGGTCGGGTATCGCTTTCAACCAGACGTAGTAGTGAGTCGATTGCCCGAAGGCCAACGCCGCCACAGCGTGAAAGCGGAGGTTTGCGTCTCCAGACCACGGTACGATCAACGCGCCCATCGACTGGTTGGTCAGCCCGGCGAAACCCAGGCTCTCGGAGTGTGCAAACAGGGCGTAAACGGGATCAAAGAAGCCAGAGAAGATGGCCACGTTGACCAGGATGAACAGGCCGAACGCTGCCAGAGCATAGCCGCGATCCTGCTTGGTTCGGCAGGCCAGTAGCCAATATATGAAGCCCACGGCGTTGTGGCCCAGGACCAAAAAGCCCACTGTGGCCGCAGAGTGCATAATCAGTGCATAGGCCAATGGCCCCAAGAGGAGGGCTCCGAACAACACGCGACTGATTCGTTTTCGGTAAACCAACGCGCCGACGAAAAAGACCATACCAACAAAAACAGCCTCGTTGATCGCCGAGCCTTGCCACTCCGATAGACGTGCCTGAACCCCCGGAAAGACGCCGCTCGCCAGCGCCGCCCGGTACAGACAATACAGAGTGGCCAATGACAGGAGCGTCCCGATAGCCAGCTTCTTCAGGTTCTGATCGTTCACCTGGGCGTCCTTCGACACACCGTAGTGGAAGTAGCGCACACTCGAGAACAGGTGCATGTACCCGTAGATCATGGGGCCGAGCAGCAGCTGCCACAGTGGGACCAAGCAGGACACGACCAGGGCTAGTGCGATGAAGACCACGTAGAGGGCAAACAACCGGTGTGCTCGATTGCAGAAGATATGGCGCAGCGGTTTCCAGGCGAGCGTGTAACGCAGCACTCGCGATCGAAGGTAATCGAGTCCGGTCGTGGCTTTTCGAATCGGCGACGCGACTGATCGCAACGCACCCTCCGCTTGAGTGGTCTTCGGTTCCGGCTAGGAAACATCTGCGCTGGTCTATCTATTCGGAATGTTACAGAGCGGGTCTTGTCGCCACAAGGCCTCCGCGACGGCAGGCAGGTGGACTCGGTGCCGTTGCTACGGAGTGGGTTGGCAGCATCGGACTCGATCGGAGAGGTTCTCGGTGCCATCGCTCTCGGAGTGCATCGACTGGAACGTACACAGCACGGGGTTTTCGGCGAAAATGCGAGCACAATAGTCTGGATCGTACTCGTCGCCGGCCATGTCTGGCGGCGCACCGCCAGCTAATCGCTCTCGGATATGAGCCAGTACTTCGTCGATCGTCCGACCATAGTAATTGTAAGGCGCGTACAGATACGAGCGACCGCACATCGCCGGCGTCTTATCGTAAGGCACTTCTGCGAGCAGCCCTCCATCTACAAAAATGTGGTGCAAAATAGCGTACATACACGAATCATGGGTAATCGAATTGGCCCACGAGGACCAGCCGAGGACCAGTTCTGCGTTGAATGCCTCCGACACATTTGCGAAGTCCTCTCGCGTGCCTCCTTCCATGCACCCGTCGATCACGACCGCCAGCAGCCGCGGGGGCGTGCGTGGGTTGCCCTGTGCGTCGCGGCGCAAGGCAGCGGCGACCGCGTCGAATGTGAGCCTCGTCTCACCGAGCGCGACGCATTCTGTGTTGGAGTGAGTGTTGAGGTACAAGACATCGCCATCGCCGAGTCTCGAAACCGACTCGAGGAATACGGCTGGGTCGGTCACGGGATCAGTGACGTGCGTCGCGGTCCCTCCGGCGGGAGCTGCGTCGAGAGTGGCAGCGATCTCGGCGGTTCTACGACTGAGCACGTCCCCCAACACCATGACCAGGGAATCCGCTGCGGCTGATACCGGCCAGAGGAACACCATCGTACTGAGAATGAGCAGGGCGAAGGGCCTGTGGGCGCAAGGCCGGACGTTACCATCGGGAGAGATCATTGATCGACTGATCATCTCTACCTCCGTCCCGAGTCCTGGGTCTCTGGTCCCGAAGCGGCTACAGCCGTGTGCTGGCTGAAACCGAGGAATCGGGTGTTTGAGCGCCTATTCCCCTCAGTCGAGGATACCCAACCGCCAACCGTTTTCACAAGGCCGTTTTTGGTAAACGAACGACAGCAGCGGGGGCACCTTGCGGGAAAGCGCTGGGGGGTCGACAGTCAGGCTGATCAAACCGGCTCGCCGCGGTCGCTCAGCAGTAGCGGCCAGCTTCGGCGACCGCAGGCTCGTAGGCTGCTTTCCGTGACAGCCAGAGCGGTACCAGGAGCGCCGGAAGAGCGACTAGATCGGTCGGGTCGGGTGTCATTGCCACCGTGTAAGGACCCGCCGATTCTGCACCTGAAAGCGCCGCAATCAGTCCTGTGGGCGCCCACTGGAGCCAACCCAACGCGACTTCATACGCTTGGGTCGCAGGCGACCATAGATTCACGCTCGCAAAGACCAACCCCGTGACCAAAACACAGCCTAACAGGAGCTTGGCCGACGGCTTGGACTGCGGCCGAAACACCCCTCTCGAAAGCTCGTAGATCGCATGAAGGAAGAGCGGAAAGAAGATCAGGCCGGCGAAGTCCGAGAGCTTCCCGGTCAAGGGTGACGGCCACGCGTGTTTGAACCAGTGGTCATTTAGGAGAAGCAATACGATCGCGGCGATCGCGACCGGATGTGTCAAACCGAGCCCAACTTTGGGTTTCGCGGCTCGAGTTCTCATTTTTCTCGGACCTCGGCTCGAAACTCGCCCTGAGAGCTGCATTTCATGAAGCCGGCGTCCAATCTGACCTCGACTTCGACAGCCATGTCGATTTCAACCGGCGATGAGTTCTCGTCGTCGACGTGCCGGCAGGACACCGTGAAGGTCCGAGAGCAATCCTCACCCGGCTGGCACCCCAGCTCATGCTCTACGCCTACGGCGAAGATGCGTCGATCTTCCGGGTGGCGTCCGAAGGTATGCAGTGCGTCTGTTCGGTTGACCGACTCGGTACTCCCTTCGGGCGTGATCGACACCTCGACATCGACCGAGGAGTCCACGTTGTCGACGACGGAGATGGCCGTGCACGTTGCTGAGAACGTCTGCTGATAGTCTTTGCCGTCCCAGCGCGCATCGACCTCGAACGTGCGGGTCACGGCCGACACAGGGTCAATCTGCTCGGTGGCGATTTCGATTTTGTTACCTGCTCGCGGCCCGGAGGTAGCCAGCGACGACATGCCGGCAAAGAACACGATCAGGATCGTGAGCCCACGTTTGAGTCCGTTCATTTCTACCTGGTGGGTGATTTGCTGGCCGAAGGGGTGCGGCCTATTGCCAGATAACGGTCTTGTTGGAGTCGTACCACTCGTCGAGTGAGCCGGCGTAGGCCTGCTCAATGACGTCGCGTTTGATCTTCATGGTCGGAGTCAGAAAGCCGTTGTCGATCTGCCAGACGTCTTTCACCACTGCGAAGAATTGAAGCCGCTCGAATGTCTCGACCTCCTCGTTCACCTTCGCGAGTAAGTCGCCCAGAGCTTCCTCGACTTGCTTCTTGATGTCTGCGTCGTCGATCTTGGCCCGCAGCCCTTCATCGAGGAGGACCAGACCATGCGGCTTAGTGAAACCCGCACCCGCAACACACGAGATTTCGACGCGCTGGCTGGCGTTGATGAGATTCTCGATGGGGGCCGGAGCCACGTACTTACCTTTGCTGGTTTTGAAGAGCTCTTTGACTCGGCCGGTGATACGAAGGGTCCCTTTTTCGTCGATTTCTCCCCGGTCGCCTGTCTTCAGGTAGCCATCTTCTGTGAAGGCTTCCTTGGTCAGCTCGGGTTGTTTGAAATACGACGTCATATTGCATGGGCTCTTGATCAACAACTCGCCAGCATCGCTGAGCTTGACCTTCACACCGAGGACGGGCTGACCGACGTAACCGGGCTTGATCGAGCCTGGCTGGGTGAAGTGCGAGTAGCAGAAGTTCTCACTCATCCCGTAGCCTTCCAGGAGCTCGAGACCGAGGTCGTTGTACCACTGGATCAGCTCGGGCGGGATGGGTGCCGAGCCGCTGACGGCCATTCGACATTCAGCCAACCCAAGGCCACGGAGCACCTTCTTCTTAATGATGCGGCCTAGTAACGGAATCTTGATGAGTTTCGCCAACTTCTCTTGGGGCATCTTACGAAAGACGCCGAGCTGGAACTTGAGCCACAGCCTGGGAACCGAGTGGAACACGGTTGGCCTCGCTCGCTGGAGGTCCTGAACGAACGTATCGAGCGATTCGGCGAAGAAGACCTGGTGTCCGTTGTAGAGGGAGGCTGTCTCTACCGCTGCCCGCTCGAATACGTGAGCGAGTGGCAGATACGACAGGCACCGATCATTGAGTTTGAACCCGATCAGTTCACCGAAACCTTTTTGGGCAACAGACAACTGGCGGAAGGCGTGGACCACGCCCTTGGGCTGGCCTGTGCTGCCGCTGGTGTACACGATAATGGCCGAATCATCGACGTCGCGTACTGGGCTGTCGGTGATTGGCTCGTGTTTGGTGATAAGGTCATCCCAGGTGGGATAGTCGTTCTTCGGGCTCAGGGGATATGAGACGCAGGGCAAGTCTTCTGGAACGCCGGGTTTCATCTCGTCCCATGTGTCGAGCTTGCCTACGAAGAGTAACTTCGCTTCGCTGTGCTCCAGAATGTAGGAGACTGTGTCCGCGGTGAGCGTTGGATACAGCGCAACCGAGACGTGTCCGGCCATCCAGATCGCCAGATCGGTCATGATGAAGTGAGCGCAGTTCTTCGAGAGGATTGCGATTTGACTGTTGTCGGGAATGTCGAGTGAGCCGATATAGGCTGCCATTCGCCGGGCCTCGTCGAGCGTCTTCTTCCATGTGTACTCGCGTACTTCTCCGCCGCCCATCGGCTGCGTCATGTAGATTTCGTTGGCGCGCTCCTTCTCCCAGTGGTAGGCCCGCTCGAGCATCAGATCGCTTTTTTCGATTTCCATCATGTCGTTCTTTCCTCTGGCTGTCGCCAAACTATGCTGTCCTGAATCGAGTGGCGTTCGATGGCCTTCGCCTTGACGCCCAACGCCGATCAGGGTTTGTTTTCGATCGGTGGGCCGAGAAGATACCTTGCGAACTCCGGCATTCCAAGTCCATTTTGCGTTCCGGGGGCTTGCTCCCGTTCTCGTTCTTCTACTCGCTCCACTCCGTGGGGCATGAGCAAGCGCCGGAGGTATCGAGGTACAACGATACGAGTTGGGCGTACAAGCCGGAATCTTCGTGACCCACAGCACCGACCTAGTATCGACGGTAGCGTTCGGTCTCTTGGAACAGTTCACCGGTTGCTCCGGGAGCTTCAATGCGGTCGTTAACGTGTACCGGTTGTCCCGCTGAGTCGTTAACGTGTACCGTTACCGTTGTCGTTTACCCATTGGCCTACAACCGAGAAGCTACCTCGCAGAGCCCCAAAGAACATATCGATGCACCCGATGTATGGCCCAGCGATGCGATTCGAGATCGCTTCGTCGGCGATTGGTGGCTGTATCAACGGCGGGATGGGCATCGAACGAGCACCGACGATCAGTTGACCGCTTGGTCCGCGGTCTCGGCGTGGAAAGGTCCGCCACCGGCACGCTATCTGGACCTCGGATGCGGTATTGGATCGGTGTTGCTGCTGGTCGCCCACGCTCTACGGCCGGCCTCGTCGTTGGGCGTCGAAGCTCAGCCGCAAAGCGTGCGACTCGCGGAGCGGTCGCTCTCGGAATTGCCGGCCCCCCCTCCCATTCGAGTCACGCGCTCCGACTTCAGGGACCTCGACGTTGCTGAAGCAGGCAGCTGCGATCTCATCACCGGCTCACCGCCCTACTTCCCGATCGGAACAGGCACTGTGTCTTCAGACCCTCAGAAGCGGGCCTGCCGATTCGAAATCAGAGGTGGAGTCGAAGCCTATTGTGAGACCGCCTCGAGACTACTGGTCCCAAACGGTCGCTTTCATCTGGTCTTTCAGACAACGTGGGACGAGCGCGTTTTGAGCGCTGCCGCAGACGCAAAGCTCGAGCTTCACGGTCGCCTCGACGTCCGGATGCGGGAGGACAGCGAAAAACACTTCCTGACCGTCTATCGCTTTGGATTGGAGCCTTGTCAGGGCACGAGTCGAGATGAATTGGTCATTCGTAGGACCGACGGACAACGAACCGACGAATACGATCTAATACGAGACAAACTCCAACTAAGGGGGAAAGGGAAAGGGAAAGGGAGAAGGGAGAAGGACGAGGCG
>CAZDBH010000267.1:0-11766 GCA_964503485.1 uncultured Bradymonadales bacterium | reverse complement strand
CTAAAAGCTAACGGCTGGAGTCCGGGGCGTTATACGCGACGGGCTCCTAGCTCGCGGGCTGATTGTTGAGAATTGCCGACAGCTGGGGCATCCTGGCTCCCAAAGGAGAACAACTTGCCTCAACTGCACTGCGCCAACGGCCATCCCGTCGATCCACGCTGGGAGGTCTGCCCATACTGCCGCGCTGTGATCCCCGCGTTGTCGGAGGCCCCCGACTATCCACAGAACTCCGACATCCATGTCGTCGCTGGGAAAACTGTGGGAGGCATCAGCGACCTCTCTATCGAGCCACCAGTGCAAGCCCCACCCGCTGGTTGGTTGGTGGTTCTCGACGGTCCGACACCAGGTCGCGATCACCGACTCATTGAAGGAAAGAACCGGATTGGAGGGGCCCGGAACTGCGAAATTTGGTACGACGAAATGGTGCCTAATGCGGCTGCACTCTACGTCGGGGAAGTCTCGGCGACGCTTGTAGCCGCGACCCAAACAGGGACTGAAACCACGACGATCGAGGATGGCGACGAGTTTACCGTCGCCGGAGTGCGTTTTAAGCTCAAATACTCGGATTGCTGAACGATGATTGTTGCGAAGTCACTCACTAGGCGCTTCGGCGACTTTGTCGCGGTCGAAGACCTCTCACTCGAGGTCGAGGCCGGCGAGGTGTTCGGGATTCTGGGACCAAACGGAGCCGGCAAGACAACAACCGTTCGAATGCTCACGGCCCTCATCGCCCCGACCTCAGGTTCCGCCACGCTGAACGGTCTCGAGTTGGGAGCGGCGAACCAGGCCATTCGAGCCGCCGTCGGGGTCCTCACAGAAGTGCCGGGACACTATGCACGCCTGACGGGCCCCCAGAATCTGGCATTCTACGCAAAACTGCACGGCCTCGACGATATCCAGCCGAAAATCCAACGCTATCTCGAGATGTTGGGTCTGTGGGAACACCGAACAACGTTTGTCGCCGAGTACAGCAAAGGAATGCGGCAGAAGCTGGCGATCGCGCGATGTCTGATTCACGAGCCGCCCATCCTCTTCCTCGACGAGCCCACCTCAGCGCTTGATCCGGCCTCGGCGCGGGTGGTTCGCGATTTTATTGCCGAACTCACTCAGGAAGGCCGGACCATCGTGATCTGCACCCACAACCTCGACGAGGCTGGGCGCCTGTGCGATCGGATTGGCATCCTCAAGAAGCGCTTTCTGACGGTTGACACTCCGGCCAATCTGACGCGATCGCTCGGGCAAGGACGAGTGATTGTGAAACTGGCCAGCGTGGCAGACACGCACCTAGCGGCGGTGAAAAACCTCCCATTCGTCCGCTTCGCAGACAGGGTTGACCAGACACTTCACGTCGACGTCGACGACCCTGCCCTCACCAATCCAGAGCTTATCCGAGCTTTGGTGGGCGCCGGCGCCGAAGTTCAATTCGTCGAGGAGGCATCAGGTTCCCTCGAACAAGCCTATCTGGAGCTGGTTGCCGACGATGGCGACGAGGAGGCAGCCCCATGAACGCACGGATCAAAGCCATTTTCTACCACGAGTTGATGGTCCTGCGTCGCAACAAGATGATTGTGGGGGCCATGCTCTTTCTGCCGCTGTGTTTCATCGGAACCGCCGTTGTTTCACTGGCAGGCATGAAGTCAGACGCCGAGGACGTCCTGACGTCATTCAGACCACCTCCCGAACTGGGTCACCTGGCACCCATTGATGCGCTGCTGGTGATCATGAACGACACGATGATGTTCATGCACCTCATGCTGCCCATGATCCTACCCACCGCAATCGCGGCCTACAGTATCGTCGGCGAAAAACGCGAACGGAGTCTGGAACCACTCTTGTCCACTCCCGTGACAGAGGGAGAGCTTCTCCTGGCCAAGGCCCTGTCAGCCATCGTACCCGCAGTGGCGATTGGTTGGTTTTCGTTTATCGCCAACGTCGTCGGCGTCTACGCGGTTTGCGGGAAGGCAGTCGCTCTCGAGGCCGCACGTCCCATGTGGCTCGCTGGGGTTGTCCTGCTCGCGCCCATGCTGGCCTCGGTTTCGACCTGGATCGCTCTCATTGCATCGTCTCGATTCAAGGATGTCCGGTCGGTCGAAGCGGTCAGCAGTTTGGGTGTGTTACCGCTGTCGGGACTCATGGTCTGGGTGCTGATGAAACAGGTCTATCTGACGATGAGCTTCGTGCTCCTGACCTCTCTCATTCTATTGGTCGTCAACATACTGCTGTTCAGAATCACGATTCGTCTGTTCGGGCGGGAGAAAATCCTGACTAGCTGGCGCTGAGTACCCTTCAGTCACCCTCCCAGTCGAAAAAATAGTCTTTGTTGGTCAATGCCGGCTCCTCAGGGGCAGCTAAGGTCTCGCCCGCCTCCTGTTTGAGCAACTGAACCAGGTCTTCGAGGTCAGCCGTCTCTCCCAGCCAGTACTCTTCGGTGCCGAAGTGGGGCCAGGTCTTTGGAAAGATCGGGTCATGCCAACGCTTTGCCAGCCACGTGGCGTAGTGGACCATTCGCAAGCCCCGCAGTGGCTCGATTAGTCGGAGAGTTGAGCGATCGAACTTTCGGAAGCGTTCGTAGCCTTCGAGGAACACTTCGCGCTGACGCCGTGCGTACTGATCGCGGCCGGGGAGGGCAAGCCAAAGATCTTGTACCGCCGGGCCAACGACCATGTCGTCGAAGTCGAGGATGTTGAAGACACCGTCCGTGCACGCGGTGTAGATCGACGCCCCGCAAGTAGTCTGCGGCTTTGTCTGCGACGAATGCTGCGGCGTCGAGATATCGCGTGGCCAGGTTCGCTGGTAAGCAGTCATGCTCTTCGAGATAGGCAATATTGTCCCAGACATAGGTGTCGGCATTGAGCCGAATTCGGTGATCAGATGCCTTTTCCGCACCGACGTTGTGCATTCTGGCAACCAGCATGCCGAGTCGCTCTGCGTCCGCATCGCTCAACTCATCGGGCGAGCGCCCACCATGGCGTCGGAACAGGCAATAGTACATGCCATCGATAAGATTCAGTGTCTCGCCGTTTGGAAACGGAAGGGTCGGGCAGACTGGCACTTCCGCGGCTTCGAGGTCAGCGAGGAAGCGGTGTTCGTCCAGTATCTGCTCCTTCGTCCATCTGCCTGGCCGATAGAATTTGGATACGATCCCCGTGCCGTCTTCGAGTTCGATCAGGTACACTCGGTTCTCAAACGAATTGAGTGGATAGCACACCGGCCGGCACGGCATACCGCCTGCCTCGACAGCCTGCAATACTCGCTCGGGCGTCAGTGATAGGAAGAGGTCGGTAGATTCTTGGTCGTTGTTGTTCGTCATCGTCACTTCGTTGTTGCTCGCGCGCTTGGGCGCTGGGCGGCTCACCTATTAACAGCGCACTCGCAGCGCAGTCCACTCAATAAGCAACCCAATCGAGATACTACCGAATAGAAAACGACGCGGAGGCTGTTTTAGTGGGGCGTCTAAGTACGGGTAATTACACGGGCTTGGCCGGTTTCGCCGGCTATTTTTCGCAATCAAATGAAATTGATTTTCAATTTCCAGGAAACCTGTTATCTTGCAATTGAAATTGACTTTCAATTTCCAGCGAACCTGGTATTAGGTTCGTGAAGGCAGCAGATGCCTCGGAGGTACCGATGACAGCAACCCTAGCCGAACTTCCCCGCGGCCGCAAAGCAACCATCACCACCGTTGACGGATCCAACGCTTTTCGACGCCGCATTCAGGAAATGGGCATTGTCGAGGGCTCCGAAGTGCAAATGTTGGAAGTCGCTCCACTTGGTGATCCGATCAAGTTGAGAGTTCCGCACTATGTTCTGGCCATGCGCCGCGAGGACGCCAAGCGCGTCGGCATCTACTTCGCCGCCTAACTGAATTACCCACATGTCCGAGCAACCCGTCGTCGTTCTGGCCGGCAACCCCAACTCCGGCAAGACAACACTCTTCAATCTACTTACTGGGGCTCGCCAACGCACGGCGAACTATCCCGGTATCACCGTAACGCACACGGTAGGCACCCATACCTCTTCCGATGGACAGAAGTTCACGGTCATTGATCTGCCCGGCACCTATAGTCTGAGCGCGTTGTCTCCTGAAGAGCAGGTGGCGCAGCGTTTTTTGCTTGGCGATGGGAGCGCGGAGGAGCGCCCCGATTGTCTCGTCATTGTCGTTGACGCGACCAATCTGGAGCGCAACCTGTACCTTGCCAGCCAGTTGGTCGAACTGGGTCTACCCACCGTTGTCGTTCTGAACATGATGGACATCGCTGAGCGACGCGGACTCGAGATCGACGTCGATCAGCTTGCCGAATGTCTGCAAGTTCGAGTGGTGCCCACCGTCGCCCACGACAAGTCATGTCTAGAGCCGGTTTGGGAAGCCATAGAGACGGCACTATCCGACGCGGCCGAGCACGATCGCCCGGCGCGCCGGTTCACGTTTTCGGGGTCCCAGGAAGCGCACCTGGCTGCTCTGGCAGAGTCGGTTCAGAAAGAGCTTCCTCATTTGAGCGAGCAGGAGTCTGACTTCGTAGCACGGCGGGTCGTGGGCGAAACAAAGACCCCGCTCTTGACTCAGCTACGCGCGATGCCGGCCATTGTCCCGGCGATCGCAGCGACAAAGAAGGAGCTCGGCGATGAGGACCTCGATGAAACCGAGATTCAGCTACGTTACGCTTGGCTTCGTGAACAGCTCCCCCACTTGTTGTCACGTCCTGCCGACAAACCCACTCGCACCGACCGGATCGATCGTGTCGTACTAAACCGGTTCTTCGGCCCCCTCATCTTGCTGTCGGTGTTTTCTGCACTCTTCGCATCGGTGTTTACCGTGGCGTCGTATCCGATGGACTGGATCGATGCGGGCAAGAGCGGGCTGATCGAGCTGGTCGGTGGGGCGTTGAGCCCAGGCCAGCTGAACAGTTTGGTTACCGATGGCATCATCGAAGGCGTGGGCGCCGTTGTGGTCTTCATCCCGCAAATTCTGATGCTCTTTTTGATCGTCGCTTTGCTGGAAGACTTCGGTTACATGTCTCGGGCCGCCTTCATCCTCGATCGACTTCTAAGCCGAGTCGGGCTGTCGGGAAGGGCATTCGTCCCACTCCTTTCGAGCTTTGCCTGCGCAATCCCGGGAGTGATGGCGACCCGTTCGATCCCCTCCAGACGGGAGCGGTTCGCTACGATTCTGATCGCACCGCTGATGGTGTGCTCGGCCCGGCTGCCGGTCTATTCCATCCTGATCGCGGCATTCATCGTGCCCGCATACGGTGGTTTCGCAGGAGGGTTGACCTTTGTGGGCCTCTATTTTCTCGGCATCGTAGCCGCGGCACTGGTGGCGTTCTTGCTGGGACGCACCATGTTGAAGGGTGAACGGGAGCCGTTGCTGCTCGAACTACCAGATTACCGACGTCCAAGTTGGCGCAACATCGGACAAACGACCCTCGAACGTACCTGGGATTTCATTAGAAATGCGGGCACGATCATTCTGTCGATATCGATTGTCCTCTGGTTCTTAGCGACCCATCCGGCTCCCGATTCAGACCAGGAAGCCAGCCTCGTTGATGGGGACGTCGAAGAGGTCGCTGTAGCCGACTCTGACGCCGACCTAGAAAACTCTTACGCCGGGAAGTTCGGCCACCTTATCGAGCCTCTTATCGAGCCGCTTGGCTATGATTGGAAAATCGGAATCGGATTGCTGACGTCCTTTGCAGCTCGCGAGGTCTTCGTCGGCACCATGTCCACTTTGTATGGTCTGTCGGAAGACGAGGACGAAGCAGCGAGGGCGCTGACCGACCGCCTTCGTGAAGACACAGACGCTGACGGAAATCCGCGATATAGCTTGTTGACCGCGCTCAGTCTACTGCTGTTCTACGCCTTTGCTTGCCAGTGCATGTCGACGCTAGCTGTCGTCGCCAGAGAAATGAGGAGTTGGCGCTGGGCCGCCTTCATGCTGCTCTACATGACCGCTCTCGCCTACGGATCTGCCCTGATTGTCTACCAGGGGGGGAGGTTGTTGGGCTTTGGTTGAGACTGCGATCGTCTACGGTGTGTTGGCCTGGGCCGTGTTTTTTCTGGGTCGGACCATCTACAAGATCTTCAAGCCCCCGAAGAGGGGAGGTGGAAGTGCTTCCTGTGGTGGCTGTAGCAAGTGCGCCGACTAGCCGATTACGTCCCTATTGATTCAACCACACTCCGGACCGGCGCACGGTCCTGTTCGTCCGCGGTAGACGTCTCGATCCAGCCCAGAGAGGCCATGTTCGGGTCAACCGCGGGAACGAGTGGCTGTCGCTTGACCCGCGATCTAAGGATGCTGGAAACCTGTGCGATGATCCCAGAGGCAGCCTCCCGAATCGCGGCCATCCGATCCCACACATCGGTCGCCTGAAATCGCTCCGAGGTTTGGCTACCTACCCGAGCTGCGCGTTCGATTCGCAGCATGAGGTCTCGAAGCTCGCGGAGGGAACTCGCGTCGGGTCGGTCGACCCACAACTCGAGCACTTCTAGATCGAGTGCCGTCTGCGACAAATCCAGAGCCAGCGCGGTGTGCTCCTCGGCAATGGCAGCAGAACCTGTGCGGGCGGCGTATTCTTCGCCCAGAAAGGACAGTTCGTTGGCCGCCTGTTCTACCGTCCCGGCCGTCAAGACCTCGTCGTCCATCAGAAGCCAATCGAGACTGAGTTCAATCGTGTCCCTCGATCGCCTGACCCGCTCTCGCGGCTGAGGAATCGGGGCCATTCGCGTGCGGCGCTGTTGCCAAGCAGTTTCGGGTAACCCGCCAGAAGAGTTATGGAAACTCTGCGCCGCTCGCTGCTCGTGCGGCACACGCGACGGGTCGCGGCTGAACGGTGTGGCCAGCCTCGGCGGCATGAAATCCGAAGACGAATGAACCCCTGTGACTTCGCCCGGTGATTTAGCTCTTTTGGTCATATACTTAGGACGCTCCCCAGAGGTTATACTACATGAGCGCACTTAAGCTTTCAATGTGGTTTTCGGTGTTTTCCGCAAAACGTGAGGTTACTCGCGACAAGCCGCGCGATTTGTTAGGGGTTAGAAGTCGCGATCGCATGCGGTCTATTTGGCATGGAGCCCCGCCAACGGTTTGAAGTCACCGACTGGAATACTATTTGATGTGATTCTGAGGTTCCGCGTGGTGGTCTTGATCGCCGTGTTGGGCCTGGCGGGATGGCTCGGGTCCCAGTCGCCGACCGGCTTGGACAGCGCGCTCGAGATCTGGTTCCTCGAAGACGACCCAAACATTCGCGCATACGAGGACTTTCTCGATCGATTCGAGAGCGACGAAGTCGTGGCAGTCGCCCTTGAAGTGGACGATGTCTTTCAGCCCGATGTTCTTGAGGACATTTTCACCCTGAGTGAGGCCCTCGGATCCCTCGAGGGAGTCACCGAAGTCATCAGTTTGGCAACCGCCGAGACCATCCGTCTGATCGAACTACCCGAGGGGCCGACTCTGCAGGCCGTGCCCGCATTGGCCTCCAGAGAGATCGCCGAATCGCAGATCGATCAGCTGCGGGCCGACGTCGAAGGAGACCAACTGCTTGCAAACCTGGTGGGGGACGACAACAGGGCGACCCTCGTCCTTGTCGGTATCACCCACTTCCCAGACATCGAGCAGAAGACCAGCCTGGGCCGCCTTATCATCGATACCTGCGCCGAGACGCTTCCCAATCGGACCGTGCATGTCGCGGGTTCTGCGGTCTTGGACGAGGCCAGTGCTCGCTACACCGAACGGGACATGCGCATCTTTGGTCCCTTGATGTTGCTCGTGGTCTGTCTGGTCAGTTTCCTCCTCTTCAGAAGCGCTGTGGCGACTGGCTTGATTGTTACCGTAGTCGGAATGACGCTCGCCTCGACGACGGGCCTGGCGGGCCTGCTCGGCCTGAAGATGAACATGATCACCGTGGTCATTACACCTCTCATCCTGGCGGTGGGAACGGCGGACGCAGTTCATATTATCGCCGGATTTAGAGAACGCCTCGAGGCGGGTTTGGAGCGGCTGCCGGCTCTTCGGTCAGCCTTTTGCGACCTGTTCATGCCCTGCCTGATGACGACTACTACAACCGCAGCCGGTCTCGCCTCGCTGCTTCTGACGACGTTGGACCCGCTGCGTCAGTTCGGTTGGATGGGGGCCGCAGCGGTTGGTTTCGCCCTACTTTACACATTGACAGTGCTTCCCATCGCGTACTCGGTGCTCCCCATGCCGAAGACAGAGACGAGAGCACGAGGTGGGGTTCTAACACGCATCCTGACTCTCTTTTCCCGAGTCAGCTGGAGCAGGGCGAAAGTGGTCGTCGCGGTTTCTGTGGTTCTGGCCGCACTGAGCGTAGCTGGGGTCCTGAAGCTGGAGACCGGAGCTGATTTCCATCGCTATTATCGCGCTGATGACCCCGTTCTGGTCGCGACGGAATATGTCGACGAGAATTTGGGCGGCACCATCACCCTCGAAGTCCTGATCGAGTCTCACGACGTTCGGGAACCGGCCATCCTGGCTGGCATGGAGCACATCGAGAGCTATCTAGTGACCGTACCCGGAGTTGGGAGCGTCAGCTCGTTGGCCACCATCACCCGAGTGCTTCATCAGCGATACTCGGGAGACGAAACGGTTGGGCTCCCCGATTCGTTGGCCGGCTCGGCCCAACTGATCGAGCTGGTGATCGGAAGCGAGCTACTGGCCCGGTACATGACCCTAGACAACTCTGCCGGCCGAATCTCCGCAACGTTTAGCGCCTCCCGATATCGGGAATTGGCCGACCGGATATCCGAAATTGAGCATACTGTAGCCACCGCCTTCCCTGAGGCGACCGAAGCCAGGATAACCGGGCTAGGCAAGCTCTTCGTCGACCTCGACAACTATATTCTCCAGAGCCAAATCAGGAGTCTGAGTGCCGCCTTTGTTACGATTGCGCTCATGCTCTTCCTGATGTTCCGCTCGCTGCGCTACGGACTGTATGCACTGATCCCAAATGGGCTGCCACTGCTTTTTGTACTCGGCGCGATGGGCTGGTTCAGCCTTGAGATCGACGTAGCGACCGTGATGATCGCCTCGATTCTGATGGGGCTGATCGTCGATGATACCGTCCACTATCTTGCTCGGTTGCAGCTCGAGGAACGACGCGCCGCGGCCAGCGGATTGCATTTCGACCTGGGTACCGCCCTCTCGAGGGCAGGAGTCGAAACAGGGCGGGCGCTACTAACGACTACGGTCGTACTCGCGGCGGCGTTCTTCACACTGTTACTTGCCAGCTTCCGAATCAACCAAGTTTTTGGTTTGCTCTGCGGTACGGCAGTCTGCGTGGCTCTGCTGTGTGATTTGGTTGTCCTCCCGGCGGTAATTCGCCTCGTGTCCAAGGGCTCGCAACCGGCCCCATGAAGTGCAGTTGCGCGGTGGAGATCCGGGGGTTTCCGCAGGTATTCGAATCTTGCACGCCCGACCGAAATAGGATATTAGGACGTGCAAGGCTGTTACTAAAATACTATCCCGTGGAAACGCCATTTCCCCTTGTGGTGGTCTGGCGTTGAGGCGAATGTGGATGACTGCGGAGATATTCATCGGAAACCTGCCGCTTCCGGCGGCGGATGGCCAAGGAAGGCCCGATTTCCCCAAGCTCGTGGATCTCACTTCCTTTTTTTCAGACGGCGACAGCCGACCGGCACCGGTGGTTCCACCCGAGGTTGCCCAAGCCGTCGTCGACGAAGGGCTTCGTTTGGGCGAGGTGGTTGGTGAATACCAAATCACTGGAACGATCGCTGAAGGCGGTTGTTCTACGGTCTATTGCGCCCGCACGATTTCCAGCGGCAAAGCGGTCGCCCTGAAGCTGCTCCGAACGGATCACTTAGACGTTCTCGAAGCAGAGCGGGAGAGACTTCGCTTCAAGCACCAGATACAGATGCTGTCCCGTATTCGACACCCGAACGTGGTGCGGTACCTCGATTCGGGGCGAGTCTGCCCAGAGACGTCCGACAAGCCAACGCCGTACCTGGTGACGGAATACCTCGCTGGCGAGACCCTAGCCACGATGATCGAACGGGAAGGCCCCCTCTCAGTCTCGCGGACAGTGTCGCTGGCGTTGCCCGTACTCAGCGGTCTGCAAGCGGCCCACAACGAGGGTGTCGTGCATCGCGACATCACGCCGTCCAACATCCTCATGCAGAGAGTGAAGTTCGGCGCGTTGCGGCCGACCATTCTCGATTTCGGCGTTGCAAACTCAATGGTCTCGGCCGACAGCGGTGGTAGCAAGGTCAGCTGCTCGATGGTTGGATCGCCACCCTATATGTCGCCAGAACAGGCAAAGAGCAGTTCCTCTGTCTGTCCGCTGACCGATCAATACTCAATGGCGGTGGTCATATACGAGTGTTTGACAGGTCGTCGTCCCTGCGAAGCGCGATCGACGATGCCTCTCCTCCTGAAGATTGCCTGCTCCGAGCTCGTGCCTCCCCGGGCTCACAACCCACTCATCCCGCGTACTTTAGAACACGTGCTCATGCGGGCGTTGTCTGGAGACCCGCGCAAACGTTTTCCATCAATTCTGGCCTTCGGAAGGGCCTTGTTGACGTTCGCCGACGTCGATACGGTGCGGGACTGGTCGCCACAGTTTTGGCCGGCTTCCAGATCCCAGTCGGCGCTCAGAACACAATAACACTAGTCGATTCTGGAGCTGCCCGTTCCCGGTTCTGCCTGACCGCGCAGCTGGCCATTTCGTTCAGGTACTCTACAGCCTCCGTACGAACGCGTTGGTCTGCGCTGTCGACGTAGTTCTGAAAGGCCTCTCGAGCCGATCCACACTGGTTGGTGGCTTGGTACACCCGCCCCAGATTGTACTGGAGAATTGGATCGGGCTGGCAGTCAAATGCGGTGCTGAAGGTCGCGATCGCGTTGTCGTAGTCACCCGCTTGAAAGAACTCCGCCCCGCGCCGCGCCAGCTCTTGAGGTGGGTCGTCGCAGGTCGGCGTATAGGTTTCCACAGCCACTTCCGCCGGAGTACTGTCGACCTCTTGTTCTGGTTGTGGTTCGACCTCCGGTTCGGATTCAGCCGCCACGACTAGAGGTTCCGGTTCGGGCTCGGCAGCCGCGGGTGCGGCTCGTCGGGACAAGGCGTCCCTAGCCTCTGAAACCAAACGCTCGTCTCCGGTGTCGAGATAGGCCTGATAGTAGTCGCGAGCGCTGTTCTCCTCCCCAGCGTGGCGATAGGCGGAGCCCAAATAGTAGAGCAGAGTCGGCTCTTCGAGGCAGCCATAGAGTCGACTGAGGAGATCAACAGCCACCAAGGCACGGTCGCGTTCGATCAGCACAACAGCTCTCTCAGTCAAGTTCGAGACGCTGCCCGACGGACAGGCCTCGGCCAGAGGCTGGGCACTGGCGGGACTTCCCAATAGGAGCAGGGATACAGCTAGCGTCATAACTCGGTACACGTGACCCTCATCTCGCTTTCAGAAGCAGCTAAGACTCGGTGACGCCGAGTCGCGAGAGGCCAAAGGGTAGCACTTGCACTTACATGACGCAACCGGAGGCCCGCGACCGAATCCACCGGGTTGGCAGACCCAAGGCGGCCCAGTTCGAGATTTTCGGTCCGCCTGCGGCTTGATGATGTTAGAGAGCCGCAGTAGCCTCACCCTCCAGTTGACGGGATGGATTGTTGGCTACGAAGAGAGACTGATATGGGGTCTTGGGGAAACACAGCGTATGTGCGATGCGGTGATTTAGAGCGTGTGACATCCGCACTAGGAGCCCGTCGCGTATAACGCCCCGGACTCCAGCCGTTAGCTTTTAGC
>CAZDBH010000266.1:0-11791 GCA_964503485.1 uncultured Bradymonadales bacterium | reverse complement strand
CCATGACATCATCGATCTCGCCCTCATCGACGTCTTCGTTAAACCGGATGAGGACGTTCGTCCCACCGTTGAAGTCGATGCCGTAGTTGGGTCCAGGAACCGCCAACAGAATCAGCGAGACTAGAACGACTACGACCGAGAGGAGTCCAAAGGCCCGTCTCTTCCCAACAAAATCGAAATTGGTTCCAGGTCGAATGATTTCCATTTAGATACTCAATCGCTGAGACTGACTCTTGGTCAGCACGAAATCGAAAACGAGTCTGGTTACGTAGAGCGCCGTGAAAACGGAGCTGACGATGCCCAGGAAGAGGGTGATGGCGAAACCTCGAATCGGTCCTGAGCCGTAGTTGGCCAGAACTGCTGCTGCGATCGCCGTGGTGATGTTCGCATCGAGGACGGTCGAGAGCGCCTTTGCATAGCCGGAATTGACCGCATCGCGAGCGGTCTTACCCAGCCGAAGCTCTTCCCGTATCCTCTCAAAGACGATCACGTTCGCGTCGACCGCCATACCGACGGTCAGAATGATCCCCGCTATACCCGGTAAAGTAAGGGTCGCACCGATCGCGGTTAACATCGCCAATATAAAGAGTAAATTTAGCGTGAGCGCTATATTCGCAACGATGCCGCTCACTCGGTAGTAGAACAGCATGAAGAAGATAACGAGAATCGAGCCCACGATCATCGCGGTGGTACCCGCTTTGACCGACTCGTCTCCGAGTGTAGCGCCAACTTCGGTCTCGAACTGTGGTTCGATGGGAGCCGGCAGCGCGCCGTGTCGGAGGACAATAACCAGCGCTTGTACTTCTCGGTAAATGGCGTCGAAGGAGCCCGTGCTGCCCATCGTGATACTAGCGCGACCCTGGCAGATTTTCTCTTGAATCACCGGTGCGCTCTTGATGATGTCATCGAGAACGATGGCAAGCTGCTGACCCTCGTACTCGGTCGTGGCGGTACAAAAGAGGTCTCGTCCCTCGCCGTCAAAAGTCAGCGAGACAAAGGGTTGGTTCGTGTTTGGGTCCTGGGCGGTACCGACGTCCGAGATGGTCTCACCGGTCATCTCGACCCGTGCTTTGACCAAGGTCATACGGTAGCGGCGCTCGATCTCTTCTCCACTTCTCGGGTGATACTGAATCTCCTCGCCAAATGCGATTCTCGCGTCGGCTGGTGGCGCCGAAGGATGGCTCGGGTCGAGCCGCATCAGCTCGTCGGAAAAGTCGCGGAGCTCTTGTAGGTTCGTGCCCTCGATTCCGCCGGTGTACTCTTCGAGACTCGAGTCCTCTGGAACCATGCCGACGACTCGTGACCAGTAGGTCCCGTTGTCATCGTGTATGCCTCGAAACTCGAGTTGTGCTGTCGTTCCGATCAGCTCCTTGGCGTCTTCGAAGTCCTCTTCCGACAGACCCGGAAGCTCGACAACGATATCCGAGTCGCCTTGTCTCCGAATGACGGGCTCGGACACACCCAGACCGTCAACACGGCTTCGAATCGTCGAGATGGCAGTCTCGATGGCCCATGTGCGGGTCTCTTCGATGTCGTCGCTGTTCATCTCGAGGCGAAGTACGCCGTCTCCCTCATCGATTTGGTCGAGTGGGTAGCGGGTAAGGATGTCGCTGAGAGCGTCCTCGTGATCGCCCGGAGGCAGGGTCAGCCGCAGAGTCGTACCGTCGACTTTCACGATATCGCGGTCCTCGACTTCCACCCCAAGTTCCCGCAGTTGCGAGGGAATATCGATGACGAACCCGTCGAGCTTTCGCTCGATGGCGGTTTCGATGTCGACTCGATACTGAAGGTGCAGGCCGCCCTGAAGGTCGAGACCTCGAACGATTACGCCATCATACACGTTCTCGCTGTACCAGCTGTACCAGGAAGGCCATTCCTCCACCGGAACGTCGTCGTCTGGAGCGAAGAACGTTGGTATCACGACGCCCACCGCGATGAGGGCGAGCATCAGGACGAAGATTACTTTGTATTTCCAAGCTTTAGGCATTGATCACCACGGAGTGAAAACCAGCGACGATGCTATCGTCGAGACTTCTTCTTCCGGCCCTTGTCATCGTTTTCGGATTGGTCAGACTGAGTGCTATCAGAGTCAGGATTGTGATCTTCCTGATAGCCGGAGATATGTGCTCGCAGGAACCGGATTCTGGTCCGATCGCCGACGTCGACAGTTACTGTAGCGCGCTCGAGCGCCACGATGCGACCTAGAATGCCGCTGGTCATGACGATGCGGTCGCCTTCTTTGAGCCGATCGAGAAACCGTTGCTGTTTGTCCGCCTCCTTCCGTTGTGGACGGATGAGGAGGAAGTAGAACACTGCGAACATCAGCAGAATCATCGGCATCATGCCGGCGCAGCTGTCCATCAGGTTCGGTTGCGCTGGGGTCCCAGCTGGCGCCTCGGTGCCGGACGTGGTCGGAACGGTTTCACCACCGCTTTCGGCCTGAGCGTCGGCTAACGCCAATATTCCATCGGATACTATGTTCATTTTTTCGCCAATCAGTCGGGTCGTTCAAGGCAACCAAAAAAACGCGGTAGCTTCGACCTGAAAATCCGCACCGCTCTAGCAAAGAAGCGTAGCGCGGTCAAGCTAAGACCGGCCGCGGTACCCTTATTTGCGACCGTTCACTTCCCACCCTTTGCGTTGTTCTGAGCTTCCTGTTTCCAACCTGCTTCGCAAGCCGCCTTGTATGAGCCAAACGAGCCGCTGTTGATAGCAACTCGGGCACCCAACATCAAGTCGTGGAAGTATGCCAGGTTGTGAGTCGTCGTCAGCCGCACTCCGAAAATCTCCTTAGCCCGCAGCAGGTGGCGAACATAGGCACGGCTGAACCGACGGCAAGTGTAGCAACCGCACGCTGGATCAATCGGATCTTGGTCGGTGCGGAAGCGGCT
This sequence comes from uncultured Bradymonadales bacterium, assembly GCA_964503485.1. GTDB lineage: Bacteria > Myxococcota_A > Bradymonadia > JAFGEP01 > JAFGEP01 > CAZDBH01. Next base: position 8,900 of record CAZDBH010000266.1, on the reverse strand, counting down.
GTTTCTCAGATTGATCTTGCCGGCATGGGTGAAAACCTGGCCGTTACGTGCGTTCCGCGTCGGCATCACACAGTCGAACATGTCAATCCCGCGCTCGACGCACTCGAGAAGATCCCGTGGCGTGCCAACACCCATGAGGTACCGCGGCTTGTCACGGGGTAGCTCGGGCGTCGTGACGGCGACTGTGTCGTAACGTTCCTGCGGCTCTTCACCAACCGCCAATCCACCCAAGGCGAAACCGGCAAAAGGATGGGCAGTTAGCTCCCCTGCGTGACGGCGTCGTAACTCGGGTGAGGTTCCCCCTTGCACGATCGCGAAGAGAGATCCCTCCGCGTGCCTTGCCGCTTCGAGACAGCGCAGCTCCCAACTCGTGCTTCGGCGGAGCGAGTCGAGTAGCCGGTCTTCTGGGCAGGGAAGACCCGGGCAGTCGTCCAGCGGCATCATGATATCGCTGCCGATCGCCATCTGAATCTCGATCACCTTTTCGGGCGTGAACATGTGTTTGGAGCCATCGATGTGGCTCGAGAAGAGAACCCCATCATCGCTCAGCTTGCTGAGATCGCTGAGACTGAACGCCTGGAAGCCACCCGAGTCCGTCAGGATCGGGCCGTCCCACCCCATCATCTGATGAAGGCCCCCGTGGGCGCTCAATACGTCGGTCCCAGGGCGCAAATACAGATGATAGGTGTTGCCCAACAGGATTTGAGTGCCGACCTCGCCCAGCTCCTCAGGGGACATCGCCTTGACCGACCCCTGGGTTCCAACAGGCATGAAGACAGGGGTTTCGACCCTGCCGTGAGCTGTCTCGAGCGTAGCGGCCCGCGCGTTGCCATCCTCAGCCGTCACCGTAAAAGTCAGCTTGGACACGTTTCACTCCGATTCAGAAACATCGCGTCACCATAAGAATAGAAGCGATAACCGTTGCGCACGGCGTGCGCATAGGCTCCCATGACCCGGTCGTATCCCGCGAAGGCGCATACGAGCGTCAGGAGCGATGAGCGGGGTAGATGAAAGTTAGTTATGAGTCCGGAAACCCAACGAATCGGTACGCCCGCGTGAATGAAAATCTCTGTTGCGAAGCGTCCGGCCTGCGCCCTCTCACCGCGCTCTGCTTGGTCTTCGAGCACGCGCATCGACGTGGTTCCCAGTGCCACAATTCGTCGACCCTCGCCAAGAGCAGCGTTGATCGCATCAGCTGCGGGTGGTTCGATTCGATACTGTTCGCTGTGCATTCGATGACCCGTGACGGTCTCGCTCGAGATCGGCTTGAAGGTGCCAGCTCCCACATCCAGATGGACATCCGCGATCTGGACGCCCAACTCAGCGATTTGAGTGAAGAGCCTCTCGTCGAAGTGAAGTCCGGCGGTTGGGGCCGCCACGGCGCCTGGACTGCCCGCGTAAACCGTTTGATAGCGGCTTCGGTCGATGTCCAGAGCGGCGTCCTGTTGCCGCTCTGTCCGGGCCCGCACGATATAGGGCGGGATGGGCATCTCACCGGTCTCGTCGAGTAGACCTTCAAGTGATTCGCTACCCAACGACGTCAGTTGCAGGACACCGTCGTCGCGCTTCGCATCGACCAGAACCCGGTGCCCAGAGTCGAGTTCGATCGTCGTGCCTGGACGCAAGACCTTGGAGGACCGGCCCATTGCTTCGAATTGGGACGGGCCCGGCGATGACCAATCGCCATTGATCGGGGCCAGAACCAGCAATTCGACTCTGCCTCCGGTCGCGTGCTTCCGGCCAAATAGCCTCGCCGGGAGGACTTTAGCTGTGTTTCGTACGAGGAGATCTCCCGGCCTCAGTGTGGTCGCAACATCAGAGAAGGAGCGGTCGTGCAATCGATCGGTATCCACGACCAGTAGTCGGCTCTGAGCTCGCTCGGCGCAGGGAACCGACGCCACGAGTTCGGGAGGAAGCTCGTAGTCATATGAGTCTGTCTTGAGCAGATCTCGTTGTTGGTCGGCAGCCATCGACTCTCCTCGGCAAGGGGCGCGGTTTACCGGTTTGCTCGGGCCGGCGCAACTGGAAAATGACTCAGTACCAGTCTGTAGCGATCGAGATTGAGGCGTTGAATCCCGGCTCGTCGAGCGATGAGCCGTGCAGTCGATATCGCGCGTCCGAGAGGTTGTCGAGGGTGACGAATACACGGGCCCAACCGAAGCGCGCGTCGGCGCGGATGCCGAGCACGGCATGACCCGTGGACTGGTTTTCAGCGGCGCCTCGTGTCTGAGCAGCTGCGTAGCGGAAATATGGGCCGGCCGACCAATCGAAGCCCCGATAGCTAAGCGAAACTCGACCCGATAGAGGCGGTAGACTCGCGAGGGGAGAGCCACTAGTGACATTCTCGCTCCACATCCACTGGTTGTGGGCTACCAACAACATGTCGCCCAATCCCAGGCCAACTTCGGTCTCCACAGCAACCGAATGGGCCGATGCCTGATTGGCCGCCTTCAGGTTGGGAAGAGGGCGCCCCAAGGCATCCAAGTTGTCAGGATCTAACTCGCCAGTTTCAGCAACGACGATCCAGTCGAATAGATAGGCGTATCCTGCGACGACCCGAATCGACAGCGGCTCGAACCGCCAGTCAATGCCCAAATCTGCGCCGGCGCTCCGTTCCGCTGCCAGCTCCGAGTTGGGTAGGAATGTCCCGGTATCCCGTCTCTCCAGAACGAACAGCTGGGAAAGGTGGGGGAGGGACACCGCCGTCCCGGCCTGTACGAACCCATCCAATCCGTCCAGCAACCGTTGAGACAGGCTCACCGAAGCGCTTGGGGCAAACTCCGACGAGGTCAAAGCGCCCGCGTCGGTGGGGACATCTGCGGAGCGCCAGTCAACTCGGGTCGCGAGGGCGAACTCACTTTCACCCATGGGAATCGTGGCTCGTACCCCAACCCCCGGCGTAACGACCGACGCCCCGTCACGAAACGATGACAAATCTGGAAGCGCAAGGTCCGAGCTATCAGTTTGAAGCGTCTCGTGGACGAAATCGAGGTCCCAACCGAGCTGCACGTCCCCAAAGTGGGTCTCGAGGCTCGAGGCTAGCTGGCTCATGGTGCCCGTGACGTCGTTTGTTTCGGCACCTACCTCGAGGGTCTCTGAAACCCGCTGCAGCCCCAGACGAAGCTGAGCCAGGTCTATCGCGGGATGGGTGGGATAGGTCGTGAACCCAATCCAATTGAAGCTTCGAGACCGTTCGGTCAGGGTCGGCTCCTGCCCGATGCTATCGAGGTCGACCTGGGTTGCGTAGCCTCCCAGTCCCTCGAAGACCCACCGGTCGTGGTCGATGCGGAAGGCGAGCCGCCCTCCGAATTGGTCGTAACCCGCGCTGTTCGCGTCGATCCCCCCCCCAGCACCGAGCGGGCTGGTTCCCAACCCGGACAATCCGAGCCGCAGGGACGCACTTCCTGTGGAGCCCTCGAGACCCGCCGAGGCCCCCCGTTCCAGCTCCGCCGAGGCGAAGCGCGTACGGACAGTGCCTCGAAAGCCGGAATCTCTCAGGGTTCGAATGGAACTCGACAGGCTGACGACACCTCCCAAGGCACCAGAGCCGTGGCCAGCAGCTTCGGGTCCAAGAAGGATGGTGACGCGTTCAACCTGACTCACGTCCACTAGCTGAATCGGGAGGTCGGGCATCAGCGATTGGTTTACCCGAAGCCCATCTTGCAAGAGCAGTGTGTGACGCCCCGAAAGCCCTCGCAGGCGAAGCTCGCCGAGGCCCCGTGCTCCTCTGACCTCGGTGACTCCGCCAACCAGCGCCAGGACCGCAGTCAGGTCCGATTGATTGGCCGTCGTGAGAGTTTGTTCAGGAAGCACGGTTGCTTCGAAGGAGTGGGCCAGGTGGTGATGTGGTTCAGTATAGTGGACGACACAGGGCCCCAGGTGGGCTAACGGGATTGATGTAGCGGCGCAAACGCTTGGATAGGTGTTCCCGTCGACGCCGCAGACCGGACCTGCGACATTGTGGCACGGCTCAGCGACCTCTTGGGCCGACGCCGTCGACCAGAGTCCCAGCAGTAGCGCCAGTGAGACCAGCAACTCGCTGCCTTTTCGTCCCGACTTTAGACTGGACTTTCCCAAAACCGACTGAAACAATCCCGATGTTTGCGCAACAGACGGGAGAGTCGCACTCGCCTAGAACTCCCGTCAAGCTTCGGATCAGGCTTTGGGCACCAGGCTCGGGCTTCGGGCCGCGACGCGGTGGATGTACGACTAGGGATGAAACTCAGAAAGATCGAGTTGCAGGGATTCAAGTCGTTTCGCCAGAAGACCGGCTTCCCAGTGTCCCCGGGAATCACCGCCGTCGTTGGACCTAACGGCTGCGGAAAGAGCAACATCGTCGACGCGATCCGTTGGGCCATGGGGACCCAAAGCGCACGGGCCCTGAGGGGTTCGGAAATGGCCGACGTGATATTCGCAGGGAGCGGCGGACGAAAGCCGGCCGGTTTTTCGGAGGTCACGCTCACTTTCGAGAACGAGAAATCGAACAACACCGACCCAGTCGACGACATCGCCAGCAGCCCCCTTCGCACGATGGTTGCGTCGGCGTCGACGCTCAGCATTGGCCGTCGGCTCTATCGGTCCGGCGACGCAACCTATCTCATCAATAGCTCGCCGGTTCGTCTCAAGGACGTTCAGGAGGTCTTTCTCGGCACCGGAGCCTCGGTCAGGGGTTACAGCATCATCGAGCAAGGCCAGATCGACTTTCTAGTCAACGCGCGGCCAAGCGAGCGGCGCACCTTTGTCGAGGAATTGGCCGGGGTCACTCGCTATCGATTCCATCGCAAAGAGACGCAGCAGAAGATGACGTCGACCAAGGTCAACCTGGAGCGCCTCGACGACATCATCGACGAAGTCAAAAAGCGGATTAACCAACTCAAGCGTCAGGCCCAACTCGCCAAACGCCACCAGAAGCTCGCGAGTCACCGAAAACAGCTCGAGCTATACCTACTGATAGAGCGACGGCAAGGGGCCGACCAGACTCGTGCCAAGACGAACAAGAAGTTAGAGAAGCTAGAGAGCGCGCGCAAAAAACACCTCGTCGCCTTGTCGAAAGTCGAAGTCGAGGAAGCTCGGCTCGAGAAGACGGTCACCACCCGCGACGAGACCCTCAAAGGATTCACCGAAGACAAGTATCGAATTCAGGCGCAGCGCGACCTCCTTCTGCAGTCGGTCGAGCACGCCAACAACGAGCAGGAGTCTCTAGCAGCGGAGCGCGAGCGAATTGCAGAGGACGAAAAGGAGCTCACAACTGAGCTAGAAACCATAACCGCTCGCATAGTGGAGCTGCTCGAGGAGTTGTCCGCGGAGCCCGAAAACGACCCAGAAGACGAGCAGTACGAGAGCCGCGTCACGGAGGCCGCGGCTGTGGTGGCCTCGTCGGAGCGTGTGCTGGATCGCAGCGAGGGCGACCTGCGCAACATCGTCGCAAAACGAGCCCAAACACAGAGTGCCGAACGGAGCAACCGAGCCGAGTCGGGTCGGCTGACAGCCCGTCTGTCAGGCCAATCCGAACGATTCAAGGCGTTGGAGGTGCAGATTGGCCGCACAGAGGAGCGTGACCGGCTGCTCTCGGCAAAGCTGGATACCCTGCGAGCCGCTGTCTCCTCACGGAACGACGACTGCGCGGTGATGGACCGAAAGGTCGAAGATTGCCGTGCTGACATTGAGCACCTCAGACCGAAACTTGACGCTGTCGCTCAGTCTCTGGCTTCGCGCCAAGCCCAAAAGCAGCTCAAAATCGAAGCGAGCGCGGCATCCAGCGCCGAAGCGGTGGAGGCGGTGATGAGGGCATCACAGGCTGGCGAGTTGAAAGGGGTGCACCAGGTTGTGGCCGATGGCCTGGTCGTACCCGAAGATCTGGATGGCGCGCTGTTCGGCGTTCTTAGGCACCTATTGGGCTACATCGTCGTCGACAGCCCGAGTGCAGCCATAGCGGTGATCAACTTCGCCAATCGGCACGAACTCGTCGTCGGCTGTATCGAAGCACGAGCAAACGAGGATCCCGGAGTGCAGCGCGGCGGTCTCTTCGACCGCGTCCAGGTTGCAGACTGGATACCACCGGTGATTCGCCAGATGTTGGCTGCTGCCTACCTCGTTGACTCGCTCGACGAAGCGGAGACCCAGGCGGGCGGCTTCACTGTCGACCTAAGCGGCAACTGCACGACTCAAAGCGGCTTTTGGCATTCATCGGACACCCAAGGTGGAGCGTTTGCGGAGCGAGCAAGGCTCCAACGAGAACTCGTCGAATTGGATCAGCAAATCAACTCGCTCACTAAAGACAGGGCGGCTTTGGAAGGCCTCTCGGGTCAACGGGGTACCGACCTGAAGGCGCTGCTGCACGAACAGAGAGACGCCCGGGTACGACACGGAGAAGCGAAGGATGACTTGGCCGGGGGTGAGCGTGAGTTGGCCGCCGTTCGGGCGGAGATCCAAGGCGCCAGGGCTCAGCTCGCCGACCATCGCAACGCGGTCGAGAGCGATGAGATACGGCTGGCCGAACTCGCGGCCGAAACGAAGTCCACCGCCAAACAGCTCGCAGCGGTGCACAAGGAACTCGAGGCCTGCGAACTGGAGCGAGCCGATGCACTGGTTCGGCTCGATAAGGCCCGCAAGGATCTCAGTGCCGCACAGCAGGTCATGGCCGAGCGGCGAGAGCGCGTGCGCCAACGCATTCAGCGCCGCAAAGCGGTGCAGGCAGAGCACGAACGCTGCGCCACCGCGAAGTCGTCGGCAACGCGACGAATCGGTCGAATCGACGAGCGTCGGAAGCAGATCGGGGAGGCCTTGGCTCGGCGGGAATACGAGGTCGAGGCCAACCAAAAGACGGCTGACGAGATGTCTACTGAGCTGACCTCGATCGAGGGGAGGCTGGTCGAGGCGCGTGCGGACCTCGAGGGAGTCAGGGGCGATCTGCTCGCGAAGACGACCGAGGGTCGGCAGATGAGAAAGACGGCGGTCGAACTCAGTACGGAGGTCGAACGGCTGGTATTGCATCGCGAACAGGCCGAACAGGAGATCGCCCGAGCCGATCAGGAACTCAGTGCCCAGCAAGGGTTCGACCAGAAAGCGGCCCGCGAGTTCTTGGAGACATTCTCCGCGCCAGAGGACGCTGAGGCGGCCCTGCACAAGGTGCGATCGGACATCGAGAAACTGGGGCCGGTCAACCATGCCGCGGTCGAAGAGCTCGACGAAGCCGACGAGCGCCACACCTTCTTGTGCGGGCAGCGGGGAGACCTAACCCGCGCCATGACCGACATGCGGGCGACGATCGACGAGTTGGACCGGGCGAGCCGAGAGGCATTCCTTTCCACTTTTCAGGACCTTCGGGCTCAGTTCGAAGGGCTTTTCACCAGGCTGTTCCAGGGCGGCGAGGCGACGTTGGCGCTCACCGACGAAACCGATCCCCTCACAGCCGGGGTCGAGGTCTTTGTGGCTCCGCCTGGCAAGAAAGTGAAGTCGATGACGCTGCTCAGCGGCGGTGAGAAGGCGTTGACGGCGATCGCGATGGTCTTCTCGGCGTTCAGGTTGAAGCCCTCGCCATTCTGCGTGCTCGACGAAGTGGATGCGCCCCTCGACGACGCAAACATCGAGCGGTTTGTCGACCTCTTGAGGGAACTCAGCGCGGAAACTCAGTTCCTGGTGGTTACCCACAATCGCAGGACCATGGAGTGCGGGAACGCCCTGGTGGGCGTCACGATGGAAGAGCCCGGATGCTCACGTTTGGTCGGCGTGTCCCTGCCGAGCGGCAAGAACAAATCGACTTCCTCTGAGGACGATGGAAACCTTCGGTTGTTCTGAGGAGCGAACCTAGGCTGCGGCTTCCTGCTTGCGAATCTCCAGCAAACAAGCACCCAGATGTTGCTGTACTGATCGGGCCGAGGTCGGGCGGTCAGCCGGGTCCTTCGACAGGCAGACAGCCACCAACCGATCGAGGCGGTCAGGGACCGGAAAGGGGCAGATCGTGTTGAGTCGGGCTGGTATCTGTTTGACGTGCTTGGTCATCACGTCGATCGGATTGTCCGCTCGAAAGACCGGCCAACCGACAAGCATTTCATAGATGATGCAGGCCAGGGCATAGATGTCACTGGCGGGGCCCAGTTCTTGGTCCATTGCCTGCTCTGGTGACACATACTCCGCGGTGCCGACGACGATGCCGGGCTGGGTCAAATGCGACATCCCATCAACGGCTTTCACCAGACCAAAGTCGAGCAGTTTGACTCGGGTCTTGCCCGTTTCGTCGTTCAACATGATGTTCGACGGCTTGAGGTCGCGATGGATGAGCCCGACAGAGTGAGCCACCTGCAGTCCAGCAGCTACCTGACCCGCGATCGCGACAGCCAGCTTTGGGGCCACGGGGCCGTCACGAATCACCGAACGCAGCAGCCGTCCAGTCAACAGCTCCATGACCAGAAAGACTCGCTGCTGCTCACGGGCGCAGAGCTCATAGACCTTCGTGATGTACGGGCTATTGAGGGCCATCATGGCCTTGGCTTCGCGATGAAACCGCTCGATGTGCTCCGCGTTGGTGGAGAGTTGGCGCTTTAGGACTTTAATGGCAACCAGGTCACCGCTCTTCCGGTCACTGGCTCGATAGACTGTCCCCATCCCGCCTTCACCGAGGCGTTCCTCGATAATGAAGCGGCCATCAAGCTCCCACCCGGTGAGATCACGTCTCCTAGCTCTGTGCTGTCTGGCCATAGCTCCCACAATCGGGATCGACCCGATCGGATTTAGTAAGGGACTCCACAATAGTAAGGTGCAAAATGCGGGTTGGCAAACCCATTCCTCGAATTGGGCCGCCCGGTGTCATGGGCCAGTCTACTCTTCGGACGCGTGTTGAACGGGCTCAGAGGCTTCCACATGCTCGGAGGAGGCGATCTCAGTCGATGAGTCGTCTGCCT
>CAZDBH010000265.1:0-11805 GCA_964503485.1 uncultured Bradymonadales bacterium | reverse complement strand
TAAAAGCCAATGGCGGAGCCTGGAGCGCTATGCGCGACAGGCTCCTAGGGCGCCTCATACCGACCGGCCCATTCGATGGCTTGGACAAAGAGGCGCAATGCATCGGGCGAACTCCCATCTAACAAGTGCGCATTCTGATAGTGCTGCCATGCGGCCAAATAGACTGGCGCGAGGTAAACCGACCGGCCATCCTCGAAGGCCCAGGCGGCGCCTGCGACGTTCGTATCGTGCTGCAGCAGTGGAGTCGCCCCGTCGCGCAGCCCGCCACCTAGGCTAGTGTAGAGCTGCACGTCAAAACCCTCGATTCCCAGCGTGATCGGGTGGCCACCAAGGGCATCCACCCTGCCACCTGTCGTGTACTGAGTGCCCCTGTGGACCGGAAGGACGGATTCGATGCCAGGGAAGTGCTGGCCTTCTGTATTGTCAGCCGCGTAGTAGGCCATCCAGCCTGTAACGACCACCCCGCCGCCGCGGCGAACATAACCGGCGATCGCGTCGTCGAAGCGGTCGAAGTCCCACCCGCATTCGAATCGACCTGCACCAAAGAGGACGACGTCGAACCGGTCAATCTCTTCGGCGCTGTTGATGTCGCCGCCGGATACCATCTGAACGGTGTGGCCGGCCTCGGACAAGACCTCGATAACCCGTTCGATCATGTCGTCGTTGTTGGCCTCGCAGTTCTGCGACGAGTTGATCTCGAAGGCGATGGTGAGGCCATCTGCCAACGTCTGGTTTGCGAAGCAACAGGCCGAAAGAGTTATCAGGTTGGCGACTAGGAGCTTTTTCATGTTTGGATCCAGTGCAAGTTGGGTCCCAGTTTGGATGCAGTTTGTGAACGATCTGCTCGCGGTTTCGGTCTAGCGTTTTCGTATGGCCTGTGATCCTGACTGTGAGCAACACTGGCCGTTCTCGTTGGCGAATGCCGTCCAAATGGCGGTCTGTGGTTTGTGGGCAACACCAGGCGGAGAGAATCGGGTCAATTCAATCGCGCCGACAATTAGCAATCCCGACACCGGCGTAGAATAATCATTCCTATGGCTACAATGCGCCCGAAACGAACAGTCTCTGCACCAGCGAAACCCGCGTTCCGGGTGCAACCCCCTGCAGTAGGCCGAGCTCATGCCCTCGATGTGCCATTTGCGTTGCGCGCTGTGGCTACAGCCGCGGGTGCGCGCTGGGACAAGGGCAACAAGGCCTTCGTCTTCAGGGGCGAGCTGTTGCCGAGGGCATTGGAGCCGTTTCGATCCAAACAATACTCGTATGAACGCCGGCTCGAACGAAAACTCAACACGACAGAGGCTGAAGTCGAGGTGATTCCGTCGAGTGGCACACTCGTCCCGCGCCCCCACCAAGTCGAAGCCATTGGGGCGATTGCCGCTGCGAGAAAGGCTGGTCACGGCGGTTTTTTGTTGGCCGACGATGTGGGTTTGGGGAAGACCATCACGGCCTGGCAAGCGGTACTCGATATCCCGACAGCGGTCGATGTACTCATCGTCTGCCCGTTGGCGGTCGTAGCTCATTGGCGCCGCACCGTGCTCGCCATGGGAGACGCCGGCAAGCGGGTGGTAATCATGAACTACGAGCGAGTCGGCAAACTGCTCGAAGTGAATCCAAAGGCCCGCAAGAAGGTGAAGAGCGCCAAGGGCCTGGCCCGCGTCGGCAAGGCTCCACAATTTGATGTCGTCATTTGGGACGAGAGCCATCGCTGCAAAAACCCTGCAGCCGCACGCAGCAAGATGGCCGCCAAGATCAACAATGTGGCCAACTTCGTTATGTGGCTGTCGGCGACAGCTGGCCAGAACCCGCTCGAGTTGTCCTATCTGGCGCCGCTGTTGGCTCGCATCACCCACGATCGGCCCGGCAATCTGAAGGACTTCGAAGGCTGGTGCCTGCGGCAGGGTCTCGGCGTATCCCGTGGTGACTATGGTCGTTGGGAATGGCGCGGAGAACCGGCTGACTGCGAAAAAGTCCGCACGCTCCTCTTCGAAGGGAAGACGCCCGCTGGGATGAGGCGCCGACCGCAAGACATCGCCGGCTGGCCCGAGATAAACCGGATCCTCACGCCCATGGAGCTCGACCCGTCTGCTCGACAACTCTACGACCAGCTGTGGACGGAGTTCCGGCGCGAAATGGATCTCGAGGCCCACGGCAAGAATCCGGCTTCGTCGCTTGCCGCGATACTGCGCTTCCGTCAAAAGAGCTCGCTACTGCGGGTTCAGGGAACGGTCGAGCTCGCTCTGGAATTGCTCGAGAATGGCCAGCAGGTCGCCATTTCGGTCGCGTTCTTGGAGACCTTGGATGCCATCCAAGACACCCTCGAAGCAGCGCTTGGGGAGGGAGGCTGCGCATTGATTCACGGCTCATTGCCCACTGCTGACCGAGAGGACGAACGCCTGCGCTTTCAGCGCGGACAGGCTCGAGTTGTGCTCTTCACCGTCGAGGAGGGGATTTCGCTCCATCAGGGTGAGATGATCGGTGCCGAAATGGGGAGTGACGCACCCCGGTCAGAGATTATTCATGACCTGCGCTGGTCGGCAATCCAAATGGCCCAGATCGAGGGCCGCTGCCATCGAGACGGTCGATTTGCCCAGGTCTTTTGGGCCTATGCCGACGACACGATAGAGCACCGGATCGCAAACATCGTATGTAAGAAGATCCAGTCGATGAAAGCGATGATCGGTGACGACGTCGAGACCATGAAAGAGATCGAACGTCTGTTGGTTGGTTAGGTCAACTGCTACCCGGCCTCCCCGAGTCGTGGGGAAGCGTCGCCAGCACAGCGTCATCGGCGACCCGCAAGATGACCACACCGTTGAGGTCGACCACGGCCAAACGTTCCGCCGATGCGTCGAACGCAGACGCCGAGAAGGGGAAGTCGATTTGAACCCCGGCAGGCGTGATTCCTTCACGGCAGGTGACAAAGCTCGGTTTGCCATTCTCCCCCGAAACCGTGCCAATCGCGGCCGGTTGGGATAACACGGCGTAGACTTCGGATAGCTCGGCACACCGATCCTGAAGGTCGTACTGAGCTTCTTCTACGTCTTCTTCGGGTACGGTTCGCAGCGTCCCGTCTCGTGCCAAGAACCGGAGAGTCCACGATCGCTCTTTTGGGCAGGAGGCCGCGAGCCGGCCAGTCTTCAGATCATAAATCCCACCGCTTCCGTGTTTGTCCATGACCCAAAAGAAACGCCGATCTGGAGTCGGAACGCTCACCACCGGGTAGTCGAGCACCTCCATGAGCAGGTGGATTCGCTGTTCCGTGTCCTGGAGCATCGAACGCTCCGCTGCCTCCCAGAAGGCCCAGTTGTCGCGAATTGGCGGCTCGCAGGACTCGACTGAACCGTCCGCACCGTGTTGAAACCATCGGTTGTCTGTCCACTGAACCAGCAAGGTGTCTCCCTGCCAGCGGCACTGTACCGGGCTCGGCGGAATCGTCGGGTCCAGATCATATCCATAGTCGGGTTCAGGGGCTTCGCTGACTGCCGCACAGATATCGCGCCCGAGCGCCGCCGCGATGTAGGTATCCAGACCTCGTTGCAGGGTGCCGACCGTGTAGGGCGACTCCTCTGTTCGAGTCAGGAGCTCGCCATAGCCCATCTGTAACATCGCGCTGACTAGACGAGATATTCGGGGGCGACCGTCGATGCCCTTTTCCTTCGGCCAAAGGGAACGGGGCGGAATGGGTACGGCCCGAACGATGAGCTGCTCGGCGAACGTGCCGAGTACTCGTCTGAGCGCCGCGACCCCACCGTCGTCGATGGAGCAGTCCCGGTGACGGTAGGAGTGTGGTGTGAGCTGTCCACCGGTCAGTACCCGGTCGTAGCGCATCCAGTCTTCGAGTTGGGCTGCATCGACCTGCAGGCCGTTGCCCTTCAACCCCTCCAATGCGACTGCGACCAAGCCCGGATGCAGCATGGGCACGGCAAACTCGAGCCGCTGCCAGTCCTCACCGTAGGTGCTCCATCCGCTGACCATCTCGATTCGATCGAGCTTCGCGACATCGGCTACGGCCTGCTGCACTGTGCCTATGCTATCGGCTTCAAAAAACGGATGCATGTCTCCTCGAGAGTGGCGATTCGATTGGACTAACTACAAAACAAGTTCGAGGTATTTCACGCTATCCAGTGGGTTATGGCAATAGGCGGAGATTTCCCGAAAACCCATCGAGCCATAGAGCAGAAGTGCTTTATCGAGCGTGTCCAAGGTGTCGAGCCTCATCTTCTCGTAGCCGGCCTCGCGCGCCATTGTGACGATATCACTGGCGAGCTTTCGGCCAATCCCGTGGCCGTGCCAGGCCGGCCGAACAAAGAGCCGTTTCATCTCGCAAATCCCCACCGCTTGAGGGCGCATCGCGACGCATCCGACTATGCTGTCGTCATATCGCGCGAGCAACAGAGAGCCTTTGGGCGGTGCGTATCTACCGGGTAGCTTCTCGAGTTCTTCGTCGAATCCTTGAAAACACAGATCGAGATTGAGCCAACGTTGGTATTCCAAGAACAACGCACGGATTTCTCGCAGATCATCGTCGGACTGAGCACGAAAGATCGTCAGTCGGCCGGGTTCGGTGCTAGCGGTTTTCATCGGGCCAGACGCTCTAAGTGGCCAGCAACTCGACTCGTCATCGCTGGCCCATGACCGGTGCACACGGTACGAATGACCTCGTCGCGTGACAGGAAACTGCGCACCGCATCGTGGCAAGCGTCCGCGTCAATGCTGAACTGACGAACCGCCAAGGACGGCCGGACGACGACCCGTTGTACCGGTGGCCCGGCCAGGATGGCATCACCGGTGAACAGGACGCCGGTTGGTCGGTGGAAGAGCATCACCGATCCTTCGGTGTGTCCACCGACGTGGATCACCTCGAAGCCCCATCGCCATTCGCCGTCTTCGTAGAGCTCATCCACTTCGCAGTGAGCTGGGAACCGGTCCTCGAAACGGCACAACACATCGTGTACCGGGCTGATTGTCCTGCCGGCAATGCGCGGCGCCGCTTGTGCGCCTGAGAGAGTTGCGGCGTCGGCGCTGTGACAAAACACCTCGCAACCAAACTCCCGTCTAAGCCAGGCAGCGTTGCCAGCATGATCGCTGTGGCGATGGGTCAACAACACAGCGGTAATCTCCCCACGCCCCAATCCGGATTGACGTAGGTCCCTTTTTAGGGCCGCCCGCTCGAGTCGGTGACCCGAATCAATCAGAAAGCGCCCACCGTCGTGTTCTAGAAGCCACACATTCGATATCCGAACAGACGATGCAACGGCAATCTCGGCTCGGGTTTTCAGTGTCTTCAACATACTGGGCATAGCGTCACACGGTTGGGGATTGGGCGCCAGGGACTACCCTGCCTGTCACGATAGGCTCGCGAGACGATCTTCTCATAGACATTTCAACCCGGCGGCGGATTCCCTGCGACGTTCGGTTTTCCACAACCTTGCCAATCTGTAGTACCGAGAACGGTCGGCACGGCCTGTCTTGGCGTGGCTCGGTTGCTCGGATTGTGAGCGATTCAATGACCACAGGAGTGTACGACAACGATCTCATTGTCGGCGCCATGGCCGCGTTGGGTGGAGAGGCTGCGGGGCGAGCGCTTGTGGATGCTGTCGCTGGCCGCTTCGATTGATCGGGGTTGAGCGCCTAGGAGTTGTTCTGGTCGATTCCGGTCAGTCTGAGAGTCAGGTCGATCTGGTCTGCCACCTTGGTTGCGAGTACCGGCGGAATCGCGATCCCGTAGTCGGTGAGGCTGACCGAGAAGCCGACCTCGATGCGCAGGGCGTCGCCCACCAGCCCGGTCATTCCACCCGAGGCGCGGGTTTCTTCGTCGATGACATAGAAAGCGACCTCACCTTCGGCAGTGACTTCCTTGGTAACCCCGTGAAGACTGAGGTTTCCGACGACAGTGGCGCTGACTGGAGCAGCATTCTCCAGGGTTGATCCGTCTGGCACGCTGACGCTCGTTACCTCGAAAGTGATTTGAGGAAATGCCGCTGCGTTGAGCCAGTTTTCGCCAGCCAGGTGCTCGTCCCGCATTTCGATTCCCGTACGGAATGAGGCAGTGTCAATCGACAGGGTCCCGCTTCCGGTTCCCGGCGCAGACAGGTCGACAGTTACCTCACCGGCGACTGCGTTCGAGGTGCCGGTCATACTCTCGAGAGGGGCTTCCGAGTGAAACACCGCCTGGCTGAGCCCGCCTGGGCTAAACGTGAAGGTCCGTGCCTCCCCGAAAGCGGCCGAAGCCACCAGTAGTGCCACGACGAAAGAAAATGCTGCAGTTGTTTTGGTTCCCATGTCTATTCCTCCGTTCCTTGTTCCTGATTTTGATTCTGATCTGGGTTCGTATCTGCGACGCCGTTCTGAGCCTCGCGTTGCTGTTGTGCGAAAAAGTCGTCGAGTTCACCTTGGGTTTCGACTTGCTGCTGGATTTCTTGAACCAGGTCCGGATCACCTCTCTCGACGTAGTCGTTGAGTGCGAAGCCGCCAGCTACCCCGAATCCCGAGCCCAGGCCAAACACCAGAAGATACTTTGCAAACTGCTTCTTGCCCTCAGTCATGGTTGTTCCTCCTAGCGACCGCGGACGGTCCGCCGGTTGTCGCCATTGCAATCTACGCAGTTCCAATGGCGGAACAAGCCTGCAATACTGCAACCAAAAGTTGCGCTCACGCAACGATGGGGGCTGACTATGAATCTAACCGATCTCGAGACCTTTGTTCGTGTCGCTGAAGTTGGGACAATGTCGAGTGCTGCCAGGCAGTTGGGCGTTCCGAAGTCAACAGTGAGCCGGCGCCTCTCCCGACTCGAACAGTCCCTTGGCGTGGCACTACTCCGGCGCTCTGCGAGGTCGTTTACTCTGACAGATGACGGCCAGGCCCTTCAGGCCCGTTGCGCTCCTGCCCTTCGGCAGATCGCCGAGGCGCAGCGCAATCTCAGTGATGCGATTGAGGAACCCCGCGGTCAGTTGAGTGTGACGGTGTCAATCGATTTCGGAGTCACCGCTCGGTTTGCGGCGCTGGTTGCGGGATTTCGCCGTGTTTACCCCGGCGTTTCGCTTCAGGTCATGGCGACCAACAGAATGGTCGATCTGGTAGAGGAGGGCTTAGACGTGGCATTTCGCCTCGGTCCGCCCCAGCTGCCCGACAGCGAAAGCATCATGTGCAGTAGACTGGGTGACTCCGGTGGCGGCATCTATGCAAGCCCGTCTTATCTGGAGCGAGTGGGTGAACCGACGCATCCGACAGAACTGAAGGCCCACGACCTGCTGAGCCATACTGCGACCCCGTTCCAGGGTGGGTGGCCACTACAACACAGCGAGACCGACAGTGTTATCACTGTGCCCGTCGTTCCCAAGATTACGCTCAACGATTTTGCCCCGCTGGGTGCGCTACTTGCCGAAGAGGCTGGATTCGGATTGCTTCCGCGATTTGTGGCTGCCGAGTACGTGGCGAGGGGCCAGTTGGTCAGCGTGCTACCAGATTGGTGCCTGGCGGGAGGGAATATCTGGCTGGTCTGGTTGCGCAGTAGTCACTTGGCCCCTCGCGTCCGCTCGTTCATCGACTACGTGAAGCGGAATCTCGAGACGGATGGCTGAATGGACCGGGCATCAGATCTATAGAAGCGTCCCGCCGGTGGGGAAGTAAGTGAAGTAGAAAAGATAGGTACTCAGGAACGAGTAGGTCCCTGCGCCAGCCGAAATGGTCCCCGAGAGACTCTCGTATGGCTGTGGGTCCGACGGATTGTAGGGGGTGTAGCCAACCGGGCCGCCAGGCTGCACAGCCACATCGCCGGGTCCGTTTCCGGCGAAGCCCTGAACGAGTGTATGGGAGTAGAGCAGCGGCAGCATCGGTGAGAAAATCGTGGTCTCGTAGATTCCCCTCGGATCGGTGACGCCGGTGATTGTTCCACCACCCCACTGACCTGTGCTGAACGCGCTGGCGTTACCAAGAGAAGTCACAGGGTGGGTTGTCGCAAACTCGATGACTTGGATGGTCTGCATTTCGCCCTTTCTAGCCACAGGCACCAAGAGGCGACCGTCACTGTTGATCAGTGGTGGGCCAACGTGTCTTACGGACATCCCGTCTTCGACGGGGTTGAAGTCCGCTGTGTTGCTAACCGGGTCAATCGTAACGATGGCGGCTCGATCCCTGACGGGCAGACTTATGACGAAGCGCCCCATACCCTCGTGATAGGCCGCCCCGCCCAGCCCTTGTGGGAATGCGGGCACCCAAGTCGTCGTCCATTGTCCCCCGGTCTCGCGAGTGGCGACGATCAACAGGTCGAACCCCATTGACTGCAACCCGTACCATGCAACCATCTCGTAGCCACCGCCGACCGCTGCCACGGGTGTCTGATAGGTCTCGCCAAGCGAGTGAACAATATCGCCAGCATAGGAGGTTGGCTGGTTGTATAGGCCGAAGTTAAATGCTCGCGCTTGATTGTCGGGACCGACAAATGCCGCTAGATGGTTGTCGTCGGCCATCGATGGCGTCACCGAAGCCGAAACCTGCGAGAGTGTCTGTCCACCGGGAAGCACAACCCCGGTCGTCAACTGGGTGGGCTGGAAGCCGCTCGTTCGGGTGATGTCACGGACTCGCGTGCCGTGCGCGTCTCGCAGACCCATGATATCGTCGTACCTCAGCCAAACCCATGTTCCAGAAGGGAAAAACGGCCCACCAGAATGCATTACCCCAGGCCCAACGGTTGGCGAAGAACAGCCGTCATCGCTGTGGCTCAGTCCCAACACATGACCAAACTGCTGGACCAGCACTGAATCAAAGTCGATCTCGAGGGGAAGCGCACTGGGGTTGTCCATTGATCGAAAGGCGCAGCCGTTCAGCTCAATCGTGGTCTCATCCCCGATTTGGACTGTTCTGCCGAGCCAACCATCTCCGTACTGAAGGTCGTATGCGGTGAGCGGCTCGCAGGAATCGATCGAGCTCACCTCCACAATGACATCGGGTCGTGGCGTACCCCAGCTCGAGGACCACCACAGAGCCGTCGCGCGCTCCAGCGTCGTTGCCAGACCGGCAGCTTTGTTCCAAGTGTCCGTTGCCGAAAATGTGCGCGGCCAAAGCGCTGTGAAATGGGCATCAACTCCTGGCGTATAGGCCCCGTTGTAGGCGATCAGGGAGTCGTAGTCATAGGCCCAGGTAATCGTGTCGCCGTCACCTTCGTCTAGCCCGTTGAGGCAATACGCGTTCGCGTTGGCCCCACTCAGTGCGAGCGCAGATAGAATAATCATCGGCATGAGTCGGTTTTTCATCGCGCACCTCGGTCGTTCTGAATGTTACTGACATGGGCATCAAAGGCGTCGAAGCTCAGCTCGATCTGTCCAACTCGAAGGCGTCCTTCGATCAGCGGCCGGTAGCTTCCAACCCCCGAGAGCCAGGCTGTGCCATCTTCATGAACGTCGACAAAGGCGCAGGCTGATTCGCCTCGTGTAACCCCTGCTGGTGCGGTCGACCGATAGTACCTCACTCCGTCGACGCTCCCACCCCAGAAACGGAAGCTGGTGGGCACGTCGACGACGTCCATCAAGTCGAGATAGGTGGGTTCTACGGTAACTTCGGTGTAGGCGAAACTGCGAACGCCGTCGTGAGCTAGAGCCGTAACAGTGGCCGTGACCGTGCCGCAGATAACCGCCTCACTACCGATTATCAATCGTTCGAGCGATTGTGCGTCCAGACGCAGCGCCACATCATCGCGATCGAGGCCGAGCTCAGTAAACAAGGCGACATCCGCCCTGCTCCCCGGCGGTAAGACCAACTCGCTGAGAGCACTCTCAACCACTGGCATGTCAACTTCC
The DNA here is from genome assembly GCA_964503485.1 of uncultured Bradymonadales bacterium. GTDB lineage: Bacteria > Myxococcota_A > Bradymonadia > JAFGEP01 > JAFGEP01 > CAZDBH01. The sequence goes on along the minus strand of CAZDBH010000265.1, from coordinate 2,011 downwards.
GCGATCGCCACCTCGGTCGTCTCTTCGAGCTGGACGACGGTCTCAGTCACCGGCGCGAGCAGTCTCTCGAGCGCTGGGGTCATCTCATGACCGTTTGGACCCTCGACAATCAGTTCCTCGGGACCGAGATCACCGATAGGGGGCTCAGCGCACCCCGTAGCGACAAGTAGAGCCACAAGCAATCCGAATCTCTTCATCTCTTCATCTCCCTTTCTGGTTGGGAGCGTCGAACGGGGGAACCACGGCCCACCTCAGCAACAGGTATGCCAATATAGGAAAAGGTGGGCTGCGCCACACATTGGCTTCGGGGGCCGCCTTCGAAGAGCTGTTCGGTGGTGGGCAGCCCGGTGAGCGCCCATGGGCTGTAGCGAACGGAGCCTCCGGGGGATCTTCACCTTAATGGCTGAATCCTATTGAGGACCATCCCCAGCGCTGGTCGCCGCAAGAAAAAGCAGCACCTGTGCATCACGCATGGGCCTCTTTCACCACACCCCCAACAACAAGACCAAAACACTCTTTGATTTCCACACCTTACTACACAGCCACAGCTTGGCCTGCACCTTGCGAGTACCCCCACAACACAGAAGGAGGTGACGATGTCGTTGTTATTGTGGGAATTGAGTCAAGAAAGACGAACGCGCGAGGCTAAGGCTGAATCCTCCGTAGCCACGAGTAAGGCCCAGGAGGTCCAACTTCAGTTGAGTGCGGTTCAACGCCAGGTTGACCGCCTCAGTTTGGCCTGCCAAGCGCTGTGGGAACTGTTGTTAGAAAACACGGACATCGACGAAAAGGGCCTCCGCGAGCGAATCCAACAAGTTGATGAGCGCGGTGGGCGCGCAAACGGCAAGGTCGCCCACAAGCCGGTCGAGTGTGCTCAGTGCGGACGTACCGGCAACACCCGGCGCGGCTCGTGCGTCTACTGCGGTGCGAAACTAGAAACCCACTTGCTGTTCGGGTAACGCCTCCTCACCGGGCGTTCGGACTCGCTCTTGTGAGCTCTTGTGCCCTCTGGTAGTGCTTGCGAACTTCGACGGGAGCAAAATGGGAAGACCTCCAACCACAAACAGCTGCGACGTTGAACGTCTCGCGGGCTTGTGGGTATCCGACCCGTCCTTGAGGCATATCCGGGATGGGGAGAGCGCTGTCTTTGAGATTCAAAGCGAGCACGACCCGTTGATTCTGCGTTTGAGCACCGAATCGCATCGTCCGAGCCATCAACTCGAAGCCGAGCTCGACTTCGTCGAATACCTTCACGACAACGGAGTCAACGTTGCTCGCCCAGTGGCGGCCGCTTCGGGAAGGCGGGTAGTGCCCTTCGACAATGGTGAGGAACCCTGCTTCGCAACTGCTTTTCGGAAGGTGGAGGGAAGGTGTTTCCAGTTCTTCTCCGACGACATCAACGCCTCTTTGTTCCGGAACTGGGGCAAGACCATGGGTCGTCTCCACTCCCTTGCGCAAGACTATGAACCACCACCGGGACTATCGCGGCCCCTGTGGCACGCGACCGAGCTAACTGCGGTGAGGTGCCCCTCTTCTGTGAGTGATCCTTTCCTTCTCACCCTGGCCGACGAAATGGTCGAGTGGCTTAACGCCAAACAAGCTAACGGTTCCTTTTTTGGGCTGGTTCACAGCGACTTCGAGCGAACCAACTTTCACCTCATCGAAGGGGGCATCGCCATATTCGACTTCGACGACTGCGTCTACCATTGGAACGCGTGGGATATCGCCTGCTCAATGTGGGTGTTCAGGATGGCGGACCAGCGCAGCCAGTTCCTGGAGTGGTTTCTCGAGGGGTACCGACAGGCCTACCCGGTCGACGAAAGAGAACTCCAGCAATTCGATACCTGGATCCGTTTGCGAACGCTCTGCTTGATTCTTCATCGACTGAGAGAAGGGGACCCCGAGTTCGACGAGTGGACCGAGCGCAGTAAAACCTGGCTCAGGAGTGACTGGACTTGGCGCTAGGAGCCCGTCGCGTATAACGCCCCGGACTCCAGCCGTTAGCTTTTAG
>CAZDBH010000264.1:0-11823 GCA_964503485.1 uncultured Bradymonadales bacterium | reverse complement strand
AATTCGCCCACCATATGGGTCCACATCGCGTCGAAGGCGTCTCTCAGCCCATCCTCGTTCGCCCAGAAACGGTCGAAGTTATCCCGCACCGGCCCGGGATTCAGATAACCCAAGAACCACTGCCCACAGTTCTCGGGACGTTCGGGCACATCACCCTCGATGGCCCAAATGGGGAATCCATCTCCGCAGAAGGGGCGTGCGAACACATCCTGATGAAAGTCCACGATGACTCGAATGCCTCTGCTCCCCATTTCCGATGCCATCGCTCTGTAGCGCTCGACGAACTCGTCCGAGTATTCGCCACGCGTCGGTTCGACGGCGTCCCACGTGAACGGCAGGCGAACGGCGTTCATACCCCACTCTTCGATGCGATCCACGTATGCCACGAGGGCATCATCGAAGGCCGGTGCGTCGCCCTGGAGCGGGTCACCGGACTCGGAAAATGGAAATGGAAAGAACGGCGGCAGCTTAGAACGCCCTCCCGCGTTGACTCCTCGCAGGATGACCTGTCGACCCAGCGAGTCGCGCAGAATCGGCCCGTCAACCGTCAGCTTCAGACTGTCTATCTGAGGGGCTGTAATCGGTTCGGAAACGTCCTCTTCTCCGTCGCCTTGATCGGCCACGTCGCCCGCTAGGCCTGTGTCCGTCTCTTGCGGATCAGAGCTGTCACTGCAGGAACTCACCATGGAGAGTAGGGCGACGAAAAACAGGTGTCGGTAGAGCATGTTATTGCCTGAAAAGGGATGAACACGGGCAGCTCGAACGTACACTAAGTCGATAGGGATGAAAACGGGCAGCGACGTAAAGGCGGTGGACCACCGGCTAACTACATGGGCGGGTTGTGAACCACGAAGGTCAACGCTTCGACCGTGCTTTCATGCCGGTCGAGGTAGTTGGTCACAAGGTCTGTCGCTCGCTGATGCCTGTGCAGCAAATCAAGCGGACCACCGCTGAGGTCGATCGGGTCGACGGAGAGTAAGTCGTTCAGATGAGCCAGACTGTTTTCGAGGCCTGGCCACTCCGAGTCGTTGGTTGCGATCACGAGGGTGTGGTAGCCGCCATTTTGTGCACTCCATCCACCGCTGTCTGGGACGCGGTGCACCCCCTGGAGGCAGAGATCGGCGAGAGCACTTTCAGTCGGTTCCAGGAGCTCCACCCGGTCTTGGGCAATAAGCAGGACGTACAAGTAAGCCGCCTTCCGGACCTCGATGTTGAGGTGAAGTAGGTCCGAAACCTGTAACTCATCCCCGTCGTAGATCGGACGTTGCGAAGAAAAGCCGGATACCGAATCCCTGGAACTCCACAACTCGTAACGGATCGGGCTGAATTCATCGGGCATTGCGATCGGGGTGACAGCGCTGTTGGCCGTCGATGGGGTGCGATTCGGCTGTTTGTCCGACTCACCAGCAAGCCACAGGAACGCCACGATCGCGAGCAGGGGTATGACGGTGATCGCGAACGCCTGAAGAATGGCGGAGTGGAGAATTCGCGACTGCCCCGACAACGAGCTGGCCGTAGCCGTTCGTCGAAGCCTCGGCTGTTCGACTTCTGGCGCTGCGAGGGCGGGTTTGGCTGCCTCGAATTCAATCCGATGGATCGTCTCTGGCGCCGCGACGTAACGAGCTTCGGGGTCACCGTAAAGAGAATAGGGGCCCCAACTGATGGAACCTGTTCCGCAGCGTTCAGTGAGTTCGATTCTGGCCTGGCGAATCGCGTCGCCGACTGTCGTACCTGAGCAAAGAGCACGGTAGAACGCCAGGGAGAAGTCGCGAGCCAGTTCGTCAGGCAACTCATAAAGGGCCGCGACACAGTGTCGGACACCCGCACGAATCAGGCCGTTCACAAGACAATCACGGGTGCCGAAGTTCGAGGAAGATGACTCCCCACACCCGTTCAGAAAGACCAGAGCGGGCATGGCGAGGCCGCCCGACAGTTCTCGCAGGTCATTCGGGCCAAAGGCGCCATCGAGCAGCTTCAGGCCCGCCGCATCAATGTGGCCCGCGAAGTGAACGATATCGTGCTCTCGCAACGACTCCTGAACGAATCTGCGAGGGACTCGCGTCGTCGCGAATGTCAGATCGAGGTCAGACTGCAGCTCGAACAGATGACGAAGCGCCACACCCTCGTTGTACGCCTCCGGCAGGTCCCCTGCGGGATCGGCCAGAACAAGCGCCGAGAGAGGGGAGCCCAAGTCGCGCGAGGTCCTGTCGAAGTTCGCACTCTGGCTCAGAATCGTCCGTCCAACAGCCCACTTCTCGCCGATGAATCGGCGGCCGTCGTGCAGTAACTCCCAAGGAAAACCCAACAAGTCCTCTGACAGACCGAGAGTAAGACTTCCACCGCTGGAGTTTCGCAGCAACGCCTTGATTTCCGCGTCGAAGAGTTGGTCGAATAGGATAGCCCCGAGCTTGCGCAGACTGCGTACTTCTTCAGCGATCATCTGGCCGCGATGATTGGCGGTGCGAATGGCATCTTGAAGCCTGTCCACCCGGCTATGGATCTCCGACCAATCGACTGCGCGGCGCTGACTTGTACGGATGGGTCCGTACCGTTCGCCTCGGGTGCTGACGGCAGTGATCAAATCACTGTCGCGCAACACCAAGTCGATGATCAGCTGGTGGGTTCTCACGCCGGAGCCCCCTCGTCAGCGCTAACACCGAGTTGGATCTTGCCGACGCAGACCTGGCGGTCATTAATCTGCAGCCCGTAAGCACCCAGCTGCAGATCCGAAAACCGTGTCTGGCCTCCTTTGAGTGGGTACGACGCAATCGTACGGTCACCGAGCACCAACTCAGCTGAAAGACGCTCGTTGTCAGAGGGATTCACAAAAACGGTCAACGTGAACGCTGGCGGCGAGGAACCGGCCTCTCGGCTCAGTTCCAAGCGGACGTCGACGGGGCCAAAGGAACGGCGAAACGAAACCGGTTGACCCGTCTGAGCGTCGCCGGTCCGTCGGACCGCGCGGCGGGCTTCCCGAGTGTAGCGCATTTCGATGTCATGCCCCCGAACACGTAAACTGGAGTTTGTCCCCAATACCACTTCCAGTCGAGCTGGAGCGCTCTCTGCAGATACGGCAGACTGGATGATTGGAAGAAGGCGACTGGCTCGGTCAGAACTCGCCGCAATCGGCGAGATTCCGTCGCTCCGCAGCAAGCGCTGAGCCACGCGGACCTTCGCGCGGCACAGGCGACACGTGTTCAGATGACTGCTGGCGGATGACCACGCGGCGCTGTCTTCCGGCTGCGAGCCGAGTCGAACGATCTCGTCCTCGTCCAGGTGCACCGAATCTGACTCGACGGTGTCCAGTCCTCGGCAGGCCTGCTCGAACAGCTTCCTCAGTTCGGCATCGGTTAGTTGTTTCGAGTCATCGGACATTGCATTCTCAGCCTCAATTCTCGGCGTACCACTGCTCATCACCCTAGACGCGTGAGCGCCGCCTTCTTGCCAGACTTTCTCGTTTGCGCACGAGCTCCTGCAGTTTCTTACGAATGCGGTTCTTTCTGCTGTAGATCGCGCCGACGGTCGTCCCCATCTTCTGAGCGACCTGCTCGGATGTGAGTTCTTGCCGAAAGAAGAGTTCGACGAACTCCTGATCGGAGGGGCCGAGTTCCTCGCACAGCGCCCGGACGAGATCTTTTGCCTGTTGCTGTGAGACGTTGTCCTCCGGGCTCGGCGCTCGATCCCGAATCGCCGCGCCTTGCGCCGCGAAAGTCGGGTCGTCAAACGCACAGGCCGGCTTCTTCTTCCTCAAGTAATCGATCACGAAGTTTCCAGCGCCCCCCTTGAGCCAGTGCTTGAGGCTCGACCGGCCGCTATAGTGTCGCAGTTTGGCGAACTCGTCGCGAACCAAGCGGTAAAACACCTCGCTCTGAAGCTCAACAACGAGCTCGTTGTGTGGATCGGTGTTGTGAATTCTGAACGTGTTTAGGATCGCGTAATAAACCGTGGTCTCGTGGGTTCGGACGAGTGTCTCCCAGGCGCTTTGGTCGTACTCCAAACACGCCTTTGCGAGTGCGAGGTCTTCAGCGTGAGCGCTACTCATTCCAGTCCCTTTTAGGCAATGCGATCCAGACCATTAGACGTCCAAGATGTGTTCGAGTTCCTTCTTTTTTGAACGTCTCACCAAGGTGTTCCGATCTAAACAGGACCGAAATGACCGGAATCCGAGGCGATGCTGGCCTGTTACAACCCAATTCTTATATTGACGAATTTATACACTCACACTATATTCACCCGCCTGGGGTATGGCGTCCAAAGACCACACCTTTGATTTATCAAAGCGTTCATATTGAGGTTGATCGAATGAGGCAGAAGTTGGAAGGGCGTAGGCTCATTCGCCTGCTAGCAGCATGCGTGCTCGCAACGATTGTTCCGCTGACCGGGATAGGCTGTGGAGACGATGGTGGCGGGTCCTATGCAGGTGTCAGCTTGGGCAAGCTACAAGTGAACCCGACTGTGCTCACGTTTGACAGTAGCGAGATTGGACTCGAAAGCGTCCAGTTCCTGACCGTCGAAAACGTGGGAACGGGCGACCTGATCATCGCCGCTATGGAACTCGATACTCGAAGTACGGAATTCAGTATTCGAGGCGCAGAGTTCCCCATGAATCTGCCCCCCGGCGAATCTCGTCTCCTCGAGGTCGTTTACAACCCCTCTGACTGCAGCCCGGATCGGGGTAACTTGGTTATCCGGTCAAACGACCAGGACCGCCCGACCCTTCCAATTCCCCTTCAACCTCAGGAATTGACTGGTCAAGTTCGTGTCCATCCCAACCCCATCGATTTCGGCCGAGTTCCGAGCGGCGCCACAAAGACCCTCGCGGTTACGATTACGAACGCAGGTACTTGCGCTCTCGACATCAACGATCTCTTTTTGACCGGTAGCTTCGACTTCGAGTTCACTACTGCCGAAGAAGAGGGAATGGGTGTCGAATACACCTCCTACGAGCCTGAACTGCCTCTGTCTCTCGAGCCGAGTGACGCGATTTCAATGTACGTCACGTACCATCCCGAAAATGACGGATTCGATGAGGCGACGATGATCGTTCGCTCCGACGACGCCCGAAATCGCAACGTCGACGTACCAGTGGTCGCCAACGGTGACCAGGCCTGCATCGTCGTCAGCGAAGAAGACGGAATCGATTTCGGTCAGCGCTTCATCGGCGAGGACCATCCCAAGACGATCACCATCACAAACTGTAGCCAAAGGGAGGACCTTCTCCTCTCGAACATCGAGCTCAACGAGCACCACGAACTCGATGGCTTTGACCGATACGTCCTTTCGGATGTTCCGGATCTGACCGAGCCGATGACGATTGCTCCGCAGAACTCGACCTCAGTACTGCTCACTTACTCGCCGATCCTCTACACACCTGAGAATCGTCCAGACGATTGCAGTGACGAGGAAGGCTGCGAGATCGCCGACGGCTCGATGTTGGTCGTCGAGAGTAACGATGAGGTGAAGAGCCCCCTCGAAATCGAGGTACGCGGCGTCGGAACCAACAACCACTGTCCTACCGCTGTCGCAAGAGCCCGAATTCAGGGTACCGACTTCTGGGACACCCAGATGGACGCCATTCCGCTTCAGACTATCGAGTTTGATGGTCGAAGTAGTAGCGACTCCGAGGGCGGAATCGCGACCTATCAGTGGGAGGTCACTGGCCGACCTGAAGGCTCCACCGCCAATTTCGCACCCAACAACAGTGTACCCAACCCGACTTTCTTCCTTGACCTCGCTGGCAGCTTCACGTTCCAGCTTCGGGTCTTCGATGAGCAGGGCACGGAATCATGCGACCCGGCCGAAGTACTCGCAATCGTTACACCTGACGAGCACGTACACGTTCAGTTGGTCTGGAACACACCTGGCGACCCCAACGAGATGGACACTGGCGCGGGCACCGGTTCGGACGTCGACCTGCACTTCATGCATCCCAGCGGAATCTGGGATTCCGGCCCTTGGGATTGCCACTGGAAAAACAAAAACCCCAACTGGGGCGACAGCGGTACCCGAGATGACGACCCTAGCCTCGATATCGACGACACCGACGGAGCCGGGCCCGAGAACATCAACCTCAACAATCCAGAGGGGACAGCCGCCGCTCCGATTCAATACAAAGTTGGCGTCTTCTACTTCAGCGATCACAACTACGGTCCTGCCAACACGACGCTACGTATCTTCCTCGACGGCCGTGAGCGCTTCGCACTCACCTTCCCGGCTTTGGAGAACAGGCAGTTCTGGGATGTAGCACGCATCGAATGGCCGACCCGGAACATTGAGCGGGTCCACAGGTTGTTCCCCAGCGGATTCCCTTGATCACTGATCAACGTTGAACAGACCGTCTAGATACAGCGCGCCGAGACCGATGGTTTCGGCGCGCTGCGTTTCACCCCCAGAGCAGATGGTGTCTGATGAAAGATCGAGTCTTCCAAATAGACGTCCCCAGCGAGGCGGCCTACTTCTCTGATGGCCGAGTTAACCCTGGATGGCTCGTCGGCGAACTCTTCGGCGCCCTCCAGAGCTTCGGGGTGGACCTCGAAGGCAGCGCATACCTGGCTCGCATCGAAAGCATGGAGTTCCTGGCCCCTGTCTATCACGGTGACAAGCTCGAGGCTCGGTTCCAACTCTCGGACGACCGGCCTGAGGCGTCAGTGTGGACGTTCTCACTCTCCAAAGGGGCGCTGCACTCGGCCGGGAGGCAGGTGCCAACTCACGAACCACTCCTCGTCCTCAGCGGGAGCGCAGTTCTCGCGACCCCCAGTCTACCCTGATTTTCCGAGTCTGCCCGAGGTTCAACCGACCCAAAACTCATGGGGGATAATAGGGTCGCTTCGTCCTGTTTAGGCGGGTGCTGACCCGAAACTCCCTGAAATCAATAGTGTTTGTCGCAAGCTACTCGCGACAGGCGCGCGCGCCCTCATTTTTTGCGTCAGAACAGGGCGCTAAGCGCTTGACACAGCAGATCGGCCTGCTTAGACTCCCGCCTCACGTTAATCAGAAGATTCTCTAACCTATCTAAACGGTTAGAGATTAACTTGAACCTTGGATTACACGGAGGAAAACTATGACCAAGGCGGAGCTTATAGATGCAGTAAAGGATACCGCACCAGAAGGACTCAGCAAAAAGGACACTACAGCGCTTATCGACGCAGTGTTCGACGGCCTTCGCGGCGCAATCTCCAAAGACGGACGCTTCAGCTATCCCGGCTTTGGTACCTTCACTGTCAAGAGCAGGGCTGCTCGTGATGGCCGTAACCCCCAGACTGGCGAGAAGATCCGAATCAAAGCCAGCAAGACTGTGGGTTTCAAGCCGGCTCCAGCTTTCAAAGAGAAGCTGTAAGAGAACACTCTTTGGCACCAACAGGTGCTGAATTGCGACTCGAAAAACCGCGACGCTTTAGGCGTCGCGGTTTTTTTTTGCGAACTTCATCGCGACCCTCTTCCCCGCGAGAATTTTCGAACCACCCGCTCGATGGTCTGGCGCTCCGTACCACCAAAGAGGAACGAGCCGACAAAAACAACGATTGCGAAAACCGCAAATCCCACTACGAGCGTGAGCCAGGGCCCGCTGACCGACTCTCGGACCAGGATGAGGCAAGGGGCCATCACCAGAGCTAGGACTGTTCCCTTGAGAGAGCCAGAACCAAGTCCGGCCCAGTCGATGGCCTGGTAGCGTTTCGACAGCAGCAACAACGTTGCCGCGGCATTGAAGATGATTCCGATGGAAGTCGCCAGGGCAAGCCCCTCTGCCTCCCACCGTTCTCCCAGAGCCGCGTAGACCGGCAGACATAACCCGGTGACCACCGTTCCGATGATCATTGGGCGGACCGTGTCGGAGTGTGCGTAGAAACCACGTACCGCAACGACCTGTACGGTCCAGCCAATTATCCCAGGGCAGAAACACAACAGAATGGCCGCTGTTCGGCTCGAGTCAGAGACTAGATACGCGCCCCGCTGATAAACGATGGCGATAATCGCATCCGAGTAAACAGCGGCGAAAGCAGCGCACACGATTGCGAGATAGGCGGCCGCCCTCAACGTGGCCCCGAGAACCTCACGCATTTCTTTGGTTCGTTGCTGGGCGACGAGACGAGACAAGAAAGGTAAGGCCGCCTGACCGGCCGCCTGACCGATCAAAGCCATCGGCACCAACATGAGTCGCCTCGCGTTGTTCAGCCAAGTGATCGTTCCGCGCTCCATCGAGGACCCGAAAAAGCGACCGATCCACTCGTCCGCCGTCAGTAGAGAGACACCCAGCATTAGCGGAAGCGTGAGTTTTACGTAGCGCAGGAAGTCCTTGTCGCGGAAGTTCAGTCGAAGCCGGAACGTCACCGCCCTCCGAACCGCAAGCAATGGAATCAAGAATGGGCCGAGGAAGGCGCCCACCAGCGCTCCAACGCTGAAGCCTGCCACGCCCATCGAATCGTGCAACACGATGCCGAAGGCGATGATCGAGAAATTGTAGACCAGCGGGACCGCTGCCACCGCGACAAACCGCTCCCGCGCCATAAGGATCGCAGCCAACACCCCGCCAATGTAGAAGAAAAGCTGGGCAGGCATGACGATTCGAGTCAATTCGGTGGTTCGCACTAGTTCGCGAGCGCCGAAGCCCGGAAACAGTTTGCCGACCAATTCAGGCGCATAGACCTCGCCAACCACGAGCATCGTGGCTAGCAGCAGCCCCATATTGGTCAAGACCACCGACATCAGTCGGTCGCCATCCTCGTCGCGTCCCTTGGCGATGAATCGCGTGTAGAGGGGGATGAACGTAATGCTGAGGGTGCCCCCCGCCAGGAAGTAGTTCATCAGGTCTGGCAACGTGAACGCGGCGTAGTAGGCGTCCGTCTCGGATCCAGCGCCCAGCAGATAGGCGATCAGGGCGTCCCGAACGAAACCCAAGAGGCGACTCAGGAGCACGCTGGCGCTGAGGACCAGCGCTGCGAAAGTTAGTTTTCGGCCCACGGAGTCTGCCATCTCACCTCTCTGAGCGCATCCTCCCAGGAACGGACTCGGCTGTGAAAAAATCGACCGGAATTGGGTGTTTTATTCCGAGGATTCGTTGTTGAGCGCATCCACAACGCTCAACACGTCGCCGATACTGTAGAAATCGACAGTCACGAAATTGGGGATCTGCCCCCCTTCCTCCCAACACTGACGAGCGCGCTCGATGAGGAACGGATTGTAGTTTACTTTCTCGGCACTACTCGGCTGGGCGACCCCAATCGGTGGCTCGTTGATGAAGTGATTCAAGATGAAGAGGTCGTTGTCTTGGTTGCCACGGTTGCCTCGACATGTGAATGCCGAAGCGGACTCGTTGTGCCAGTGAGTTTCCCAGGCGATGTCCCACACATCGTGGTACCAATCATACCCCCCACCGTCACGACTCGTCATGACCACCACGCGCTGGTCCAACTCGATCATCTCCGCCAACGTGGGCCACGCTTGGCCCGATGGGTGCGCGTACACTCGTTCGAGAAGACCGCTCTGAGCAAAGGCTTCGAGGGTCTCCTCAGCGGTGATGTAGGACTCGAAGATGATCGCTACGACCTCGTTTGGATGCTCGAACAGGAACGCGTCGATCTCGGCCAGGCCCACGCTCAACTCTTGCTCGCCGAACTCGCATTCTGCGTGACAAAGTGACGTGTCGTATCCCAAGCCTTGGTGGCTATCGAGCATGAAGGCGCGAATTCCGTCAGCCAACTGAGTGGGCACAGCATATAGTTGATTGGGCGCTACCCATCTTTGCTCCTCGCTGGACATCGCGTTGTGAGTCGTCGCGAAGGCGACCTGGTCAAAGGGCCGATCGCAGAGGTGTGCCCACCCGTTGCACTCCCGTTCTTCAGCGGGTTCCGCCGCTTGATCAGCGTCCACGTCCTCTTGCGGTTGGTCGACGTCGTCCTGGACGGCCGCGTCCTCGGCAGCTGGTCTACTGTCGCTCACGTCGCTGCCGCAGCCGGTAGAGCCAAAAACAACGAAAGCTGAAGCTAGAATTCGGACGAAGCGCAACGGGTCCATCTCTTGGTTCGGAACGGGCCAGCCGGCAGTCTACCACCCGCACCGATCATGTTTGCCGAGTTTCTTTTCGAAATACCCGTTCGCTGAAGGCTTCGCCGTTGACGAGGCATCCGAGCGCCTGTAGGTTCCCGCTCCGCTGGGGGCCGTGTACGAGGGCAAGATCCGGCAAACCCGAGGCTGTAGAACATGTCCCACGTTGAATCCCGTCAAAGTAGAAAGTTGATTGGTCGAATCGAGAAAGCCGACCAGCTGCCCGAGGCCTTTCTGACGCTGTGTGCTGAGGTCGGCGCCGATCTGGCAGTGTTCAGAGCGCATGGCACCATCAGTGCTGTGGAGTTGGCGGTCTTCGATGTCGCCGCGGGAGACTACGTCACCTCCTTCAAAGCAGAAGGAAGGTTTGAACTCGTCAATCTGCAGGGAAACGTCTCAAAAATGGGGCCGACTCCAGTCGCCAATGCCCACGCGACGATTGCCTACGTCGAAAACGGGCAGAGCCGAGTTGTGGCGGGACAATTGCGTTCCGCCACCAGTTTTGCGGTTGAGTTCGTGCTCGACACCTTCGACGACGTTATCGTCGAGCGAGGGATGGACTCCGAGACTGGGCTTCCGCTGTGGACCACGATGATGGGAGACGAGACCGAAGCCTCGCCCCCCACCACTCCGAAAGCAACCAAAGCCCCCGCAGCTCCCAAAAAACCACCCGCGACGCCGAAGCCAAAAGCGGAGGCTCCGCCGCGCAAAGCCACTCGCCCGGCAGTGCCGATGCCGCCCGAGTTAGAGACGGACTCCAAGCTCGAAGTAGCCGACAAACCCAAGCCGGCTTCCAAGTCGGAGTGGGCGGCCGCCGCGGCGAAAGCAAAAAACATCGTTGAGAGCGTCGAAGAGGATATTGACGAAGAGCCGGTCGATCTCAAACCCGGCGACATATTGTTGCATCCCCGCCTGGGCGACTGCCGTGTCGTCAAGGTAGAGGATGAAGCGGCTGTGTACATTCGATTGCCCAAGACGCGCCGAGTGTCTAAGCTGGCCTTGCACCTCGTACGACTCGAGTTAGTCGACGAGAGGAAGGGGGCCAACGTCTATAAGGTGACGCCACGCGGAGGTTGAGCAATCGAACTGAACGGAAAGAACGTACTACTGGGGGTCACAGGTGGAATAGCAGCCTACAAGACTCCGGGACTAGTACGCGACATGATCCGTGCAGGTGCCACGGTGAGGGTCATCATGACGCGAGCCGCGCAGGAGTTTGTCACGCCCCTCAGTCTGCAAGTCGTGTCAGGTGCAACTGTGGGGACCGACCTCTTCGATCCTGACTACGAAGACAAAATTGGACACATCGAGTTGGCGCGGTGGCCGGACGTCGTTCTGGTGGCGCCGGCGACAGCGAATTTTGTCGGCAAACTGGCCAACGGATTGGCCGACGACCTCCTCAGTACGGTGATGCTCGCGACGACCGCTCCACTCGTCATTTCGCCGGCAATGAACTCGGCGATGCTTCACCATCCGATGGTGCGTTACAACCTAGTGCGGCTCGAAGAACTGCTGGCTGCGACACTGATCGATCCGGATACGGCGGAGCTGGCCTGCAAGGAAACGGGCCCAGGCCGAATGCCGGATTCTGATGTGATCATCGATGCTTTAGTCGACGCCCTGGCGCCCAAGCCCCTCGCTGAAAAACGGGTACTGGTCACGGTTGGTCCGACCCGCGAACGGTTGGACGACGTCAGGTTTTTGACCAACGCCTCGAGCGGTAAGATGGGCTTCGCCATGTGCGCAACCGCCAGACGGCTGGGAGCCGACGTGGGCGCGGTG
>CAZDBH010000263.1:0-11890 GCA_964503485.1 uncultured Bradymonadales bacterium | reverse complement strand
ACGATCCGACGACCGTCTTCATTCTGCCACCCCAGTCGCAGGACGGGCAGCTTGCCGGTGCCTTGACCGACGAGCTTGGCGCGTTTCGCGAGGCGCTGACCGCCGACGGAAGTTTCAGGATTGCCGCCGATCGCGAGATGGAGTCCGTGGTGTCGGAGTGTCGCGCCCAGATCAACGCGGCACCGGCTCAGGAGCGAGAATGCCAGCTCCAGGCGGCGCGGGTCGCTGCCATGGACCACGTTCTCGAGCTGATCGGCCGCGAGGTCGGTGGGCAGTGGGAGATCGTTCTACGCGTCATCGATGGCCGCGACCCCAACGAGCTGTTCGTGACCAGCGAGATGGTCGCCGGTGGCCGAGGTGCTGATGTGGCTGGCGGCTTGGCTAGGTTGGCTAGAAGCTACACCCGGTGGGCCTCGGGCGGAGGCGAGGACGCTGTCTGCTACGAGCCCGTGCTCGCTCCCGAACCTCCGATTGCGAATGCCTCGGTTGGGGCAGTACTCGAGGTGCTCGAGGTCAGCCCAAATCGCGTATCGGTACGGGTGAACGGACGCTCGGTGGGCATCGCACCGGGCCAGTTCTTTGGGCTTGAAGCGGGTCCCATGACGGTCGAGCTGACTGCCGATGGGTTCGGTGCCAACGAGCGAGAAGTCACACTGAGGGAGGGCGAAGTGGTTACGGTTACGGGCGTACGTCTCGGTGAGCTGCCGGGGCGGTTGATCATCACATCGAACGTCGTGGGCGTGACGGCGACTGTTGATGGCAGTGAGGTTGGCCGGGTGATGACGGAGCCGCTCGAGGTCGAGGTTCAACCGGGCCGACATGAAGTCGTAGTCAGTCGCGATGGGTACACAACGTACCTGGAGACAGTCGAAGTACTAGCTGGCGGTACGAGTGAGGTCACGGCGTTGGTTGAGGTCACGCGGTGCGGTGACGGGCGCATTGACACCGGTGAGGAGTGCGACGATGGGAATCAGACCGACGGTGATGGCTGCAGCGGCCTGTGCGCAGTCGAGTTGTACTGCGGCGATGGGAGGGTCGACGGACGCGAAGAGTGCGACGACGGTAACAGCCGGGACGACGACGATTGCAGCAATGCATGTCAACGCCAAAATCCCCCCGGTTTTGTGCTCATCGAGGCGGGGGAGTTTCGCATGGGTTCGAGTTCGAGCGAGTCTGGCCGAGCCGACGACGAACGACGTCACGGTGTCGTCCTCACCCGGGACTTCTACCTGCAGGCCCATGAGGTGACGCAGGGCGAATGGCGGTCGTTGATGGGCAACAATCCGTCGCACTTCTCTTCTTGCGGCGATGAATGCCCGGTGGAGTCAGTCAATTGGTACGAGGCGATTGAGTACGCCAATGCGTTGTCTCGCTCTGAGGGCCTCGATGCGTGCTATCGGGGGTCGGGTTCGAGTGTGACGTTCGTCGGTCTCGACTGCGAGGGCTACCGCCTGCCGACAGAGGCGGAGTGGGAGTACGCGGCTCGGGCCGGTTCGACGACGGCTTGGTACTGCGGGTCCGGCGAGAGCTGCGTTGATGGGATCGCCTGGTACGGCTCGAACGCTGGAAGGGAGACCCACCCGGTGGGTACTCGGGCACCGAACGCATGGGGATTGTACGATATGTCGGGCAATGTTTGGGAATGGGTATGGGATCGGTACGGAGAGTATCCTTCTGAGTGGGTGACCGACCCCCTCGGCCCAAGCAGTGGCCGGAACCGCGTCCGCCGTGGCGGCGGCTGGGACTACAACGCTCGCGGCGTGCGATCTGCGATTCGCTACGACGACGGGCCCGGCTACCGCAACAGCGCCATCGGCTTGCGCCTCGCCAGGTCGGCGCAATAGCGCCGAGCTTTTCGGGCCGTTGGATCGTTGGTCCGTTGGCGGGCGGCCGCAGGTCGCAAGCGGGTTGGGAGAGGTCGCGGACTACGAGTACAGACTCGGGATGAAGGAGCGGCGAGCGCAGCGACGGCCGAGAAAGGCCGGAGGGGCCCCTCCAGGGGAGCCGGCCACGAGGTCGAGAGAGCGGAGTGAGCCGCCGTCGGGTTGGGGGACCAGTTTCAGGTTCGAGGTCGGCTCTACGTGTCACGAGTTGGTTCGGGTTCCGGGTCGAGATGGAAGTTCGAGCCCGAGAAACTGAGCGCGGCGAAGAGACCACAATCGAGCATAAGTCGATTGGAGTGTGGTGTCCGGCTCGCAGGACTCGTTTTGTGAGGGTCAGTTTACCCTGGTCTAAGGACCCCCCAAAGGGACACGATTGTGCACCATCGGCGCACCCCTCTGGCGCAGTCAGTAGCCGTGCGAAACCAGTGCCCGCTATGAGAGCTGCCTCACAAAGCCCGATAACGCTGTCGTGGCGATCGCGCCGACCGGCTGCACCGTTTGACCAGTTTCCCCTTTACCATCACGTTGAGCGCTGCCCGTACCGTCGGTACGGGCCAGCCCAGTGCCGCGGCGAGGTCTTGGGCCGACATTTCGTCGTCGGCCAGGGCGTCGAGGATGCAGGCATGTCTCTCCTCGGGTCGCATGCGCGTTCGGGTGGGAGCCGAGGCGGGTCCGTAGCGCTGGACACGGACGGCCAGGTCGGGGTCGACGATGAGGCGCGCTTCGAATGAGTCAGCGTGATCGACCAGCTCGAGACGGCACCCGAGCCGAGGGGCGAGGGCTCGGACTTTGGCGAGACCGAGACCATTCTGCCGAGCGAGTCCCATTTGCCCGAGCAGGCGCATCAGATTTGGGTTGCGCGAGAATCGGCCGTCGAGGCGGTCGCGCCCGAGTGCCCGGACTCGACCCTTGGGAAGAGCACCCGGATTGACGATCCGCAACTGGTCTGAGAACGCGCTGACATGGACGGCGTGCGCACGGTCGCTGAAGTTGGGAAGTGCGAGAGTCCGATGTCCAATCGCATTGACCAGCAGCTCGAGGAATAGCTCGTGTGGGTTGTCGGCGGGCCGACTGACCGGTAGCCACTCGACCAGATAGTAGGCGAGCGAGGTAATACCACCCGCCCCGCCGCGAATGAACTTCTCAAAGACGGGGGCCAACTCACGGGCCATGGCCTCCTCGGCACCGTCGTCGTACGAACGATACGTGATTCCCAACCCGGGGTTGCGGTCGAACAGTGACTCCGAGCCGAAGGCGAGTGCGCCCCCCCGGGTTAGGCCACCGAATTCTGCGATCACACCGATGTCTTTCAGGCCGTCTCGATCGTCGACTGAAAGACCAGCTTGAGAGAGCAGATGGGCGCTGAGCTTGGACTCGGTGCTGGTTATCAAAGAACTCAGCTCGGCATCACTGAGACCAGCTCGGTCGAGAAAGGACTGAAGCTTGTCGCCGCGTAAAACTGCGGTACGGTCTCGCTCGACAACGCGAACTCCGCCATCTACACCGAGCCTTCGATCGAAACAGAAGCCAGATCTTCCCACGACTGACTCGACTACGATGGCCGCCATCTTGTCGTTCTGGACGGCGTGCGCTTTCGGTCGAATGGGTGCGATTCCGTCAAGCGCCTCAGCGATGAGCTGCTCGAAATTGTCGGGAACACGAATTCCACGCTCAGTGAGATGTGGCTGACCGATAATACCGAAGAAAACGATGCCGCCGGTTTCCGAATTGGCCAGCGCGACGATTGGCTGCAATACATCTTCGACTGTCCCGGGAGCGTACATATCAAAAACCATCGCAAAGGGGAGTTTCTCGCCGTGTCGTAAGCGGTCGAGAACGGCCCAAACTCGGTCGTTTGTGCTCAGAACAGTGAGTATTTCCGGGTTCATTCTCAACATAATAGATATTAAGTTTATGATGAACAAGCGAAATTCTGGGTGCAAATACCCGGGTAGAAATACCCAGGTGGGACTACCCGGGGTGGCCGGTACAGCACCAGACCGCTGGAGTATCGATCCAACGCAAAGACGCGAAGCCGCAAAGACGCGAAGCTATTTTTTGTTGTGAGGGAAACGCCGAATGCGGATGCCATCCTTGGATACGACCGCTAGGCAGCCCAGGGATTCATCGCACGATGGGCAAGAAACTGGTGTCTCGCACAGCCTCAGCAGCGTATCGGAGGGCGGCTCGGACATCTGGCGCCGTCAGGGCGGGGTAGGCGGCGAGAATCTCGTCGACAGTGTCGCCGTCGGCGACGCTACCCACGATCACACTGACGGGGACGCGGGTGCCCTTGATGCACGGATCACCACCCCGTACGTCGGGCATCGATGAAATGCGTTCAATCCATGCTTCATCTGCCATGTCCGTCTCCTTTTACCGACCACGAGCGCATCCCGCCGGCACACAGTCTAGTCATCCCTGGGCGAGCAGGCAATCTGGCGTTCGGTTGAAACGATCTAGCACGGTCTACGTTGTTGAGTTCCCAACAATCAAGCTGGTCACGCGCGGAACAGGCCGGGTGAAGTCTCTCCGGGGTCTTGACGACAACTGTGCGCGCAGTCTACCTGGTGACGTGGAGGATACGAGATGTCCGACGCACTCTACATTCAGTTTGCCCTACCAGATCATCCGGATCTCGATGGGTTTGCCAGCGGCATGGACGAAGTGGACTGGTACTTTCGCTCCCGCCAGTGGTTCAACGCGGCAAAGGGGAAGGCCTCGCCGCCCACCTACCAGTTTCTCACGGCCAATGGCGGCGACGTTGTGGGCTACGCCGCAGTTTCTTTTCGGGAATGTGGGCATCCAGAGGACGCCTCCGAAGAGAAAGCAAAGTACCTCGCAGTGTACGCAGCTGGACTCTACTCACGGTTTCAAGGGCAGAAGAATCCCCGCGCCCCCGATGAGAGCTTCGCCGAGTCGATGTTCCGAGTGCTGGAGGGTTTTGCACGAGATAAAACGGACTGCGTCGGTCTGTACTTATGGGTTCGAGCGGACAACGACCGAGCCATTGGTTTCTATCGGAAGTTTGGGTTTCGTGAGGATCCTGGCGGGCTTGTTCAGCGCGATGACAAAGTGCCGCACCTGACGATGCGCAAGCTACTTTGATTCCTTACAGAAGGGGCGGCTCGTCCTCGTTTCCATCGCTGTCCGGCGGGGCGAGGTCCTTGCGGCGGTTCCTTTCTCGTAGCGCGTTCATCCGCTCTCTGACGACAAGCACCTCTTCGCGAGGAAAGCGCCAGTGCCCACCCTGGGTTTGAAAGGCACCCGGGAAATGACCACCGTCGAGCCAGTTCTTGACCGTGTTCACGGATGAAACACCAAGAAGTTCGGCCGCCTTCTTGCTGGTCAGCGTTTCCTGTGGTCGGAGGGCTTTGTCGAGGCGCACCACTAGATCGCCCCGCCCAGCGCTCGAGAGCACCGAGCTCACCTCTTCGAAGAGTGATTGTGGGACAGAAACCATGAGAACGTCCTCCGAGGACTCGTCATCAACACTGACCCAACTCTAGAGAGAATCGTCAAAATCGTCAACCAAAAGTGTCAGAAGTGTCAACTCGAGGTGACAGCTACTCCTCGTCCTTTCGCGATAGCAGTGCCGCCGCCGCCACAAGCGCCCCAGCGCCGAAGGCGAGAAAGCCGGTCGGGATCGGTTTGGCGGGCCGGTAGTGATAGATAGTGACGCCGGATAATACCAACCTATCAGCCAGACGATCGGCCTCGGCGAGAATCGCCGATGGTGTCACGCCCAATTCCTTGCCAATGTCGATGAGCTGCTCAACCGAGACTGGCTGAAGGCCGCGCTCCAGCCGAGACAACGTCGCGTTGCTGACGTGAGTGTTCTTGGCAAGAGCTGCTTGGCTCATTCCCCTCGAGATTCTGGTGGCGGCGATGACGTCGCCGACGATGTGCGTGTAGCTGGTCCATTGATTCATAGTGGCGTTCCATATATGCAATGATTTCCCGTTGACGGGAATCAATACTCCTGTCAGTGTAATTTGCATGTTGCGATCGAGCAAGAACATTGAGCTGACCCGTCGCGACAAATGCCGAAGTCGGGCGCAAAACACCCAGAGGGAGATACAGCGCTCAAATGTGGAAATCGAGGATGGGCTCACGATCAAAGAACATCAGCCAACAATTGTCACCCTACCTAACGAGCGCCGAAGCCGCCGAGTACTGCCGCTTGGCCGGAAGTTCGTCGATTCGCTCACTGGTGCAGCGAGGAGAGCTGAAACCAGACGGCCGACGCGGAAAGCGTGGGCCGTATTTGTTTCTCCCCGCAACCCTCGATGCTTGGCTGGCCAGTTGCCTTGGAGTCCTTCCCACGAGTACCATCCATCCCCGGTACAGGACGCCCGGCGTCGACGGAGATTCCGAAGGAGGTGTTTATGAAGAAAACACGCTACCCGGGACTCTATCGACTCCCGGACGGACGATTTCGTATCCGTGCGACGGCCAAGAACCCTCGCACGGGAAAGATGTGCGACGCAATCCGCACCTTGAAGGCGGGTACGTCGGAAGAAGAGGCAGTGATGGCGCTGCTGGCGCTCAAGCAATCGCAACGCGAGGATCGGGTCCAACTCAATCTATCGAGTCAATTCGTGACCGACTACGGCGTGCTGTGGCTCGGGCGCAAAGCGAGGCGGCTTAAACCATCCGTTGTAGATCGCTATGAGCGAGCACTGGGCAAATTCATTCTGCCCAGACTGGGCGGGGTTCGCCTCGACCAGATCAGCCGAGACCACGTCGAAGGCTGGGTCGCTTGGTCAGAACGCGCCACCATGAAGGACGGTCGGCTCTACGCCAAAGAGACCGTGATGGGCTGGTGGCGAATTCTGAGAACGATGCTGCGCGACGCTGCTGCCGAACTCAATCTTCCGAACGACCCGACGTATCGTGTCATGGCTCCTAAGCCGCGATTGATACGACGCCGAGAGATGCGGACCCTATCGCCAGCAGACCTGGAGGCTCTGCTGGACGCGATGAAGACGTTTTGCCCCGACCGATACGCTGAAGTGTACGTACTCGCGTTCACCGGCATGAGGGCAGGAGAGCTCTACGCCCTGACCTGGGATGACATCGACGAGGCAAACACACGCATCCTCATTCGACGAAGCGTGTGGAAAGGTAAAGTCACCGGCACCAAGACCGACGAGCCACGAGAGGCCGCGTTGACCGAGCCTATCATTGATGTGCTCCGGGCCCACCGCGAGCACCTGATCCGGATCCAACATCGTGGATTAGCAACTGGTCTGGTCTTCCCAGCGGATACTGGCGTGCATCGTATGCCACAATCCCTGCACAAGCCGTTGGACCTGGCCGCAGAAGCAGCCGGAATCGACGTCAAAGTGACCGCTCAGGTACTGCGACGTACGTTCAACACCCTGTCCCTGGAATTCGGTGTCGACCGAATCGTGCTTCGCTCTCAGATGGGCCACAGCTCAGAAGAGATGACGCGGCGCTATGCGGGCATCCCGATCGGGGCCAAATGCAAGGCCGTGGAGGGATTGATCAGCCGAACAATGGGGGCCGATCATGGGGTGTAGAATGGAAACCACACAGGCCGGAAAGGTCACACTCTGCCGGTTTCACTTGGGACCCAACTTGGGACCCTGGCGGCCAACTTGGGACTTTTCGACAATTTCGTCGGTCGTCGAAGGGGGAAACCCCAGGGGAACTCAAACTGTTGGCAGTGCGTTTGGGCAGAGCGGGAGACGGGATGTACTACGCCGCTTTGCGGCTCGTGGATTCTCGGGAAATTTTCCGGCTACAGGGACTCACGTCCCCTTCGCTCCGGAAAATTGTCACTCGTATATAAACCCTGCGGGTTCATCCCGTCTTCCCGAAACGGAGAAGGCCCCGTCAATCGAAGATTTGACGAGGCCTTCTCAGAGCGGGAGACGGGATTTGAACCCGCGACTTCGACCTTGGGAAGGTCGCACTCTACCACTGAGTTACTCCCGCGTGGCACTGTCGGAACAGCGCCGAGCGAGGTGGTTTAGTACGAGTCCTGGTTTCGTATGTCAAGACTTTTGTACCGGAACATTGGCTGTCGAAAAACCGAGGGCAGGGTAGGGGGACAGACAGGCAGATCGGGGGACTGGCGGGAGGTCCGAAAGGGCGAGAAGCTAGCAGCATTGGATAGAACGTTTATACTGCCCCCAACGTTAGCGAGAGTTTGAATGGGTGTTCTGTACAAGTGCAAGGGCTGCGGCCTGGGAATCGATGTGGTGGCCGGTGCCGCCAAGTTCCCGGGTATGACCATCCATTGCCCCACGTGCGGAGGCAAAGCCAAATATCACCCGGCCGGTCTCGGCGACCACAAAGGCGAGATCGTCAAAGTCGAATTGGGCGACGACGGCAAAGTCACGCAGCCGCTCGCAAGCCTCAAAGAGCCCTCAGTGGTCGCAATGCAGCCGACCGTTCGGGTCTCAGCGGTCGATACCAACGACCTAAAGGCTGCAGATACGCCTGACAAGACGCCAGGGAAAGGACGGCCGGCAGTCGGTTCTGGGCCATCCGTTCCGAAACGCGTGTTCCAGCCAGAGGTTCGCAAAAGCCGGCCAGACATGCCCAGCGTGACCCCCATTCGCTCAATCAACATCACCCCAGAAGATGTACCCAAGACGCCGGCAAAAACGCAGACTAAGACGACGCATACCTCGCCAACCAAAACGGCGAAACGTCCGAAGGAAGACACTCCCCAGCCACCGCAGCGATTGGCCGCTCCGCAGGAGCTGATCGATACCGACAAGGGTTTCCCCGTTCAAGCCGATGACCACGAGGCGCCCGAGCAGGCAAAAGCCAAACCAGCCCCCGAATCCGGCGCTTCCGACCGAGACCAAGACGGTGTAGTTGACGGAAAGGCTTGGTCTGCCAGCGTGATTCGACGGGCACTGCGAGCCAGTGGGATTGACGACTCTGGGCCGACCGAAGCTGAACACGACCACACGGGCATGATGTTCGGCCCCAGCGACTCGCCCCAGGTGCAAGTCGAATTGCCGGGGGCCGGAAACCCTCTGTATGTCGAAGACGAACGAACCCTGAATATCGTGCCGCAGGAGCCACCACCACCGGCCGATCCGACTCCTCCGCCCCGGGCCAAACCCCGAGACGTGACGAGAGTGGGTCAGCACGACTCGGGCATGGTCGATTCGGTGTTGTTCCAAGAGCGCAGTAGGCGTCGAGCCCTGTGGATTGTGCTCTTCTTTGCGCTCGTCATCGGCGGAAGCGTCGTAGGTGGCTACTTCATGAATCAGGAGTCCTCCCCGGGCAGAGCGCCCGAGGACCCCGAGGTTGTAGCCCTCGCCGAAGATAGGGCTGAGCGACTCGGTCTCGACCCGATCGATTTTGAGATTCCTTTCGAGATAGAGGGTGAGCCCGAGGTCCTCGACTACCCAACTCGACTCTTTCTTCGCGTCACGGTGACAAACCGGTCCGAACAGCCGATGTCAGCCCTACGACTCACCGGTTCCTGGAATCTTGTCCATGACTCGCACTCCCAGGTCTTCGCGACCGAAGCCTCCTACGAACCATCACCCACACCAGATTCACCACTTCAGCCCGGAGACTCCATAGCTGTTCTGCTAGAGATGGAGACCGAGATCGTGCCGCAGGGCGATTCGCGCGAGAGCTTTGTATGGATTTCTGTCGCGGCCATCGCCGCGGATCAGAGTTCTATCGAAGGGGCAGCTGGGATGATCGAGATTGGAAGGTAGCGGTTAGGTATGAGCAAGCTGACCTAAGACTCAACGGCCAATAGCTAACACCTAACCCGCTGCTCCCTACTTAACCCCTGACGGCCCAGCCATCCCTTCGATTCCGGCGGGGAATTGATGCCGAGTGAGAATCCGGTCGAGGTGTTCATTGTCCTCAGGGAAGAGGGTGCGGAAGCCCTGAACGAAATCAGCCAACTCGGCGCCCGCAATTCCTTGGTTGTTGGATGGGGCTGTCGGCATGTACTCGAGAAGCACTTGCATGATCGACTCTGCACCTCCTGAAATGGTGTCGTGCGGCTCTGGTGCTGCGTCGAAGAGGTCCCAAATAACGGCGATCACGAGGTATTCCGATACTTGACCGTGCACGTTCCCAGTGTTGGTTCCGCGCGCTTCAGGGAAGTTCGCGGTCTCGAAGTTCTGGTTCATGCCACCCGATTGCATCGTGTCGACGTAGATCGGATGGCCTTCGATCATCAGCGCGAAAACCGTGGCAATCCCTTCTCCGTAAGCTACCAATGGGTCGGTTCGTTCCCCACCGTGGTTACCGCCGGGACTATCGTCATGGCTCATGACGTCGATGAAGAAGTGGCCGAACTCGTGAAGAATGACTGAATCGTCGTATTCGTCGGGGTCGTCAAAACCACCACCGAGGGAGATCGTGTTGTTGCTGTAGCAAGAGGTGCAGGAATGGGGAACTCCGCGCTCCCACACGATGGTCAGATCCAAATCGGTGGGCTGAGCGTGGCCAGCGATGAAGCGAAAGGCGTCAAGCGACCGATCGGTGATGTTGAATGCCCCGCCCAAACGCTCTGTCGTCCCAAAACGAAAATCGGCTGTGTACTCCCCAAGCCTGTTCTGATTCAGAGCCATCACCGGCGCAGAAAGGCTCTCGTAGCGCTCTCCCTCACCGTGAGGAGTAACCTGCATCGAATAACCGGGTCCCTCCAATCGCGGGCTGACACGTACGTTGATTTCGCCACCCGCGCGATGGGTGAATGGAAGCCTGTATGAGCCACGATCGTCCGTGTAGGTGGTCGCTAGAATTCTCTGGTCAGAAGCGCGCACCAACTCGACCGGAACGTCTCGCACCGGCAACCAACGAGTAGAGGCGCCGCCGATGACGACGTCGGGACCGCGCAGTTCATCCTCGTACTGGATTGCACCGGCGACCGTTCCAGATTGAAGCTGTCCGGGTTCGTACACCGCGACCGAGAAGTTGTAGCGGTTGTAGCCTCCGTCGTCGGCAAACACGCGCACAAAGTAGCGGCCGTTGGCAGGCGCCGCATCGACCGCGACTTGGCCGGTCAATCCACTCGGTCGTCTCACTTCGAGAGGCGATAGGCCAGATGACTCAGCGTAGAGACCGATGGACAGTGGACTCATCTCGCCGTCGAACTCGATTCCGAAGTCGAACCCTTCCCCAGCTTCAACGTCAAAGACGTACCAATCATCATCACCCATGCAGATTCGGGCATCCTGAAGGCCAGTCGGGACACTCGAGGCGCTAGCCATCGTGTCGTTCGACTCGAACGAATCACCCGCGCAGCTCGGCCCGAAGTCCTCGATGTCGAGGCGAAGGTCGTACATGTTGCTGACACCCTCGTAACCGTAGACCCGCAGAATCAACCGCTCGTTTGTCGTGGCGACATAGCGAAGCTCCTCGAAGTCCTGAACACTCTCAGAGACGTCAATCTGAGTGAAGTCGGCGCTGTGAAGTGTCATATCCACATCGGCCACTGCGTTTGAGAACCCGATCCACACTGTCATCGACATGCCGGCGCGAAGGTCGATCGCCCAGTAGTCGTCGTTGCCATTGCAGACACCCAGGTCGCTGAGTTCGCCGGGCGACAAGACTTGAGGATTGCTCTGGCTATCGGGCTCGTAACGATCTTCTACGCAGCCGCCGGTTGGCGTTTTGCCACCGGTATCTCCGCCGGTGGTACCCGGCGGAAGCCCGTGGTGTCCCGGAGCTGCAGACACGGTTGGAATGAACGTGAAGACGAGAAGTACAAGAAGAAAAAAGCGCATAAACATAGTGTAACCCCAATCCAATTCATCAGAAATCCATTTGCTAACAATAATTCGTAACCTGTGCCAAAGAGCCAAATAGAGCTCCCATTTCATTCGCTTCGACACAAACAGCTGCCGCACTGTCGCAACCTTTGACGATGACAAGTCGGCCGGTATTCACGCTCGAGTTGGGCTCTCTCACCGGCAAACCTTCAGACTCCGAGCCCAGCGGGTGAGGGTTGGCCCCCGCTGTTGGGGACGGCGCCGAGGTTTGGGGTT
>CAZDBH010000262.1:0-11994 GCA_964503485.1 uncultured Bradymonadales bacterium | reverse complement strand
AAGAGGGAGACAACGTACTCGAGACCGAACAGGTCTGGGAGCGGGTAGGCGACCGGGAACGGCTGGTTTCACGTGAAGTGCGCCAGGGAGAAGGAGGACGTGTCCTGCAGCGCTGGGAGTGGTCATACGACGACACCGGTCGCCTCGAGCGCGCTACACATCAGCCGGATTTGACCAACCCCGATCGCTCTTACTCCGCAGTGTGGGCGTACCACGAGGACGGGTCGCCGGCTTCGGTTGAGCGCTTCATCCGTGAGGTGCTGGTCGAATCAGAAACCTGGGATTTCGACGAAGAACAGACGCTGATCGGGCGGACCTTCACTTCCTTCGCAGAGGCCCGGCTGCACGCGCTTCACGGTGGAGAATTGGGCGACTGGTACTACCCAGGTGGACTCGATACCTACGAGCGCGACCGCGATTTTTCGTACAACGGTGATCCGTGGGCCAATGCACTCCCAACTGAAGTCGGAGGCTGTCACTTGCTCCCCCGGGGGCCGGGTCACGGCTATCCAGACCGGGAGGTCGAGTACCAACTCGGTGTTGCCCGGGACGAACGACCCCACGCTATTGGTTTCGCCTACGCCAACGACAGCTACGGCTGGGCTTATGGCGATTTGGCTTGGTTCGGACACGATGGTTTGGGGTCCGACTGGTACGGTCAGGCAATGAACAGGCGTGAACTGAGCCTGGACGTGACGGTAGTTTATGAAGGGGGGCGCATGGTTTCGGAGGCCGGCGAAATGACTGCCGGCGACGGGTCTAGCGACGAGATCTGGCAATCCATCGAACGGGCCCGAGAACTCGACGGGTCCGGGCGCATCTCCAGCGATTCGCTGTCCTCGCCAGACGGTGACGAGTTGAGAGTCAGGACGCTCCAATTCGCCCGCGACGAAATCGGCAATCTGATCGAGCGGGAACTATGGCTCGATGACAGCGCGGTTTCCGCTCAAACGTGGGAGCGGGACCACGAGGGCAGGGTGTTGCGTCACACAATCGAAGCCACCGAAACTCGACTCGGAGCTGCCACGGAAGCCTGGGAGGGCTGGTTCAGTGGGTTCTCGTCGGGCGAGATTGCCGGAACCGAGTATAGCTGGCGTTATGAAGGAACGCAGCTGGTCGAGAGAAGCGGTGGGCCCGACGGACGGACAGAGCGCTGGACCTACGACGGAGAGGGACGCCCAATCGAAAGCGAAGGCTCCTTCGTATCGGGCGATGTCGCAGGCTCTAAAACGTGGACCTATGACCATGAGGGACGCGTTATCGAGAACTGCAACAGCTATTCTACCGAGACGTGGACCTGTTCTTCGACTGCCTTCGATGAGGCAGGGCGAGTCGCCTATCGTCAGAGCTGGCAGAGCGGGGATGACCCCGTTGTGTTCGAACTCCACGAGTACAGCTGCGTACCGTGAGGAAGTCTGCCCTGAGTCGCACCGTACTCTTCCCCTTCCTTCTGCTGGCCCTCACGGGCTTGGCGGGCTGTTGGGCTGAGATCGACCCCAACGCGGTGGGCGAGCCGGCTCCAAGCTCGTCGGAGTCGGACCTGGGTCACCGGGCCGATGTCGACTCGACGGGGACGGAAGACCTCACTCCGGGCGTGCCCTGGCTCGACGGAATGTCGGTGGATTCGGATCTGCTGGCAGATTGGACTAGGGCTGGCGGCTATCTTATCTGGGAGCACGGTCCAGCCCCCTTTCGTTCGACCGCTGGCGGTGGAACTCGAATCTACGTCAACGATATTCTGGCTGCCTCTCTGGCCCGTGGAGCTTCAGTCCACCCGGTGGGCTCGATCGGTATCCGCGAAGTCTACTACGACGACCTCATGACGCTGCGCGGTGTGAACCTCACAATCAAACTCGAGGATGGTGAGTCCGCGACCAACTGGCTCTTTGTGGAGCTGTACAACCTCAACCCACGCGGCGAGCCAACAGTCTACGAACGAGGGGCGGCGGTCTGTATGGCCTGCCACGGCAACGCGCCAGATTTCGTCCGAAGTTCTTGGCCCCTTCAGTAGCGAAAGGGCCCGGTGATTCGACTCGACTTCAGAGGCCCGTCGGACGTCATCTGGTTTAATCCCATCAATCGAGTGTACTATCTCGCCCACAGGCGCTTGTGAGCGGGTACAAGTGAGTGACAAGACGTGCGATTGGTTTCGTCGCCGCCGACTAACCAAATCAGTAGCGAGGGAACATGAATCAGAATTCGGTAGTCATACTCAAGGGCAAGCTCGGCGATCTGAGAAG
This sequence comes from uncultured Bradymonadales bacterium, assembly GCA_964503485.1. GTDB lineage: Bacteria > Myxococcota_A > Bradymonadia > JAFGEP01 > JAFGEP01 > CAZDBH01. Next base: position 9,754 of record CAZDBH010000262.1, on the reverse strand, counting down.
AGCCGCCTCGACTCTGCAGTCGGCTGGAGTTCAGAGCGAAATCATCCGGCCCGAGTCCTGCAAGGCGAATACCTGAGGGGGCGGAACCCTGTGGCTCGCGGTCGCGGGCCCTGACCAACCCCTTGCAGCTCACATACTCAACCGCCAGTGGCTCGACCTCCTTAGTGAGGAGCAGCGGCGGGCCATGTCGACCGCGCAGGAATGCGGCGCTGAGCAAGACCAATGCCCCGCCTGTCTCACCGCATTCGACGCCGGACCAGAAGAATGTCCAGACTGCGGTCTGTTCCTCGGTAACTGACCCTCAGCCTCACGGTAGTTTTCATCGGCCAAAGCAGGTTCTCCGAGCGTCCTGTGGAGTTTGTTCAGACCCGTTCAAGGTGGGGCTTGAAACTACGGCGGAGTTATAAGGGCAACGTACTTCTCGTCGGCTAACGCAGGGTCTACGGGCGTCCTGTGGGGTTTGTTCAGCACGGAAGAAACGACAGAACAGATGACGCTAGCGTGTGGCCGACGACTTCGCGGTAAGGCGCGGACACAGTGTAACCTCAAAGCGGCGATCGACCACCAACGACGGGTCATACCGATGTGTGCCGACATGTTCGAGACCTGCGCCTCGGACCTCGAAGAAGCGCACGACCGTGGCCGCCCCGAGCAGCAATAACGACTCACCCAGGCCAGCACCCAGGCAAATATGTGGACCTGCGCCATAGGGCATATGAACGAAGGGCTGACGATGCTCTTCGCGGGGTGGTGCGTAGCGCGTCACGTCGAAGACCTCCGGCGCGCGGAAGTAGCGCTTGTCAGCGTGGGTTGCAGTCGTGAAGAGCAGCACATCAGCCCCAGCTGGGATGTCGTAGCCTGAGAAGTTGAAGTCATAAGCCGCCTGTCGATAGACGGCGAAGGCCGAGGGATGCAGCCGAAGCGTCTCGAGCACGGCTCCGTAGAGTGAGTCGATCCCTCGCAGCGACTCGACCGAAGGCGGTTTTTCTCGGTCGGGCCAACATTCAACGACTTGATCGACCAGGTCATGCAGGAGCTGAGGGTGACGCAACAACTCACCCAGGAGTGAGGCAAGGGTGGCCCCAACAGTGTCGACTCCGGCTACAAAGGGCAGCATGAAGTCCATCCGTACATCACCAGTCGTGAAGAGCCGCGGGTGTTGTTCCCGCCCACGCATGACCGTAGCGAACCAACCGGGCGGTACGCTCGTCTTGCAGGTTTCGATCAGGTCATCGAGGAAAGCTTGGGAACGGCGCCGGAAGCGCCGGTATTTCGGGTGTCTGAGGGCTATCTTCGGCCATTTGCCGAGTAATAGGGTATTGGTCTCCCAGCGAAAGGTCTCGAGCATCGCCATTACGGTTTCTTCAGAAACCGGTTCAGCCCCATCAGACAAGAGGTGGTGCACCTGCCGACTGATGAGTGTCCGGGTCAGATCGATCGCCGAGAGCCCCTTCTCACGGCACGCCTCCTCGAGTTCCCGCCGGGTCAATGCGACCAGGCCGCCAGCGTGCTCATCGACCAGGGACTTGGGTAGGTCGCGGCCGTGGAGTTTGCGCAGCGTTTTGTGGTCTTCGCCGTCGACCGCGATAATCATGTGGGGACACTTTCTTGCCTCGGACAATTTTTGCCAGAAGGGTCCAGCGACAAGAGCATCCCGGCCTTCTCGCGAGGCAAATCGATTGGCGTCGCGCCCTGCCAGCACGTAGAACTTCCGGCCTGGGCTGCGCACATGGAAGACCGGTCCGTGTCGGGCGTGTTGATCGAGCAGGAAGGCCATCGGATCGCGAAGCAAGTCGATTGCGCTTCCAATGAGGGGAAGCCCAGACGCTACGGGCACGTTTTGGGTTGTGAGTTTGGTGCTGGACAAGCTATCGCCCTCGCGAGGTTGCTGCTTGTTTGTAGCACGCCGCAGGCGCCGGGTCCCGCACCCCGAATCGAACCAAACCACAGAACCGATGACGCTAGACGATGGCCGACGACCTCGGGCCTGGCGCGCAACGGTAGTTCTCGTCGGCAAAGCAGGTTCTCCGAACTGAAGAAACGACAGAACAGATGACGCTAGAGTGGGGCCGACGACCTCGTGGTCTGGCGCGCGGCCAAAGCCGTTCCTAGCGCTGTCTACCAGCTTCGATGTGATGCGGTGTCCCGGTGAGAAGTAGACGCAGCTTTTCGAAGCGGTTCACCGAACGGGGCACGCATTCCGGCAGTTGGTTTCCCTCTGGGTAGTGGCAGTCCAAATCACGATCCTTCAAGAGAGAATCGAGGCAGCCGGCGGGCCCCAACAACCCGTCAACCCGCGCCCGGTCGGGCTGAGATAGCCTCTCATACTCCCGAATCAGAACTTCTCGGGACCAGGCCCGAAAGGGTATCGCCGTCATGCGTGGATACACATGTCCATCGAGTTCGGCATCGAACTTCAGCTTACCGGCGTCGACAGCGACGGCGTTGGCGTGCAGATAGGGGAGGTAAATGCGGCCTGCCCGCGACAGGATGTTACCAATCACCGGCTCATCACAGAGCCCGTCCCAGCTTAGCAGCTCCCGATCGGACAAAGCTGATGCCCGCGTGTTCCACAGACGAGCGACCCACGCGTACACCGCGGGTGCGCGATTGCGCATTATCTTGCTGGGCGTTGGATCGATCGAGAAGTGTCGGAACATGGATGCGAAGTATCCGAAGTCGACCAGACAGGGTCGGTCGCCCAGGAGGAAGGGCCGGTCCGACAGAAGTATCTCGAGATCGCGCAGCTCGTCGAGGTACTGCTGCTCGACAGCGCTACGGTTCTCATCTGTGACGCCTTCCTCGGCCAAATAGACACGCCGTTGCCGTGCGATCACAAAGGCACGCTGAGCGCCTTCCAATCGCCCGCTAACGCCCGGCAGTTTCAGGAAGTCTTCCAAGAAGCGATGGGCGTACAACTTGGCGTCTGTGTCGAAGGCCCATCGATAGTAGAGGGCAGGGCGCCATAGGCCTTCATCAGCGTAGTCTTCGAGCAGGCGCATGAGGAAGGCGAGTGCCGGGTCTTCGGGCAACACCGGCGCCGTGTTGAAGCGCTGTTCGAGCCACAGCAGCATGGACGTGGTGTCGCGCATCAGAGCGCCGTCTGGTCGGCGCAGGAGCGGCACCTCCATCACACCGGCCTCTTCGACTAACTCGAAAGCCAATTCCCTCCACTGCGCTTCACGCACGGTATGGGGTATCTCCTTGTAGCGAAGGTAAGCCTGCATTTTTCCGGAAAAGTACGAGATATCGTAGATAAAAAGCTCGAATGTGCCGTCCTGGTGCATCAAGTCCTCCGCTCGTTGGGCGGATGTTCCACTACCGGATCAGCCTTGTCCACAGCCATCGTCTAGCGGAAAGGCAGACTATGGGGGCTGATCAGTCGTAGTCGTGGACGACCTGTGCAACCTGAGAGCAGGGCCGAGCGAGGGAGGCGGGCAGGCCCGAACTGCGCCGGGTGCGACCGGCATAGGCGGCGAAGACGGGGCCACTCTCGTCCTCGTCGCACTGGATACAGGCGTTGAGCGAGCCGTCTTCGTTGTGGTAGGTGGCGTTGTAGGCGAAGGCACACTCGCCAATACAAGCGCGTCTGGTGTTGATCGCATTGAAGTACCACATCTGAGCACAGGCCTGGTCGAAGCCGATCTCCTGAATGCAGGCGATACTCTCTTCCTCGCTGACCAAGAAGCTGCGAGCGGCACACCGTCGAGCCGGGCCCGTCAGGTCGTCGTTTCCAACATAGACAGCCAAATTGCTCAGCGGTGAACACGCCCCGCAGTTGCCCTCGTGGGTGATTCTCGCGCCAGCATCCAAGGCGTCGTCCTCACTGTCGAAGGTCTGCAGCCGATAGGCCATCGAGTCGGCCGGGTCGAGTAGAACCCCACACACCGCCCCCGGCTGCACCATGAGCGGTTCGTCGCTCCGATAGGGGTTCTCGGTCAGGAGCGGAATTGGGTTTTCTAGGCGCATCGACGCCATATGTTCAATCTCAGATTCGGTGTACTCCGGCGGCGAGAAGCTGATCCCTCCACATTCACAGAATGGCTGGCTGGCGCCTTCAGGTAGACCATTAGTGGTCGTCTGGTTTCCGAATAGGCTTTCGCACGGTTGTGCAACCCGCGCGGCCCTGCGTCTCTCCCTGCGGGCTGTCACGACCGTGACCAGTTCCTCGCCCTGCGCGTCCGAGTCATCGCCCCAGATAGCCCAAAGAAACTCGTCCATCGTTGCTAGCGAACCGAAGGACTGTTCCCCTCGGCAGCCGAGCACGCTCACGGTTAGGATGCAAATACAGGTCACCCGTAGATAGACCACCATCGATGGAGGGCTCATCACTTGATTACACGCCTTGTTGTCTTGGGGACCGTTCCTCGAGTACCACAACCGGATACCGATTTACGGCCAGTCCTCTTGCTGAGACTCTAACTTAACCAAACTGAGCCCGAAGTGCGAATACTTTTTCGCACCTTTTTTCTTTCCCAACAAAATCGAATAGATGGGGGCTATCGGCCCGGATTAGAGGTTAAATCGCTCTCGATATTCGGAAAGGTGGGCCCGAATCTGTTGTTCGTTGAGACCATAGTCAGCGATATCGTACTCGTGCTCGCCATACTGGAGTTTCGGTACTGTGGAGGCACGCTCAGCCAACAGTGCTGCGAGGGTCTTGTCGAAGGGGAGATCAAACCGTTTGTAGATGTCCTCGATGACCTCGATGGGGCGTGTTCGAAGATCATCGAGGCGCACGTCGTAGACCTGCGACTCGGGGAGCGCGTCCTTGGCTTGCTGACCGCGCTCGATTCCCAGACGGGAGTACTCCAACCAGAATTCACCAACAGCGTCGAGGTCGAAATCGCGGCGGAATTTGGCGGAGATGCGGGCGCTCAGACTGCATTGTGACCCAATCGTGGGCACCAGTTTCCTGTGGGTATGGATGATCCGGGCATCAGGGTATACGGCCAGAAGAGCCTCGAGGTTCCACAGATGCCAGGGACACTTCAACAACCAGCGGGAGGCGGAGCGCTGCTCCCACAGAATCTTGAGTTGTAGCTTGTGCCATTTGTAGGGCCCCACCATATCCCACTCGAGCATTTTCATGCCGTACCCGAAGTCGCCCATTCCCACGCAGAACTTCATAATCGCCATGTCGTTCTCGAGCAGAAAGAAGTCTTCTTCGTTCGCCTCGGTCAGAACCTGGTGGGCGACGGCCTGCTCAGGGATCATCACCTCGTCCATTTTTACTTCGTGTCCAGTCCGCCAGCGTCGCCACTTCTCGTCGCCGAGGAAGTCGCGCTTACGCCCGACTGGGCGGGCCGCCTCCCACAACTTGGTGACTCGATTGCTCGGATCGGCGGCCAACACGTTGTGCAAAAAGGTTGTTCCGGTTCGAAAGAGCCCAGTGATGATCACTGGCCGCTCGATGTTGATGCCCTTGATATCTGGTCGCTGTTTGAGCAACTCGACGATTCGAAGTCGATTGGCCAAATGCCAGTGGAGGATGTAGCGGAGCCCAAACCGGCCCATGGCGTTCCAATCGGTTTGGGCCAGACTAGCGATGGTCTCGTCGAGTCTGTCCCGAAAGTCGGGCGGCCCAAAGTCGTGAAGACCCGTAAAGCGTTCCGCCATGGCCATCACCCGCTCAGCGTCGACCCGAAACAGCTGTTTGCGTACGGGGTCCGCAAGGAGAGTAAACAGTGACAGTGGGAACTTTGGTCCCAAGGATTTGGACGCCTTGCTCATACAGTTCTTTGGTGGTGCTCTTCCCGCATCATAGACCTACTGCCTTGGTATCTGCCTTGTCCAGACGGTTGGGGACACGAGGGGCGGGTTGTTGGCAAACAGGCCTTCGCCAATTACTCTGCAACGACTCTCAGTTAGCAGAGAAGTTCTTCAATGCCCCAAGACCACCCGCCTAGGCGGAGCCTCCTCAACGAAGTCGGCGTCGCCGGGCTCATAGCCCTTGCCGCCGCCGAGGTCGCCAAAGTCCTCGGGCTGAAGTACGCCGTTTTGACATACCAGCCGGGCGCCACCGACTACCTCCAAGCTGGCGCTGCTGGGCTCGGTGTCGTGGCCCTATTCGCTATCTGCTTCCTGCTGTGGCTAGCCATCGGTCGGATGGTGTCGCCCGCTCAGGACGCATCGTTGCTGCGCCACTGGCCTAGCGCGGCGGTTCACTTCGGACTCCCTGCCGGGGCGGTCTTGTTGATCGCCGTTTGGGGCACAAATTACTGGGTGCCGCATCACGACCTCGTCTACTTAGTCGCTGCAAGCCTCGTATTCCTATCTCCTCTCGCTTCGTTACTGGCCAAGGGCCTTCGGATCCAGTGCAGAGCACTGGCTGAGCGCAGCCCTTCTGCCTGGCGTCTGCTCTCGATAGCCGCCATCGTCGCAGTCGCTTTGATTTGGTACCTCGGGACCAGCCGCTTTCGGGCCAGCTACGGGCGGCTGCACCTTGTCTCGTTTGCGACGATGATGGCCTGCGTTGTAGCCGTGCGAAGTCTGGGGCCGGTCAAGGCAGTCGCTGAAACTCACCGCCGGAGTTGGTTGGTGTGGGCCGCCTTGGCGCTGGTCGGGGCCGTGTCTCTTGCCGCGACGCCTACTACACCAGCTTTGGAGCTCTTCTATTCGGCGACTCCCTATCGATGGGTGCTTACTCCGTTGCGCAGCCTGCAGCTCGATCGGGATGGAGACGGAGCCACGGTCTCGTTCGGCTACCTCGTGGGTAACGATTGCGATGACTCCGATGCAGGAGTCCGACCGGGCGAGGTGGACATCCCAGGAAACGGCGTTGACGAAAACTGCTTCGGCGGTGACCTCAGCCCGGACGCGGTGTTCTTCGAGGACCACGAAACGCCACATGACCCGTCACTTCCGCCCCTGAACATCCTGTTTTTGGTCATCGACGCTTGGCGTTTCGATCTGGAGCAGCCGCTCGGAATCGACGGCGAGTTGATGCCCAACGTGGCTCGGCTCGCCGACCGCTCCCTGCAGTTGACCAACTACAGGACCTGCGGCCCCGGTACCCGACTATCGGTGCCGGATCTACTGGCAGGAAACACAATCGGACCAGAGGTGAACGCTCAGAATCTGCCAGCGATTCACGCGCTCACTCGGTCGGGCTACCACACAGTTTTCCTCAACAACCTAACCATCGAATGGCTGATTCACTCACTGGCGCAGGGCTTCAGCGCCCGCTATCTGATCGAAGAATTCCTCGACTATCACGAAGACGAGATACTGATCGATCAGCTGAGCAACCTTCTGGCCGACTCGCTAGCGGAGCCGTTCTTTGTGTACTCACACCTTCTCGATGCCCACTCGCCCTACCTGGTCGATGACAAATGCACTGACGACATGCCTCGCAACGATCGCTACTACTGCGCACTCGGCCACATCGATGGCTTGTTAGGGCCGTTGTTCGAGCAGCTGCGCGAGAGTGGGTTGATGGGCCGAACTGTAGTCGTTGTCACAGCCGACCACGGTGAGAGCCTCGGTGCCCACGGTGTGCTGAATCATACCGACAGCGTATACGACGAACTTTTGCACGTGCCGCTGGTGATTTGGAATCCACGGCGGGGCGCCGGCGTGGTCTCTGAACCCGCAAACTGTTTCGACGCGACCGCGACTATGTTGGCGACGGCCAACGCGCCAATCGACGCATTGTTGTTCGGTCAGGATTTCTCGGGCGCCAATCCACCTACGGATGGGACCCAGTTTGCCCGTCAGTGGGAAATGACGAAGACCCCGCAAGCCAATCGCCATCGCTTCGCTGTCGTCTACCGAGGCCACAAATTCGTCTATGACCTGGCAACGCGCTTGAGGTCGTTTTACGACTTGGAGAGCGATCCGTATGAAGAGGACCCCTTACCCGGCGTGGGATCGGAGCTCGAAGACGCGCTGGTGCTGCGAATGGATGCTTGGCTCTCGGAGCTCGCGAGACGCGAAGCGTCTTCCTACCACGCACGCGACCTGATGGATCCGGATGCTCGCTAGTGGTGGGCTACTCGCTCTCGAGGACGACGTTGGCTTCGGTGTGACAGCCCGAGCAACTCATCAACAACCGACCGTAGAGCTGTGCTCGATCCGAGTGGGTGGTGGCGACCTGGGCTTCGATGGCCAGCTCCTTGAGCAGTGTCTCGAGGTGGCGAAGCTCATCCGAAGGGTCCGACAAGTTAGCTAATACGTCGAGGCTCGCGAGTTGGTCAGACCCAGCTTGCCAACCTTCCGCGCTGGGGTCGACGATGCCTTCCCACATACGCTCCGAAGCCCACTCATGACCTCGCATGGCAGCTCCAACACCGGTGCCCTCGGGCATCGCCAGCGAGCCATAAATCAACTCGATACCGTGTTCGATGTGGCACTGACCACAGACCTCGCCAACCCGGCCCACGGCCACGGCTGCACTCACGCTGTCAGTCGCGGTCGAGCCGGCTGCTGCTGTTTCTCCCAGTCTTTGCGCGTGAGGTTGCCAGGACTCAGGAGCACCCTCTGGCTCAGCGTTCTGCGCCAGGCGGCCCAAATGATAGCGAAATTCTTCGAGATTCCCTCGAACCACAGCATTGTTGGCGGACATTGCCGTCACGTAGTGACCTTCCATCAAAGCTGCAGCCTCGTCGACCGTCTGTTCAGGGACCTCATTAGTATCCTCGCCGGCCTCGGTCTCAGCTTCTTCACCGGAACCTTCTGGTGTTTCAACCTCGGTTGTTGGTTCTTCAGCCTGGGGCCTGCAGGCAGCCAATGTCAGAACAAGTCCGACGACGTAAATCCAGTGACTTCTCATGATATCCTCCCTCCCGGACTTTCTAACCGGAGACACCAATCCCTTCAAGTGCTTGCTTCGCTCTCTCCCAAACTAACGTGCGGCCAGCGAAATATAGGCGCCGACAATCGGGTCGCCCCCATCCTAGACTGGGTTCTCGTAAATGGGTTACTACAGGTCAGGCCTCTAAACCACGGAGTAGATTCGATGTCGCTGCGCTATATTGTCCTGGTTCTTGCGCTCACCACACTGTCCTCAGCCTGTAAGAAGGACGCCCCGGAAGAAGCCCAGTTCGAATTGGAAGAAGCCGCGCCACAGGAGTTTCCGGCCCTCGGTTTCGATCTCTCCATTCCTGCGAATCTGATTGTCGCCGAATCGGCAGATGGTCTGACCATAACCGGTGAAGGGGCCTTTCCCGAAGTGACAATCTCGATTGTTCGGGAGCCCACAGACTGGACCGGTAGCCAAGGTGGCGCCAGAGGCGGGAACGTGAATGTCAGACACGGGTTGCCCGATCGCCTAATCCGATGCACCGCAGACGGTGCCGGTCGCTACAAAGACGCGATTATGGACATGTGCTGGGAGCTCACGATCCGTGACGACATCGACATCGAGGTCGCTATCAACGGTCTAGAGTGTATCCACAACGAGGGGTCTACTCCCGAGGCCGCACTGGACCTCTTCGAGGGAGCGCTGGGCGAGCTGCAGGGCTGTCTCGATCAGCATGTCGAGGGACACACGCTGGCCTTCGGTGCATCGATCGGCACGTCGGAAGCAACGGTGAATGGGGTGGTGAGTCGCGCGATCAACTCGACCAGTTGGAGCTCTCCGACTCTCGAGGGACCGGGCCGAGACTGCACGATCGAGTTCAGGCAGCGCTTTGCTGATGCCGTTGAGGCCGCCATTCCCGACGGTTCCTTTCGTGTGGAGTGTCGTGCGAGCTTTCAGCACTAGGAGCCCGTCGCGTATAACGCCCCGGACTCCAGCCGTTAGCTTTTAGCG
>CAZDBH010000261.1:0-12030 GCA_964503485.1 uncultured Bradymonadales bacterium | reverse complement strand
GCTAGTGCGATCGCCTTCCTCCCATCGGGCAGAAGCCACTCTGTGCTCGTGGGAGGTGGATTCGGCGATGTCTTTCGAAATGATGGTGTGCGATGGCACAGAGCGTCCCACACACCGGCCGATGTTTCACCCATACCGGCCTTTGCCACCATGGCCGACTTCGCGTTTTCTCAGAGTGAACCGGATGAAATCTACACTGGCTTCTATCACCGCGGCTGCCAGGAGGCAGCTGCCAGTTCAGAACCAGATTGCGTCCGGCCGATGCCCGAATTGTTGCGCTCCACAGACGGCGGCGACCACTGGTCGGCCGTTCATGGTACCCCTTTCGCCGGGGACGATATCTTCGACATCGAGGTCACGGCCAGTCCCTATCGGGTCTGGGTTGCCACAGCTGGCGGGCTGTTTTCGCGAGAGCCGGGAGTTCGTGGGCCTTGGCTTCCAGCGACGAGCCTCTCCAACATTGCAATGCCGGGTCGCAACGGTGATGCGCCGGTGGTCAGTGCGATCGCGGTCGATCCGAACAATCCGGGTACGATGTTGGCTGGAAGCTCCCCCGGCGTGATGTTTCGTAGCGTGGACGGTGGAGTAACGTGGCGGCCTGCTAGCGCGGGCCTCCATCCAAACGAGGTCGTTGTCGACGTCGTCTTCGATCCAACGCCGCTACGAGCTTCGACTGCCTATGTGGCTACAAGTCGCGGTGTGCGCTATTCGGTCAACTCGGGAGCCTCTTGGACGAATCTAAACGCGGGCCTGAGCTTCACGTCGGTCAATCGGCTCGCGATCTCGGATGACGGCGGCGTCCTCTATGTTGCAACCCATGGCGGCGGCGTGTTCCAGCTGCAGGCAGAGTCCGTCGTGCCGGCTGGCGCTGCCCCGCGACTGGTCCCATAGCTCGCTTGCCAGGGAACTTGGCTCCCACGTTTCACAGGGCCTGCATTCTGTGGATTTGGCTGAGCCGGACCTACTCGCCCGGGAGGCAGAGCGCGAAGCGGCCGCCCAAGCTGCGGCATTCGGCGCCATCAACGTCATTGCAGTCGTCGCCGCCACCGCATTGGCGGGTACAGATGTTCTCGCCGGGAGAGGCGGACTGGAATGTGTAGCAGAATTCGGCGCTATCAGAGCAGTCGTCTTGAGAATCACACAGACCGCCGAGCTCAATCTCACCGTTTCCGTCGAGGAACCCGCAGGAACCGTCCTCCTGGCAGGCGATTCGGAAAGGCTGGAGTTCCATGCACTCCTGTCCTTCTTCGGTACAACCATCTACGAGACTGATGGTAATATCGATCGAGTATGTCGTCAGGGCGTCTCCGCCTTCTCCAGCGAACTGATTGACGAGGACAAAGTAGCTACCGGCCGCCACGAAATCAGCTTGTACGACCTCGGGATTCCCAGTTGGTGTCACTGCGGCACCAACGGTCTCGCCCTCTGCGTCCATGAAGTAGATGTCTAGGTCGGTCTCGCCCTCGAACTCGACGCTGATCTCGACGAGCGCAGGTCCTTCTGCCACGTCGAAGGAGTACCAATCTTGGTCAGCGTTACAGATTGTCAGATCGTCGAGGTTCCCGTCTTCGAGCGGAAACTCAGTTGCGTCTGTCATGCGGCCATTCCCATCTGCCTCTTCATCTTGGCAGGTGGGTTCGTCGTATGTTCGACAGTATGGGCTCCCATCATCGGTACGCAGGCAGGCTTGGTCGTCGCCGCAGTCCGAATCGATGTTGCATTCGACATACTCACAACTGCCGGCGTTGCATTGGTATGGCACGGGGCAATCGGTCTCGGCTTCGCAGGTTCCGATGCAATACCCAAATCGGCCTCCGCCAGAAAGACACTGTAGACCGGGCCCGCAGTCGTTGTCGCCTCGGCAACGGCGTGAGCAGACGTTGTCGTCAAAACCCGGGCCGCCGGTCAAACAGAACTCGGAACTGTCGTCGCAATCGTCGTCACTGTCGCACTCGCCGCCGACTGGATTGGGCTCGTCAGGCGAATAGCCGATACAGCCACCCGTCTCTTCGACACAAATCGAGCGTCCCTGGGTGTAGTTGCAGTCGTCGTCACTCTCACAGGCGTCGACACCCTCAACCAGAACCTGCAGTGAATAGGTTTGCTCGGACGTGCCGCCGGCAATCGTGTCGATGTAGATGACGTAGTCACCGGCACCGAGTTGGCTGAGCTCCAGGCGTTCGGGATTCTCGCCCGTGCCGGCAAAGCCGACAACGTCACCGTCGGGAGTGAGCACTGCCACGTCGAGGTCGTCGCCCGAATCGAACTCTAGGCTCACGGCCAAGTCGCTGACGTCGTCGAGCGTTAACAGGAAGTAGTCTTGATCGTCACCGCACACCAAGGCGTTGAGCAAAACGGGATCGGAATCGGTCACGTCGAGCTCTGAGGCGCCGTTCATTGAGTTGTTTGGCTCAAAGTTGTCATCGCCGCACAGAGGCGTCTCACTCTCCTCGCAGTAACGGCCGCGGAGCACACAGCTCATGGTCAACCCGTCTTCGCAGGCTTCCTCAGAGCAAGGGCAGTCGGCGTCCGTTCGGCAGGTGGGGCGTGCAAAGAGGTCGTAGAAACCGCCCGCATCCTCGAATCCGTCGATAAACAGTAGGAAGGTACCACCATCAGAGGATACGTATCGAATCTGCTCGACGTCCTCGGCTTCGGCGCTCAGAGCGACCGCGGAGTCTTGGTTTGTCGTTCCTTCGGGGAAAAGCCACATGTCCAGGTCACCAAGGCGGTGGGCGAACTCGATTTGTACGAAAATGCCCTGGCCGGGATCGAGATCGATCAGGAAGTAGTCGTCGTGTCCTGGGCAGAGGTGAAGGTCCTCCACGTTGACTCCCATTGGATCGAGCGCGTAGGGCTCTGATGGGCTGTGATTTGGCGAGAAGCTATCCTCGTCGGAGCAGGTGTTCGATACCACGACGTCACCCAGACTGGTGTCGGCAGATATGGCGTCGTCGCCCCCAAGCCCCACATCGGGAAAACTGAGGTCGCCGGACTCGTCAGCCGCGTCGGCCTCCGTTGCCGCCGGTTCGTCCTTTCCGCAGGCCATCAACAATACAACTAGTAGAAGTGCCGTCCCGTTTCGTAGTCTCATAGTTCTGTGATTCCTTGGTCCAACCCATTGAACTGGGGCGTCGGGTCATTAACGCTGGGCCGCGGTTTTGCAAGAACCGATCCGTTCAGATTTGCACGGACGCCGAACTGTACGTTCGGGGTTGGTTGGGTTAGTGTCCCTGTTGTTGACGGGAGTTGAGCGAATGAGCAGCGTGCAAAAGGACACGAAAGGGATAAGCAGAATGAGACGACTTCCTCTAGGTCCAACCTTGTTACTGGCGGCACTTCTCGTGTTTGTTCAGATGGCCTGTAAAGATGTCCCCGTGGGCAGCATGGGCCAGGAACTCGTAAATGGCCAACTCGGCGTCACGGTAACTGACTATGAGCTGCGCTACCTCGACCTACAGGCAGAGTCCGGCGCTGTTCAAACCACAGAGCGACCGGTCTTGTTGGTCAAACTTTCGATCACCAACCACGGGACCTCAGCGATTCGTTATGACACCCGCGAAGCCACGACGACTGCTCAGCAGGCTCTCTCGCCGGTCCTTTTTGTAGCGCCCAGCGAAGACAGAGAATTGACCGCGGCCGATAACATCGCGGTCGTGAGTTTGGGTCAGTTTCGTTACCTCGATGACCCAGTTACCGGGGCTGTGACAATCGCTGCCGACCAGACAATATTCGACACACTGCTCTTCGAAGCTCCGCCCGAAGGTGCCAGCAAGTTGAGGTTGTCACTGCCACCGACGATGTTCGGGCCGGCCGTCGAACAACCGGCGTGGATCGAAATCCCCTACACAGCTGAGGAACCAATCGGGCTGCCGGAAGTCCCACAGGGCGAGACGATTTCAGGTGACGGCTTTACGTTCCGTGTCGATCGAAGTGAGGTCGCCTATCTACCCAATCGGGACGAGACCGGTTTCGTAGAACAACCCGTGCTGGCGATCTACTATACGGTAGCGAATACGGGAGCCGAGGTCCTGACCTATCAACCACCTCACCGGATCGCCAATGGCGACACGGCCCCCGCGCTGGCTTCGGGTGACGCCCTAATGAACCGCGTGCTCGTGCCCGCCCAACAAGGCCTGGCGAATCAGCTGAGCGATCCTCAACCCATTCCGGTTGATGGCTCCATCAGTGACTTTGCTGTGTTCGAGCGCCCGGATGCGAGCGTGACCGAGCTTGTCTTCTACTTCAAAGGCCACACAATCGGCCGAACCGGCCAGGTCCGCGTTCGACTCCCCTATCAGTTCGTCGATCCACCACTGCCCGACGCGCTGCTTCCGCCTACTCCGGAGGTACCCCCCGAGGCACCCGAGGAATAGGAACTGGGTGGCTAGGCGATGAAGGTCACGATTCTCGGAAGCGGCACGGCCATACCCCAAGTCCATCGGTCGCCGACCGGCTGTTGGATTACCGAGGAAAACACATCAATTCTAGTCGACTGCGGCGCTGGAACCAGCCAGCGGCTCGTCGCGGCCGGCGGAAAGCTCCAAGATCTGGATGCGATCCTCTTGAGCCACGCTCACCTTGACCATTTCGCCGACCTGCCATCGATATTGTTTTCTCTAAACCTCCCCTCGTTGGCTCGCACAGCACCGCTGACCGTAGTGCATTCGATTGGTTTGCAGCCTTACATCGATGGCCTGAAGGCCACCTTTGGCAAGTGGATGGCCCCCACCGGGTTCAAAGTGAAGTGGACTGCCCTCGAGCCGGGGTTCGGCACCACAGTGGGTCGAGTCAAGATTCGGACCTTTGCCGTCGATCACCACCCCAGCAGTGTCGGTTTTATTTTGCAGGGCACCGAAAGTATCGCGATCCCGAGTGACACGGCCCTTTGCCAAACTCTCGTGGAAGCGGTTCAAGGTGCCGACAACCTGATTGTTGAATGTTCGAACACCGATGGAACGCGCTCTGAGGGCCATATGACACCGTCGGATGTGGCCTATCTTGCGCGTGAGGCGCAGGTCAAGCGGCTGATCGTGACCCATCAGTACCCAGAAGCCGAGAGAGCCGGGGTTGCGAAGCAGATTCAAAACGAGCTCGAGGGTACGACCCCCGAGTGCGTCACCATTGAAGCGACAGACGGCATGGTCATCGACCTTGGCCGGCCGTCGACCAAAGAGGCGCCGGTGCCTGCCTCGCAAGAGGCCGATGAGCTCGATCCCGACGCCCTTCAAGACGAGATGATTGCGCTGATGAACCAAGGACTCGGGCGAATCGACAGCGGCAGTATCGCCAATGCCAAACGCGCGCCTCAGGAGCGCGCCGGTTCGAGCCGTGGACGCCCAACTCCCGCCGCCCGCGGGTCATGGACCCATGCGTCATTGAGCAGGTTGCGGGCCAACAAGACCCATCGCAACCTACTCAAGGAAGCCCGCTCTCAGCGTTTCATCCCCGAACTCAACCTGCACGGTGAGAACAGAGAGAACGCTTTGCGACGATTGAGCGCAACCGTTCAAACCTGGGCGCTGTCGTCGGTTCGATTCGGCAGGATAATCACGGGCAAGGGCAAACATTCGGAGTCACTTCCCGTTGTGAAGTTGGCGACCGTGAATTGGCTCGACGGTGGTGATGGCGTGCAGTTCGTGACGGCCTGGGCTCCGGAGTTCGCCGCCGACGGCGTTTTCGGCAGCGTCGTCGTGAAGGTAAGACGGAGCCTACCCGGCGATCGTTGAGCGAAACCTCGCTTTGTGGTCAAATGGGAACCAATGAATCGGCTGCGTAATCAAGTCCTAAGACGGGTCATGGAAGGCCCGAACAGTCTCTCCCGAAATCGGAACTTCCACGCATACACCGATCCCAACATCCGGCAATCGGCTCGGATCGGGCGCGTGCTTCGCAGTCTGCGACAAGATCTTCTCGGTCGTGAGTGGACCGGGCTCGAGATTTCTCGACCAGACAGCGGTCCGAAACAAGTCGTAATCGTCATCAGTTGGTCCAACCAAAAGCGAACCTGCTTCGTCAGCGAGGACGAGTTTGCGCTCCTACTAGAAGACGGACGGGTGTTTCATCTGCTCCATCGCGAGCGGCTTCTCTAAAAGTCGGAGGGTGCACGTGCGCGGACGACTCTGCCATCCGGCGATCGCGTTGACTGTCGTTTATTCGAAGGGGGAGCGACGGGTCCCGAATTAGGCGTCTTTCTTCTTTCGGGTGCGCTTCGCGGGAGCTGCGCCATTTGCTTTGGCAGCTTCGTTCATCTTCTTCACTTTGCGCTCGAGACGGTCCATGGTTCGTTTCAGCTCTTTGAGGTCGTCCTCGGTCGCAACGGCGAACTTCTTGGCGACGTCACGCTTCACTTGACCGACTTTGCTCTGAACCTTGAATGAGGTTTGGAAAGCCCATTGAATTGCTTTTTGAATGTCGGGGTTCGCCATGAGTTTTTGTCCTTTGTCGGACTGCATGAACTTCATGGCACTATCCATAGCTTTTGCTTTAAGACCAGGCATTTCAGACCTCAATTTCGTGGCTCCGGGGCGCTTGATTCGATTTTCGATTTGGTGGCCCAAGCGGCTTGCGCAGTGAACCCAATTCGTAAACAATTCGGCCAGCTCCGCAGCGCTGTGTCCGCCGAGCCGATCGGCGTCGCAATATGGCCCGGCCAGACCCGGAAGTCAACCTGAGATTTCCGGTCGACGCCGGGGTTTCTGCGGATTCGATGGGACTGTCGTAGGCAACACGTGACCGCTCGAAAAGGAACCGAGGAAAAAACGAGAAGGAAGCGACGGCGCTGGCTGCGCGTCCTCGCGGTGCTGCTCGTGCTCGCTGGCGTTCTGGCGATTACGGCACACTTTGCGCTGCCTCGGGTGGTCAGCCACGTGGTGCGATCACAGCTCGAAGAGATAGCCGAGAGCGCCGACCGCGATATCGAGTTCGATCAGCTCGAGTTGGTCAAACTACATCAATACAATCTGTATAACGTTCGCGTGACTGACCCGGGTGACCACGAGACTATCTTCTTCGAGGCAGACCGGATTGGAGTGCGGCTCGATCGATCCCATTTGTTCGCAGGCAACGTGATCATTCGGTCGATCGAGGTGGACCAACCGGCGTTTACTTTCCGAGAATTCGACGACGGCACCAACAACTATGATGAGTTGCTCGAACCCCTTCTCGAAGACCTGGGACTGATCGAGGTCGAGCCTGACCTGCCCGATTCGGATGGGACCGGCCAAGCTGCGGACCCGGAGCCAAAACGCGAGCGTGGACCTGACCTGTTTGCTCTCGGCGTGCCGCAAGTCTCTATCACGGGTGCACACTTTGATTTTTCCGATACCTCGCTGGAGTCCGTCCCGCAGCATTTGCGGGATATGGAAGTATCAGTCGAACCATTGGGGGACGGCTTTGATGTCCGATTCTCGGTGACCAGCGCGATCGAAGGCATGCCGGCCGGACCGTTTACCCGAGCGCCGACCTTCGTATCAATAGCCGGAGACGTCGCCCCTCGAGATGAGTCGATCAGCATCGATGTGGGATTCGGCGAACCCCTTGAACTCGATGAGGTGCCCGGTCTCCGAGACTTGGTGATGCGGTTCCAGGGCGTGGGTTACGAGCATCCCAACACGCTAGTGGTCAAAGACATCGACCTGTTGGACGGGCGCACTCGAGCTCGGGTTCTGAATATACCGGAACTCGAAGTGGGTGTTCGCAGCCTCGAACTCGACCTCGAGAAGTTGGAACTCGACCTCGTGGCAGCAACTGGCATTCGGGCCTATGTCGAGATCGATCGACAGGGACGGAGTAACATCGCAAGGCTCTTGGGCCTGGAAGGTGCCGGACCGTTGATGCATATCCTTCCGGAGCATCAGCGCCAAGCGCTAGAAGAGGATGCCAACCAAGACGAGACACCTCAGACACCACCGACGCCCGACGAAACCACACCAACCCCAGTCCAGACCGCGAGCAGCGGAGGGTTCTGCCACAACAAGGATTGGTGGGAGTGCTTCCCGCAAACACTCGAGCTCCACGACATCAATATGGAGGTGATCGTTCACGACGACGGGCAAGTCCTGCGAACCGTCGACCTCCACATTCCCAGCTTCATGGCCGGAAAGCGGCTGCTGAACTTCCAGATGGATGCGACCACGGGATTCACCATGACCGAGCGGGGCGAGGGGCTGGTCGGTTCGGCGACGCTCGACGTCATTTACTACTGGATGTCAGAACGGTGGCGCGTCGAATTGGGCCTCGAGTCGGTCGACCTGGGGCGCTTCTACGAGGTGTCGCCCTATCGCAACATGTTCAACCTCGTGTCGGGCATACTCGATGGCGCCATCACTGTGGCCGACGATCGACCCTCTGGCGGTGACCTTCGGGTTGGAACCGACCGCACGAGCGCTGATCTGGGTGTGTTCTGGCGGGTACTGGGTGGGGAAGAGGTGTGGGCTGCGCGACTCCGATATGGGTTCACGGCGGCACTCGATCGGGACAATAACTTCACGATGAGTGACAGCCGTTTCGAGCTCAACGAGATACAGGGCGATGTTCGGGTCGAATTCACCGAGTTGGGGCTGCCCATTGCGCTCGACTACTTGGCTGGCTTCACCCGATCCGAACACGACGACGACTATTGGGAGGCACGAGCCGGACTCGCGCCGCCTTTTACCTCTGCGACCCTGAGTGTCAACTTGCCCTCACAGCCGGCAATGGAGGTCTTCGAATCGGTCCCCGAGACCCTGCGAACCGCTATGGCGGGAACCGAAATGGAAGGGCATGTCGCCTGGCGGTTCGAGGCCGTGGCAAACTACAGTCGAGAGGACGACGGTCGCCTCGCGGTCGAAATCCCGCCCCCAACCGAGGCGGATGTTATCGATACTGATCTCGTCTTGACCTCGCTACCGCCCGATATCGATGTTCGGCGTTTGATCGAGGGGTTCTCCTTCCTCTTCATCGACGGAATCGGCGAGCGCCGCCAGTTGGTCATCGGCATCGAGAACCCGCGCTGGGTCACACTGGATCTCATTTCTCCAATGATGATCGAGAGTATTTTGAATACTGAGGACCAGAGCTTCTTCGAGTCGGACGGCTTCAACTGGTACCAAATGCGGCGCGTGATCGGCGATCTCTTGGCCGAACAAGAGCTGGGACGCGGCGCGAGCACAATCACGATGCAGCTGGTCAAGAATGTGTTCTTGTCTCGGGAACGGGTGATTTCTCGAAAGGTCGCCGAGGTGTTTCTCACTTACTGGATGACCAAGCTGATCCCGAAAGAACGGATCATCGAGGTCTATCTGAACGTGATCGAATTTGGCCCCGGTATCAACGGCATCGTGGAGGCCGCCGAGTACTATTTTGGAAAACTACCGGCCGACCTGACGCTGGGAGAGTGCACGTTCCTAGTGAGCATCGTTCCGAACCCGCGCGAGTACCATATATTGTACGAGCAGGGCGAGATCCCCGACCGTTGGTGGCGCCACATGCAACGCTATATGGATCGGATGCTGGCCCGAGAAGTGATCACCCAAGAGCAGTACGACGAGGCCACCCGGGCCAAGCCCGATTTCTATATACGGGGCGAGGGCGATCCGGCCCTGCGGCCCATCGAACCGGACTTCCCCTTCATCCCTATCTTTGATGACCTCTTCGAAGAGGACGGAATCTAGGCCGTTCAAAGAACTCGCGGTTCCACAACCGAATTCCTGGCGGCGTCACCGAGGCTGTTGTATCTTCCGACGATATGGGAGTGGACCTCTTCATCAACTACGGCTGTCCCTACCGAAAGGAAGGCGACACCTCGCATCTGCAGAACCTGCTTCGCCTGAAGCGGCACCTGGATGCGATGGAGTCCGGCCATAATCCGGCTCGCACTGTCAGAGTGCAGATCCGAGATGGCATCCATGTCCGTGAGCAGGTCTACACCCGGGCCGATCTCAAGATGGCCTCATCCAAGCTGTCAGAGGTTCATAGCAGCTGCGAAGATTGTCCCGCCAACCTGAAGCGGGCATTCGGCATCAAAGCCACTATCGGCTGCCACGCCCACATTGGCTGCCCGATGGACGACTTTGCCGAGCGAATCCTTTACGAGACGCTTCAAGAAAACACCAAACCGGAACGACTGAGGACTGAGCAGTCCAACCTTGTCCGCGCGCTGATCGCGGCGGAAGGGACAACCGGAGAGCGCTGGCGGGCACTGGCTGTTCGTCACAATCCCACCGCACGCAGCGGTTTCGTCACAAGGTGGGGAACTAGGCAACTGACCTTGCAGACGGGCGGGACGACCTATGGATTCGACGTCCACAAGCTCACTGAGTTTCTCTTCATGTACGCCTACTTCCCTGTTCGGGCGGTCGACGACATGCTTCAGTTCTTCCGCTCGTTCTTTGCGGTCGTCGCCGTCTACGTATCGACACCCGACGGACAACTCGATCAACGCCGCAACGAACAGTTCTGGTCGCGCTCCCGCACATTGAACGAGCTCAACCTCTTCGTTCAACTGCTGAAACACGCCGTCCGATTGGGCGAGGGACTCTCCTCAGCACCAGATCAGTAGCCCGCGCTCGGCTCTTCGATTTTTCTTCTTTGTCAGGCTCGGTTTGTTTGCTATGCAGGCTTGCTCTTTGTGTTCCGAGTAGCGAGACAAGATGGCGATCGAGCAAAATCACTTTCATGCACCTGGGCTGGGCCGACGCGTCTTTA
Source organism: uncultured Bradymonadales bacterium (assembly GCA_964503485.1). Lineage (GTDB taxonomy): Bacteria > Myxococcota_A > Bradymonadia > JAFGEP01 > JAFGEP01 > CAZDBH01. Next base: position 1,344 of record CAZDBH010000261.1, on the reverse strand, counting down.
TCGAGACCTACGGGTGCCAGATGAACGTGGCTGACTCACAGCTGATGGGTGGTATTCTCGAGAGTTCTGGGTTTGTAAAAGCCGACTCGCTGGAGCAGGCCGACGTCATCTTGGTGAATACGTGTGCAGTTCGAGAGCGCGCGGAAGACCGCGTCATATCTCGTGTATCGTCGATGAAACCCCTCAAAACTGCCAACCCAGACCTGGTCTTGGGCGTCACCGGCTGCATGGCCGAGCACCTGCGCGAGCAACTGCTGGAGCGGGCTCCCGTCATCGACCTCATTGTCGGCCCCGATGCCTATCGCCGTCTGCCACAGCTCATCGACAACGTGAGCAGCGGTCATCCCATCATCGATGTGAAGCTCGACAAGAGCGAGACCTATGACGGCGTCGCCGATAGCAAGGTCGACGGCATTCACGGATGGGTTACGATTCAGCGCGGCTGCGACAAGTTCTGCACGTTCTGTATCGTACCGTTTGTGCGGGGCCGAGAGCGGAGCTGCGCCCCTCGGGAAGTGCTTCGCCAAGCTCGGGCTCTTGCTGCCCAAGGCGCCGCCGAGGTGACATTGCTCGGTCAGACGGTCAACTCGTACCGCTACGAAGACGTTGATTTCGCTGACCTGGTAAACAGCGTCTCAGAGATTGAAGGGATCAAGCGAATTCGGTTTACGTCTCCCTATCCCCTCGATTTTCCCGACAAGCTGATCGAGACGATTGCCAGCAATCCAAAGGTGATGCCCTATATTCACCTTCCGGTTCAGTCGGGAAGCGATCCCGTTCTGGGCTCGATGAAGCGTGGACACACGGTCGCTGAGTACCTGAAGTTGGTCGACGCGATGCGTAGCAAGATCGACGGACTCTCGCTGAGTACCGATCTCATTGTCGGCTTCCCCGGCGAAAGTGACGCCGACTTCCAGAAAACGATGGAACTGGTTCGCTCGGTCCGTTTCGACTCGGCGTTCATGTTCCTCTATTCGGAACGGTCACACACTGCGGCCAAGAAGAGCTTGCCCGACGATGTACCGATGGCAGTGAAGAAGGCTCGGCTACAGGAGCTCATCTCGGTCCAGGAAGCCATCAGCCAAGAGGTCAACGACGCCGTGATCGGCTCGGAAGTAGAAGTGCTGGTCACCGGGCCCTCGCGGCGCAGTGAGACGGATTTCTGCGGGCGAACAACCACGTTCAAGACCACTATCTTTCCAGTGTCTTCAGATAAGACACCAACGCCGGGCTCACTTGTCAGAGTTCGGGTCGAATCGGCTACTAGTCACACTCTAAAGGGCAACTTACTCTAGGAGCCTGTCGCGCATAGCGCTCCAGGCTCCGCCATTGGCTTTTAGCGAT
>CAZDBH010000260.1:0-12035 GCA_964503485.1 uncultured Bradymonadales bacterium | reverse complement strand
CTAGGCCGTCTGTGGGTAGTGGTCGTGCTCATGGAACGCGGTCTTTGCGTCCACCCACCGTTTCAATTACTTTGTGGCTAACACCGTTTCGTGGTGACCGGCATCCCCAGCCCGATAACCCGGTGCTTTGGGACCTACGCCATTGTTTGCCGTGATCTTTTGCGGAGAATTTCTTGGGCTTCACTGAATTGTTTCCAAACTGGTCTGCTCGGCGGGTCCCAAGTATTTGGGCCACATCGGTTCTGATTGCCGCGCTGGCTGTGACTGCGTGCTCGGAGCCTCCACCCGAGGTGGTGACCACGACATGCCCAGTCGGTGTGTTCTGTCCGTGCACCGATAGTTTCGACTGTGGCTTCCCCGAGATCTGCCAAGCAGGGGCTTGCAGGGCGGCGACCACCCCAGAAGACGACGCTGACGCGGGCAACGAAGATGAGTCCGAAGACCTGATCGAGGACAGCGCCCCCGACGAGGCGGAAGTGGACTCGGTGGAAGACTCTGACCTGATCGATACAGAGAGCGACGAAGCGGGCGAAGAACCGGACGTCGAGGAAGAGCCAGATATCGAGGAGGAGCCGGAGGCCCCGAGTTGTGCAGATGACGAAAGAGACTCGGGAGCCAGGCCGGACGACTCGGCAAGCCGCGCGGGTGTACTAGAGGTCGACGTCGACGAAGAAGTTCTCATCATCTGCCCAGATGACGAGGATTGGTTCGAGATCACGATCCCGGCACACCACATCGCGACAGTGACGGTTCGAGAAGTGTCCTTCGAACCGATGGAGCTGACGCTGTTTGACGAGGATGGCACGACAGAACTCGCCTCTGGCGAAGTGGTGCGCGGCGGTACGGCTGCCGAATATGAAGTCTTTGGTTCAACCGTCGTGCTGGCGCGGGTGCGTCCGCGAGAGGCGCTGTTTGTCTCCGAGGACTACGCGATTCAGGTAACGACTGAACGTGTGGCGTGCGACGATGATCCATATGACGTCGGCGACGGCAACGATACCCATGAATTCGCCCGGTCGATCACCGATGGGACCTACAATCTCGTCTTCTGTGGTTATGAGGAAGAGGCGGATTGGTTCGCTTTCAGCGCCGTTCCAGGAACCGACCTCGAGGTCACGCTCGACTTCGACGAAGAGGCTATCGGTGGTGAGTTGGATGTTGCCCTCTTTCGAGCAAGTGATCCGAGCCGTACATATCGTGCGGGGAGTTTTGTAGGTGACACCAAGATCATCTCGGTGGCGACCTTAGACGCGGGAAACTGGTTCCTGGCGGTAGATACGCGTGATGACGTGGAAGGGGCCTATAGCCTCGGTGTGACCCGGACCTCGTCAGCGGATTGTGGGGCGTTCGACGTATTCCATGAAGACGATGGTACTGAGGTGCTTGCGCGTTCCCCAGAGATGATTCTCGAGTTCGACTCCGATGGGAGTTTAATCGACGAGGACGCCGAGACGGTGGCCAACCTCGTTATGTGTGAGGGGGATACGGCCGATATTCTGGCGTTTGAGCTTCAGGCCCGCGAACGATTGTCGATCAGTGTGGTTCAAGATGACGCTGCAGACCCATTACGGGTCGTCGTTTATCCGCAGGGTACGAGCCCTGAGAGCGTCACCCCAATCTCCATCGACGGAAACACCTTCCAGACCACCTTCTCTGCCACCAATGGCGGAGTGCACTATCTCCGCATCGAACCAGGGCCCCTGAGCGCCCGAAACACCTATCATGTGTCCATGAGCCGTTCGACCTGTGAATTCGACCTCTTTGAGCCGAATGACAGCCCGGACGACGCCTACGAATTCGAGCTGGGAAGCGTCGCCTTCGATGTAAACTTCTGCCCCTTCGAGGACACTACGGACTGGTTCGTCACTAGGGTAAACCCGTATCGCCTACAACGGATCCGCGTGGACAACCCCGACGATCTGAATCTCGGAGAGAACTCCCTAGACGTCACCTTGTTCGAGGCTGAGCCTGTGGCCAAAGTGGAGTGGTGCCAGGAGGCGTCAGACTGCGAACCCAGTGAGGTCTGCCTGGGCAGGCGCGGATGCGCTGTACCGGTTATTGGTCGAACTCGAATCCCGGCGGGGTCCTTTGGAGAGCTGGAGTACGAAACTGACTCGGAGGGGGGTGAGTTCCTGATGCGGGTTCAGCTAGCCAACAACCTGAGCCCGACGACCTACCTCTTCAATTGGAGCGACCCCGACTCGGTTTGCCCTGCTGATCGGTTCGGCGAGAACCATTCTGACGAAGACACCTATCCAATTCGTTTCCCCGACGATTATCCGTTGCGCGCTGCCCTGTGCGACCCGCCTGGTGAGCGGGTCGAGGATGACTACTTCGAGATCGAGCTCGAAGAGGGAGATGAGATAACGATCGTGGCCACTTTTGATCCGGGCAACCGCGTCCGAATCGAGCTACCGTGCGGGGGCGACTCCGATACCGTCTCCGACTCGGGCGTCGTATCTTACAACCACGTCGCGCTCGCGGATGGCACCGTGTGCTTTGCTGTCAAGGGACTTCCGGAATCACCTCTAATCGCCGCTTTCGAGTACGATCTCACCGTCACCAAATGGGATTCCAGCGGCGTTTGCAGTGAGGACCCGGCTGAAGAAAACGATGAGTTGGCTTCCCCCTACCTGTTCAACGAAGGGGAGCCCTGGGTGGATGCCTTTGTTCAGCAGAGCCTCTCGATTTGTGGTGACGACCCCGACTTCTTCCAGATTACGGCTCAGGCAGGTGACCAACTGGTCGCCCACGCCGCATTCGCAAGCGCTGACGACCTGACTCTTACACTCTATGGACCGTGCGCTCCTGGCGCCTGCGTCGAGTTGGCTTCGGGCGAGAGCGAAGCGAACGGCATCGGATTCGACTTCGTGGTCGAGGAGCTCGGCAACTATCGGGTCGGAGTCGTCCCGGCGGCCGCCGATAGCGAAATCCAATACGAGCTTGCGGTTGGGATCCTGGGTGGCTGCACCCCGGACTCGTACGAACCCAACGAGACCGCGTCAGAGGCGTCCAGTGTCACCGGCTCAGAAGACTCGCTGTCGATTTGTGCGGCGGACAAGTACGAACCGGACTTCGATTGGTTCCGCTACCATCTGCATCCAGGGGATCAACTGGCCGTGTCCGCTGAGTTCGAACGATATCACGGAGAGATAAGCCTCGGCCTGTGGGCTGGAGAAGACTTGGTGCTTGAAGGAACGCCAACCGAAGCCGGGCAGATACTGACCTACGATGTTGCCGAACCCGGTGATTTGGACTTGGAGGTCTACAGCCCGACTGGCGGCCGCAACTCGTACTCCTTGAACGTCGAAATGGACGTGTCGGCCTGCCCAGAAGACATGTTCGAACCCAACGACGACCGAGACAGGGCCATCCCGATCCAGTCGGGGCCCTATCGCGGTTTGTCCCATTGTCACCACGGTGAGGATTGGTTCCGAGTCGAGCAGAACACGGCCGGTTCCTTGGCCGTTGCGCTGACGGCCTATCCGGGCACCGCCGGAGATGACGTGATCTTCGAGCTCTACGGACCCGATGCGGGCGCCTCCACAGAAGCGATCTATCGGGCAGCTGCTGGTAGCCTAGTCGATGTCACATCGGTCGAAGCGGAACCTGGCAGCTACCTCATCCGAGTCTTCCAGCGCGCGGGAACAGAGATCAGTGGTCCTTTCGCCTATGACCTCGAGGTCTTCCAAGCCCCGGCGGGCGGTTGCGCCATCGACCTACTCGAAGAAAACGACACGAGCGAAGAAGCGATCCGAATCTCCGGCGACAGCTCCGTGGTCGGGTCCACTTGTGGGAACGAGGATTGGTTCCTGGCCCACCTCTTTATTGGCCAAAGTCTGAGCGTTGAATTGAGTGCTTTCGGCGTCTCCGAAGGCGACTCCTCGCCTGCGATCACCCTAGAGACCAGCGATGGGACCGTCGGCACCAGCTTCAACCAGCTCGCCTACACGGCTGTGGTTCCGACCGATGTCTGGATCAAGGTCCATTCCGATGACGCATCGATATACCTGCTCTCACTCGCGACTACCTCTGCCACTGACGTCTGCGTCGTTGATCCCGACGAGCCCAACAACTCCATCGAACAGGCGAGGCTCTATTCCGAACCGTTCCAGGGGCGGCTTTGTGACGCCATAGACGTGTTCGAGATTCAGAACACGATCAACGAAGACTCGCGAGCCCGACTCTTCTACGACGCTTCGTCGGGAACCCCGGAGCTCGAAATCACGACCGTTGGCGAACTCGTGATTGGTAGCGGCATGCCTGTAAGCCCAGGCTTGCTCGACGGGTGGTTTACCTGGGGAGGAGGTGGCTCGACGTTCGCCCATATTCGAGCGAACTCAGAATATTCGGGGCCCTATCTTCTCGAAGTCGAGCAAACGGGCGTATGCGCGCCAGACTTCGCCGAGTCGAACGACTCCGCGAACAACGCTTACACACTGACACTGGGCGAGACTGCTTCCAATTTGACGCTCTGTCACAACGATGACATCGACTTTTTCAACATTGAGGCTGAGAGCGGTGAGCGGGTCGTAGCCAAGGCCTGGGTCAATCGAGATGACATCGCACTGCACCTCTTCGATCCGTCGGGCAACCTGATAGCCGCCTCAAACAGTTCGACCGTCGAGCGGCCCAAGGAGTCGGTGTGGGCGATCGCATCCGAGAGCGGCACGTTTACAGCCGCCGTCAGCTCGCCGATCCGACAGACGACCGATTATGACATCTTCCTGAACGCCGAAAGCGACACAGACCCGTGCGAGGAAGAAGATGCGAATCAGAGTATGGACACTGCTCTTCCTCTACCCAACGCGCTTACGCGCAACCTTCAGGCCTGTCCCGGCTTGGGTGATTGGTATGTTACCGAGACGGTTCTAGCGCCAGATCAGGTACTTCAAGCGACCGTTTTGGTCACGTCCGATCGTTGGGAGGACCTCGACATCGAGATCTACGATCCGTCGGGCAACTTGGTGGGCTGGAACTATGTACTCGGGCGGTCCGACAACGCACTGGCGGAAGCGCCGGCCGAAGGCCAGTACTTCATTCGGGTTTTTGTCGCCGATGGAACCCCTGCCATCGACTATTCGCTCATTATTCAGGTGCTCTGAACGGTCCAGATTAAAAGCGAGTTTCCGGACGCTGATCCGAAATAAAGATTACCCTTAAATTTCAACACATTACACGCGACGATACGGCTTGCAGTGGCCCACTCTATTTGATAGTGTGCGCCGACTTCATCACCGGCTCAAGGACGGGCCTGGTGAATCGGTGAACAAACCCGAATTTTGAGACACAATGACTGATATTTCGAATATCATACCGGTCAATATCGAGGACGAGGTCTCCAACTCGTACATCGATTACGCGATGAGCGTAATCATCGGCCGAGCGTTGCCCTGTGTTCGTGACGGCCTCAAACCGGTCCATCGGCGAATTTTGTACGCGATGCACGAGCAGAGCAACACGTACAACCGCGCCTATAAAAAGTCTGCGCGCATCGTTGGCGACGTCATCGGTAAGTACCACCCGCACGGCGACTCGGCTGTGTACGACGCCTTGGTACGGATGGCTCAGGAATTCAACATGAGCCTGCCCCTCGTCGATGGGCAGGGTAACTTTGGCTCTATCGACGGCGATCCTCCGGCGGCAATGCGTTACACCGAAGTACGGATGACGCGGGCTTCGAGCGATCTGCTGGCTGATCTCGAGAAGGACACGGTCGATTTCGGTCCCAACTACGACGAATCCGAGAGAGAGCCACTCGTACTCCCGGCCAAGATTCCCAACCTGCTGGTTAATGGATCAGAGGGTATTGCGGTCGGTATGGCCACCCGAATTCCGCCTCATAATCTGGGCGAAATCGTGGATGCGGTGGTCCACCTTATCGACAATCCCGAAGCCGAACTCAGCGACTTGCTTCAGATTGTCAAAGGACCCGACTTCCCGACCGCCGGCATCATCCATGGGATGCAGGGCATTATCGAAGCCTATGCTACCGGTCGTGGCATTCTTCGAATCCGAGCAAAAGCCGAGATCGAGACGAACGAGCGCACCGATCGACAATCGATCATCGTTCACGAGCTGCCCTATCAAGTGAACAAAGCGCGCCTTCTGGAGAAGATTGCGGCGCTCGTACGCGAAAAACGGCTCGAAGGGGTTTCGGATCTGAGAGACGAGTCTGACCGCACCGGAATGCGGATGGTTATCGAGCTGAAGCGGGACGCGATTGGCGAAATCGTGCTCAATAAGCTCTACAAGATGACCCAGCTTCAGACCTCGTTTGGCATCATCCTGTTGGCGATCGTAAACGGCCGACCCCAGTTGCTCACGCTGCCGGAGGTGCTTCACCACTTCATCGACTTTCGCCGCGACGTCGTCACTCGACGATGCCGTTACGAACTGGCCCAATGCGAAGCAAGAGAGCATATCCTGCTCGGCTTGCAGATTGCTTTGGACAACATCGATGAGGTCATCAAGCTCATTCGAGCAAGCCAGAGTGTTCCAGAGGCTAAACAGGGCCTAATGGCCACGTTCGGACTATCAGATCGACAATCGCAAGCGATTCTCGATATGCGACTGCAGAAGCTCACGGGCTTGGAGCGTCAGAAGATCCTCGACGAGTTGGCTGAGATTCAAACCGAGATCGCTCGCTTGCGAGCGATCCTGGCGGACGAATCACTTCTCATGGCTGTTATCCGCGAAGAGCTTCTAGCCGTACGCGCTCTACACGCCGTAGAGCGTCGCACAGCGATTATGGCGAGCTCGGCTGATCTCAGTCTCGAAGATTTGATCGCCGACGAGGACATGGTCGTCACGGTAAGCCACGCCGGCTATATCAAACGAGTTCCGCTCGACGTCTACCGAGCGCAGAAGCGCGGTGGAAAGGGTCGGACGGGGATGACGACCAAAGAAGACGACTTCATCGAAGACGTCTTTGTGGCCACCACCCACACCAACCTGCTCGTATTCACCGATCGGGGCCGGGTCTTCAAGATGAAGGTGCATCAAGTACCACCTGGTAGCCCAACGACCCGTGGTCGGCCCATCGTCAACTTGCTTGATTTCGATGAAGATGAGCGACCAGCATACGTTCTGCCGGTCGGCAAAGAGGAGGAATCCACCTACATCGCGATGGCCACTGCCTTGGGCACCATCAAGCTAACCCGCCTGGATGCCTACGGAAACATCTACTCGCGGGGCATCATTGCCATCCGATTGCGGGAGGATGACGCGCTGATTCGGGTCCGACTTGTCGACCCCGAGGACCGAATCCTGATGGCCGCCAGAGACGGTAAGAGCATCCAATTCAACGTGTCCGACGTGACCCCAACAGGGCGCGCGACGATGGGTGTTCGCGGCATTCGCCTCAGCGAAAACGACAGATGCGTCGGTATGGAGGTCGTCCGTGACCCGAGCCTCACCATTCTGACGGTGACGCGAAATGGCTACGGCAAACGCACACCAATCGAAGAGTACCGCCTGCAGAACCGCGGCGGTAAGGGCATCATCACGATCAAGTGCAGCGAGCGAAATGGTCCAGTCGTCGGTGTCCGTCAGGTCACTGAAAGCGACGAGATTGTCATGATCGCCAACTCAGGCAAGATCATTCGCTCCAAGGTCCGCGATATCTCCATTATCGGCAGGAACACCCAAGGGGTGCGACTCATGCGGATGGCTGCTGATGAGTATGTCGCTGGCATCGCCCTATTGGGTGAGCGGGAAGACGACGAAGAAGCTGAAGAGGGCGAGGCCATCGAGGGCGAGGCCATTGAGGGCGAGGCCATCGAGGGCGAGACCGTTGATGGAGAAGCTGCCGCTGAATCGACCCCTGAAGCGAGCGTCGTCGCCGACTTCCCCACGTTGGTTGATAGCGACACCGAACCTACGGACGAGTGAGTCCGAACAGTCCAAGGAATAGTCATGCGACGAAATCGCAGTGATGTGCTCTTCGAGCGAGCTTGCAAAACCACGCCCGGGGGAGTGAACTCACCTGTTCGCGCCTTCGGTGGTGTCGGCGGGACGCCGGTCTTCATGAAGAAAGGGATCGGCCCCCACATCTTCGATGCAGACGGCAATCGGTACCTCGACTTTGTCGCCTCTTGGGGGCCGCTGATTCTGGGTCACGCCCATCCATCTGTGGTCGCGGCAATTCAGAAGTGCGCCGCGCTCGGTAGTAGTTTTGGCTGCCCGACAGAGCGTGAAATCGAAATGGCAGAGTTCCTTCGTGACGCGGTACCGAGCATAGAGGTTGTCAGGCTCGTCAACTCCGGCACCGAAGCCACCATGTCGGCCATCCGATTGGCCCGAGGGTTCACGGGTAGGCCGGCCATCGTCAAGTTCGAGGGCTGCTATCATGGTCACGGTGATGCCTTACTCGCGACTTTTGGCATTCCAGGCACACCTGGGGTTCCCGAGGGAGTCGTTCGAGACACCCTGACTCTCCCCTTCAACGACTTGGGTGCACTGTCGGCACTTTTTGATGAACGCGGGCAGGACATCGCGGCGATTATCGTCGAACCGGTCGCCGGAAACATGGGCTGTATCCCACCAGCGGATGGTTATCTAGCTGGCATGCGGCAGCTGTGTGACCAACAAGGTGCGCTGCTGATCTTCGACGAAGTCATGACCGGCTTCCGAGTGGCGTGGGGAGGTGCTCAGGAGCACTACGGTATCACCCCCGACCTCTGTACGTTGGGCAAGGTTATCGGCGGCGGTCTGCCCGTCGGCGCCTATGGTGGTCGAGAGGACATCATGCGCCACATCGCGCCGGATGGCCCCGTTTACCAGGCGGGCACCCTTTCAGGGAATCCACTGGCCGTGGCCGCAGGTATGGCGACCCTTCGCGGCATCCGCGAGGAAACGGATCTATACGGACGACTTGCTACGCTGGGTACCCGGCTCGTGAGAGGCCTGGAGGAGCTGGGCAAGAGCCACGACATTCCCATTTCTGGGGTATCGGTGGGAGGCATGTTCGGGTTTAGCTTCTCTCCAACACCTGTCACCGATTACGAAACCGCGAAGGCAGCCCGCACAGACCGTTTTGCGACGTTCTTCCACGGTATGCTCGAACGGGGCGCCTATTTTGCGCCGAGCGCGTTCGAGGCGGGCTTTATCTCCGCTGCGCACACTGAAGAGCTCATCGACGACACCCTGACCAATGCTGATCAGGTCCTGGCTCAAATAGACTGAATCGTGAGTCCTCGCCCGTCTGACCCCCCCGAACCGCATGAAGATCGGGGCACCATTGTCCGAGAATACAGACAGGCGATGTACCGCATCAGCTTTCTGGGCCTGGAGATCGGAATAGCTGTCGCCATCGGCGTCGGACTGGGATGGTGGGCAGACAGCAAGCTGGACACAGCGCCCTGGTTGATGGTCCTCGGTGTCTTCGTGGGTCTTGCAGCCGCCGCCAAGGACTTCATGAGGGCCCTCAACTACGCCAAGAAGAAGGGCGAAGCAGCGGCCGAAGAAGAGAAAAAGGTCGAAGACGCTGAGACGTGATCCCACGCCACAATGGGCTCCGATACGAAACATCCGATTATTCAGTTGCCAACCGACCACGACGCGGGTACGAGCTGTCGTGAGTTTGTTTTGTTTGGAGATGCCCAACTCATGACCGACCGTTCCACACTCTTCAAGCGTATCGAAAGCGCTGCTCTGTTCGCGGGTCTGGGCGCGGCGATCATCAGTTTCGTCACCGGCGACCTCAAGATCGTCGGTGGTGTGTTTACTGGGGCGGCAATTGGTTGGATCAACGTCAGCGCAATCCGCTCTCTGATCAGTCGTGGACTGTCCGGGATGGAGTCGGCACCCCCCTCTCATCCGGCCGCGTTGGGTCGAGCCGTCCGCGGCGAAGTAAAAAAAGACGATTCTGAGGATACCGGCATTGCGGCTCGGCGCACGGCAATCCTGGCTGGATTCGGTGTGAAATTCGTCGTTTTAGTAATAATTATAACCGTTTCCGTGCTGACGATCGGAGTCCATCCGACCGGATTGTTAGTCGGCTTCTCAGTAAGTGTTGCTGCGGTGTTAATTGTACCCTTGCTCAATCCGCTTTTTGAGGGTAAAGACGGCGCCGGCACGACACGTAGGTGACTTCAAACCTGAGGGTCAGTGAAGGATGTTTGATAGAACGTTAGAGGCGGTTGCGAGTTACGAACACTTCACCTGGTTTAACGCCATCCCAGGGTTCGAGAAACTCGATCACAACCTCGGTGGGCAGCTTGGAAATTCTTGGATCGCGGGGACGCAGGTCGACTCCGTGCGTCACATCTTCCTCGCCCTGCTCATGACATTCATTGTGTTGCTGGTCGGGCGAGCTGCTGGTAAGCGCATGAAGGGACCCGATGCCCTCATCCCAGAAGAGAAGCTCAACGCCCGCAACGCCCTAGAGGTCGTGCTCGACGCCATCATGGGTCTAGCTCGTGACGGAATGGGCGAGAAGTACGCCCGCAAAACACTACCCCTGGTCGGTACCGTCACACTGTATGTGTTCTTCTCGAACATACTCGGCTTGATTCCGGGATTCGCACCGCCCACTGAGAACCTCAACGCAACGCTTGCCCCTGCACTGATCGTGGTCGTCATGACTCACGTTTACGGCGTTCAAGAACACGGCGTTAAGAACTACGTCAAACACTTCTTTGGCCCGGTCATCTACATCGCGCCATTGTACTTCGTCATCGAGATGATCGGCCACCTAGCCCGTGTGCTGTCACTGTCGTTCCGTCTCATGGGGAACATGATCGGTGACCACAAGGTCCTGGCATCGTGGTTGGCGCTGACTGCTTTCTCGTTTATTTTCCCGGTCCCTTTCTGGCTTTTGGGCTTGATCGTCTGCTCGATGCAGACATTCGTTTTCGCCCTGCTCACCGTCATCTACATTCAGCTCGCGGTCGCCCACGACGACCACTAGTCAGTTAAACGACTCCTTCAGAAAGACGGGTGGTATGGTTATTCGACCGAAAGGGCGTGTAGCTGCATGACTTCGTTGTAGTTAATGTAACTGTTGCTTACGCTTCTAGTCGCCCAATCGGCAATCTCTTCCCAGGAGTTCCGCGGAACCCAGAGAAAATCGGGATGGTCGACTCGCGAATCGCCGACCCATGCCCCTCCGATTATCCGACGGTCGATGTCCAGCTCGAGGACGTAGGAGTAGTAGGCCGTCCGGAGGTAGCCATAGGACCCGCCCACCGGCTCTAGGCTTGGTTCGACGCTGTCCTCGGGGAGGTACTCCAGTTCGGTTGAAACCAGTTGGAAATGGCGTGCACGTGGGTTGAGGCAGTATTCGTCGCTCGGACATCCGACTGTCTCAGCGGCTTCGGCGCTGGTGATCGTTGTGATGTCGGTCCGATAGCCCGTAGCTACGTGGTTGAGTACTTCGCTGCCGGACGCCATGTCGAAGACCAAGCCTTCTGATTGGAGACCCAGAAGGTTTGCAACAACCACGTGGAACGCGCCGGCATTCGTATCTGCGCATCGGTTGTTGAGCGGAACGCCCCTGTCGTCGAGTTCCAGATCATCTCCATAACAGCGGTAACCGAGCATCTTTCCCGATGTACCGAAGAACACCTCGATCACCAATGCCTTGATGTCTCCAACCTCGAACTGGACCCCGTTCAGTTGGACAGCATGCTGGGGCTCTTGAATCAGCAGGGCCGCTGCGGCCCAGCCATTGCAGTGCCCCCACCAAGGCTCGGGGTCTCTCTCGGCTGTTCCGTGGTGAGTCCTTTCCCAGTTCACTATGTAGGATGGGTCGTGGTCAAACGCCTCGGCGTACTTCTCAGCTGGTGACTGGATTCCCTCCCCCTGCCAGCGCCACGCGACTCCGTCATTGGCCATCCGCCAGCGGTTTCCCACCCAGGGCAAGGTGCTCACGCTTCCGTCGACCGGCAGTTCCTCGAGCATATAGACAAAGCTGTGGCCGAGCTGTGCCGGGTCGTTGATCCGGTCCCATTCGTCGCATTTTGCGCCCAGGCAGTTCGCACTAGTAGTCGATTCACATTCGGTCGAAGGCGCAAGCCGGTCGGGCTCTGCGC
>CAZDBH010000259.1:0-12061 GCA_964503485.1 uncultured Bradymonadales bacterium | reverse complement strand
GATGGCGGCCCCGATGGTGTTTGACCCGCTTACGCGCTACCAAGGTGGCCCGCCGACCTGCGGCGCAGCGGCCGCAATAGTCTGCTCCGACGAGTTTGCCAAAAAGAATGCCATCTCAAACTCGGTTTACATCGCGGCACAGGCGATGGCGACCGACTTTCCCTCAGCGTTCGAAGACAGCATGATCAAGATGATTGGCTACGATATGGCCGAGAGCGCAGCCAAGCAGGTCTACGAGCAGGCCGGTCTCGGGCCCAAAGATGTCGATGTGGTCGAGCTGCACGACTGTTTTACGGCCAACGAGCTGGTCACATACGAAGCGTTGGGTCTCACTGAGGAAGGCACGGCGGAACGTTTTGTCTGCGACGGCGACAACACCTATGGCGGCAAGTTCGTCACGAATCCCTCAGGCGGCCTCCTTTCCAAAGGACACCCACTGGGTGCGACCGGTTTGGCTCAATGCGCCGAGCTGGTTTGGCAGTTGCGTGGCCAAGCAGACGACCGGCAGGTCGAGGGTGCGAAAGTCGGTCTGCAGCACAACCTCGGCCTAGGCGGCGCATGCGTCGTAACCATGTTTCGCCGCGACTGACAGAGTCCCGCCTCGAAAGCGGTTGCCACCTCTTCCTAGAAGTTCCACAATGACATCACAACTATTGAGCCATTTCTGGATGCCTTGGGGGGACCGGTCCGGCATACTAATCGGGGTCAGCTATGCCACTAGCCCACGACGACATGAATCGTGAACAACTGCTCGAATACGTTCGTGCGCTCGAGCATCGCCTAGCTCAACAGACCTCGGGGTCAGGCGGCACAAATCCGCTTGCGATTCACCCGGACAACATCGCGATCCCCGCATTGCTAGAGGCGATGAAGAGCTTCGTGATGATAGCTGATGAGCAGGGTCGTCCAGTCGTGTTCAACAGAGCGTACGCGACAATTATCAAGGCAGGTCTCGGCGTCGAACCCCAAGTTGGCGTTCGCCCGCACGACCTTTTGGCCGATGGGGAGACAAGAGCGTACTGGGATGGGCTTCACAAACGCGTACTCGGGGGTGAGCGCTTCACAGAGAACTACACGCATCACTTTGACAACGGCACCAAGCACTTCGTTTTTCGGTTCACACCGATTTTTGACGGTCCCCGAGTAGTGGGTTTCATCGAACTTTCCCGTGATGTCACAGAGCGCAAAGAAGCGGAAATGGCGTTGGAGGAAAGCGAGCGCTTCTTGAGGGAGTGCCAAGAGGTGGCCGAAATGGGCACCTACGTGCTCGACCTCTCGAACGGGAGCTGGCGGAGTTCGGAAATCCTGGACAGAGTCTTTGGAATCGGCCCTGACTTCGACCGGACTGTGGAAGGTTGGACTTCGATCGTCCATCCGGAGTGGCGTGAAACGATGACTCGCTACTTCGAGCACGAGGTGGTCGGGGCACGAGGTCGATTCGACAAGGAATACAAGATCGTACGGCCGAGCGACGGAGCGGAGCGGTGGGTACACGGCTTAGGTCGTTTGGCGTTAGATGGACACGGCGAACCGACCGAGATGCTCGGAACGATCAGAGACATTACTAGGCGCAAGGAGATGGAGCTCCGCGTTCGCCACCGTCAGAAGATGGAGGCGATCGGACAGCTTGCCGGCGGCGTGGCCCATGACTTCAACAACCAGCTGACCGGTATCATGGGTTTCGCCGATCTGATCCGCCGAGACGTGGGTGGCGACACACCGCTCGGCAAATACGCAGATTTCATTCTTAGCACCGCACAACACGCTGCCGGGCTTACTTGGCAGCTGCTCGCGTTCTCGAGGAAGGGGATGTACGTCACCGAACCCGTCGACGTGCATCGCTTGATCGGCGAGGTGCTCGGTGCGTTGGCCCACAGCACCCAGGAGAGCATTGTTGCGCTACAAGACTTGCGAGCCGAGGCTCCAATCGTCATGGGCGACTCCTCACAGCTCCAGAGCGTCATTCTAAACCTGTCGCTCAACGCCCGGGACGCGATGAAAGAGGGTGGCGATCTGACTATCGCCACCCAGAACATCACCCTGACGAAGGATTCCCTGCTTTCCGGACACGATGCCAAACCCGGAGATTACTTGCGCATCACAGTGACCGATACGGGCGCAGGTATGACCGAGGAGGTGCGGCAGCACATTTTCGAGCCCTTCTACACCACGAAGGAACCGGGCAAGGGAACCGGGATGGGTCTGGCCGCCGTCTATGGGGCAATAAAGAGCCATGGTGGTAGTATCTCAGTCACGAGCGCACCGGGTCAGGGGTCCGTTTTCGATCTGCTGTTTCCAGGTCCACAGGAATCACCACTCGACGCCTGGAAGGCAGAGCTCGCGTCGCCAAAGGTCAGCCCCAGGCGCATTCTATTCGTTGATGATGACCTGGGCGTTCAGTCAGCGGTCACCCGAATGCTGGAAGAGATGGGACACACCGTGACTACGTGTGCGAACGGAGCGGAAGGGGTCGCCGTGTATGAGCGCGATCACGCCGATTTCGATCTGGTTATCTTGGACATGGTGATGCCGGTCATGGGAGGCCGTGAGGCATTCCTCGAGATGAAACGGATCAACCCGACTGTGTCCGCTCTGCTCGCCTCTGGCTACTCGTTGGCTGGGGAGGCACAAGACATCCTCGACCAGGGAGTGAAGGGGTTCATTCAGAAACCCTTCACAATCGCCAGTCTCGACCAGGCTATTCGCGACGTGTTGAATTCAGATAGCGGCCCTGAGCTCTGAAGAGATAGACAGAGGCCCGCGGTCTTTCCCCTCACAATGCCCTCACCCCCCCCCCCAGGTGCGAATAAAAATACGCACCACGTGAAAAACAGTTAGCAGTTACGCCTATTTAGACCGACTGGTCGGGATTGTGCCCAGCTGGTCGGAAGTGGGGAACGGGGGGCTGAGAGGTGGTTCGAGCGTTCTTCGAAAGCCAGGCCCCGTGGGTGGGTGTGGCACGTACCATGCACAAAGCGGCACAGATTTCTGCCGTCGGAACCCGGGTGCTTTCTTTGATACCGGACCGTCATGCGGCAACAGCTGGAAATCACTAAGGAAACGTGAAATGGCATTGGAATTTGGTATAGGTGTAGCCGTCGAGTCCCGCCTGAGTCTCCTTTCAGGCTATGAATCTTCCCAGCCCAGGCTTGTAGACCTCCGTCTCAGCACTGAAGGCCTCTCAGAAGAGTTGGGGAAGGTTTCACACAGGCCCACCGACTGGGTAGTCGTACCCGCCAGTCGCTACGCGGAGCTCCCTGATAGTGTAGTCAATCCCGTCTATTGGCTCTCCCCGGTGTGTACGAAAAGCGACCTCAACACAGCCATGAAACAACGTCCTGGCTCACTTTATGTGAACCACGCGGGCGACCTGGATCAGGCCGACCACACTCCAGAGTGCGTGTTCCTATCCGGCTGGGAAGCCGGTGGAATCGTGAGCGCCGAGTCGACGCTCGTGGTGTTCCGTCGGGTCCTTCAGCGGACCGACCGCCCGGTATGGGTGGTAGGCGGGCTGGGGCCTGATGCAGCAGCAGGCGCAATCGCCGCCGGTGCTGCAGGGGTGATTTTGGGCGATGTGCTGTGGGCGACTCCAGAAGCACATGCTTCCGACGAGATGTTGGCGCTCCTGGAGCGTTTTGATCCTTCTGATACCAGCGGTTTGGGCCGCTGTTTCGACTTCGAGTTCCGCGTGTTCCGGCAGCTTGCAACCAAGCCGCCCAAGCAGTTCGAGGCCTTCGAGCTAGGCGCTGCCGACGACAAGGTGGCCTGTTGGAACGAACTGAAGCGTCTGGTCGCGGCTACGCCTGCTGACCTCAAACACGATCTCGTTCCGTTGTCTCAGTCAGCTGCGCTGGCTACCTCGCTAGCCGACCGATTTGGCCACGTGGACGCCATCATAACTCACTATCAGGACGTGATCCGGACTAGCCACGCCGGGATACGAACCGACTATCCGTTCCGACCTGGTTCTGCATTGGCAAGACGTTTTGGCGTCGAGTTCCCGATCTCTCAGGGGCCGATGTCGCAGGTCAGCGACGTGCCCGATTTTGCGAATTCGATCGAGGCAGCCGGGGCGCTACCGTGGCTCGCATTCTCGAATATGCCGGACTACGTGGCCGAACCACTGCTCGCAGAGACGGGCCGGCTGATGGGGACTCGCTCCTTTGGCGTGAACGTCATCGGGATGGAGAGCAACCGATATCGCGACAAACACTTCGAGCTCCTGGCAATGACGCCGCCCCGCTTCGTTATGGTCGCTGCGGGAACTGTCGAACAAGCGTTGAGATTCGAGAGTCGGGGCAGCCTGGCCGTTTTGCACACGCCTGTGCCGGCCATGCTGCGCACCGCTCTCAACAGTGGGCTTCGCAATTTCGTGCTCGAAGGGGCAGAGGCGGGCGGTCACGTCGGGAAGCTCGGCTTGTGTAGCCTCGTGCAATACGCAGTCGACCTGTTCCTCGCCGAGGCCGCAAAGGGCCTAAACCTCGAGGATCTCTCGGTAATTGTCGCCGGCGGGATATCCGATCGGGCAGCAGCTCATTTCTGCGCCGGTATGCTCTATCGGCTACATAACTTGGGCGCCGCGGTGGGTCTTCAGATGGGCACAGCCTACCTTCTCACCGAGGAAGCGGTCTCCTCTGGCGCAATATCACCTGTCTTTCAGGAGATGGCGCTCAAAAGTCAGGGGACGGAGTTGTTGGGTCGCAGTGTGAACACGCCGACCCGCGTGCTCTGCTCCGATGCAGCGGAACGCGTTCGAGTCAACGAGGAGCAGCGTTATCGCGACGGCGTGAGCCTGAAAATTCGCAAGGAACACTACGAAGACGACAACTTCGGTGGATTGCGAGCAGCCGCAAAGGCACAGCGCGTCGAGTTTACTGACGAGACTCGCAAGCATACGCACCTTGTGTCGATCACCGAGGATGTTCAACGGGAAGTCGGGCTCTATCACGCGGGCCAAACGGTGTCGTTGCTCGGCAACGTGCGGACAGCGCGCGATCTACACGTGGATGTGACCACCGCGCCGGGCGTTCAGCCGCGCCGGGAGACTCCGGCGGGCCAGCCGGAGTCACGCAACACAGCTTATCAGCCAAGGATGGAAACGATGGAGCACGACGATTTCTCGAAGTCGGTAGCTATCGTAGGTTTGGGCGTGAAAGTGCCAGGTGCCCTCGACGTTGACTCGTTCTGGGCCAACATCACGAACGGTCATTCTGCGGTCACGGAAGTGCCCCAAGACGTCTGGGATTGGCGGAAGTACTGGTCCGCGGATCCAAAAGAACAGGACAAACTCTATAGCAAGATCGGTGGATTCGTTCGCGACTTCACATTTGATCGGAAGCGTTTTCGAATTCCGCCAATGGTTGTCGCAAGCATCGATCCGACCCAGCAACTGGCCCTGGCGGCCACCGCTGACGCCTTGGCAGACGCGGGCCTGCTCGACTCCGACTTCGACCGCAACCGGTGCGCCGTCATCGTTGGCAACGCCCTGGGCGGCGATTTGCGCGAGAAGACTGAACTGAGAGTCCATTTCCCCTTGGTCGCCGACGCATTGATCGCTGCAGCGCGCGAGGAAGCAGTCGACGAGGGGCTGATTGCGCGTCTGCTCGAACAGACCGAGCGGCTCTATAAGGCGAACCTGCCCAAGATCACCGAAGACTCGATGCCTGGCGAACTCGCCAACGTCGTAGCCGGCCGAATCAGCAACGCTTTCGACTTAGGTGGGCCCAGCTATATCGCCGACGCAGCCTGTGCCAGCACATTGGCATCCTTCGATGCGGCCGTTCGGGGTCTGCGTTCTCGAACCTTCGACGTCGCAATTGCTGGCGGCGCAGACCGTTCGATGTCGCCCGCCGTCTACACGAAGTTCTGCAAGATTGGCGCTCTGTCAGCTGAGATGTCATGCCCCTTCGACGCTCAGGCGAGTGGTTTCGTGATGGGTGAGGGCGCGGTCATTTTCGTGCTGAAACGGCTCGAAGATGCGGTGGCCCAAGGCGACAAAGTCTACGCGGTCGTACGCGGAGTGGGCGGTGCGTCAGATGGCCGCGGAAAGGGCATCACAGCGCCCAACCCCGACGGGCAGCTTCGGGCCCTCCGCGCCGCGTACGCTGACGCCAACGTCGATCCGACCACTCTGGGACTACTCGAGGCACACGGCACCTCAACCCGAGTTGGCGACGTGGTCGAGGTTCAGAGCTTTGGCCGTCTCTTCGAAAACGGCGGTCCCAGTTCGCCGATCGCTTTGGGATCGGTCAAATCGAACATTGGTCACCTAAAGGCGGCCTCGGGCGCAGCGGGAATCTTCAAAGCGGCTATGGCGCTGCATCACAGAACATTGCCTGCGACGGCGAACTACGAGACACCCAATCCAAACATCGACTTCGAAGCGGCATTTGTTCAGCCGCAACGCGAAACTCAGCCGTGGCAGAGCAACGGTCAGCCGAGACGAGCTGGTGTCAGCTCGTTCGGCTTTGGTGGAACCAACTTCCACTTGGTTTTGGAGGAGTACGACCCAGAGACGAAGCCTGGACGGCGGGCGAACCGCAAGCCGGAGCGGCAGGTTTACCAATCCAGTCCAGCGGCTGTCGCGATGAGCTCCGACTCGTCTGCAGCGCAGCAGCCCACTCTTGAAGCAATCGGGCTGAGCGCGTCCACAAAACTTGGATTGATCGACGAGCTTCGCACTCTCTGTGCCGACCTGGCCGAGGGTTCTGATCTGAGTTCGAGTACCTTGCCGCTCCAGTCGGGCGAGCGCTTCCGTCTAGCGATCGTGGGCTCGGAGCCCGCCTCGATCGCCGGCTTGGCAACCAAGGCGCTGTCAGCTCTCGAGAACAACAAGAGTTTCCGGATTCTAGAGAACCAAGGCGTCTATTTCAGGGATACCGAGAACACGCCTACAGGCAAAACCGCATTTCTTTTTACTGGCCAAGGCTCGCAGTACCTCAACATGGGCGCAGACCTGAGGGCGACGTACCCCGAGATCGACGAGTGGTTCGCCAAGAGCGACGCCCTTCTCGACGGCCAATTCGAGAAGCCGCTTTCGCACTATGTCTTTACGGACGAGAGCAAAGAGGCCTTCACGGCGCTTTCACAAACTGAGATTACCCAGCCCGCCGTCCTGACGCTCGACGCAGCGCTGCACCAGATCGTCCAACGTTATGGCGTACGAGCTGATGTTGTAGCCGGTCACTCGCTGGGAGAGTACGGGGCTTGTTTCGCAGCAGGCGTTCTCTCGGTAGAGGACGCGATTCGGACCGTCGCGGTACGCGGAACCGCGATGGCGACGACCCAACCGAAGGAAGGAGACAAGGGCGTAATGGCCTCGATCTCGCTTCCAACCGATGAAGTCGAGCAGCACCTACGCCAATTCGACGGACGCGTGGTCATCGCTAACAAGAACATTCAGAACCAGACCATAATCGCCGGTTACACGCTCGAAATGGAGCGAGCGATCACGCATTTCGAGGAACTCGGCATTCGGACGATTCGATTGCCCGTCAGCCACGCATTTCATACTGAAATCGTGTCTCCGGCAAGCGAGCCGCTGCGCGGTTTTCTAGATACGTTGACCATTAAGGCGCCCGACACGCCCATGTTGACCAACGTCGACGCCTCGTACTACCCAACAGAGCCGAACTCGATTCGCGACTTGTTGAGCGTCCAACTTGCTCGACCGGTCGAATGGAATCGAATCATCGAGCGCATGTACGCGGACGGCGTGAGGACCTTCATCGAGATCGGCCCCAAGAAAGCGCTTCAAGGTTTCGTGGCTGATATTCTCGAGGACCGTTCTCACCGTGCATACTTGTCCAATCACCCGAAATTCGGTGGTCCCGCCTCTCTGGCGCGACTCGTGAGCGCCCTTTGGGCTGACGGCACCCTCGATATGGCGGAAGAAATGAAGCAGAGCGAAGAAGTAGATTGCGTGGTCACCGGGGCCGCCTGCGGCCTACCTGGTCTGGAGTCAGTGTTTCAACCCGACGCAGTGAGAATGCTACTCGAGGGCCGAAACATGATTTCGCCGATTCCGCAGGATGTCCGCGGTCGAATCGCCGCAAAAGGGATTCAGCGCCTCGAGAAGACCTCGGATGGTCGAGCCGGCTTCGTCGATGTCGAAGGTCCCGAAGACGTCATAAAGCTCGCGGGTCAGGCCGGTGCCTTTGATCTGAAGGACTACGGCTACCCAGACGACTTCTCGTCTGCCCTCGATCGAGCGAGCCAACTCGCCGTCGCAGCGGCCCTAGAGACGCTCAAGGACGCCCGCGTTCCGCTCGTCAAACAGTATCGAACGACGAAGGGTGGCAAACAGATTTTCGAGAAGAACGCCCTCGCCAAGGACTGGGCTGAGGACACCGGGATTATCTTCTGCTCGCTTTTTGCGGGTCTCAACGCCGCCTTCGATGGTCCAGACCGAGAGAACGCCGGGCAGCCATTCGATCGTCGTTATCTTCGCCAGATCATGGGTCTAGGCCACGGCGCAATCGCCCACTGGATCGGGGCCAAAGGACCCAATGTCCAGATTAACACCGCGTGCGCGTCGACGACCTCAGGGGTCGCTCTTGCTTGCGATTGGATTCGGCTAGGCCGCGCTCGACGCGTGCTCGTGATCGGTGCGGACGACGTAACTCAGACTGACGGCCTACTCGAGTGGGTTGGGGCCGGGTTCCTGAGTGTAGGAGCGGCAAGCACCGAGGCAGAGGTCGAGAAGGCTGCTCTCCCCTTCGACAAACGCCGCAGCGGCCTTGTCTTGGGAATGGGAGCTGTCGGGATGTTGATCGAACCGGCAGAGGACGCCGCAGCGCGTGGCCTAACTCCGGTCGCCAGCGTTTTGGCAGCCCAGATCGGGAACAGCGCCGGCCATCCGACACGTCTAGACTCGGACCACTTGGCCGACGTCATGCTCAAGACGATGGGTGAGGCCGCTACGAAGCTAGGCAAGACCCCATCCGAGCTCGCTGCGGACACGATCTTCTTTTCACACGAGACATACACACCCGCTCGGGGTGGGAGCGCTTCAGGTGAGGTGGCCGCTCTCAGAGCCACATTCGGAGACAACGCATCAAGCGTGTTGATCGCGAACACCAAGGGCCTGACTGGCCACTCGATGGGAGCGACCATTGAAGAAGTGGCAGCGATTAAGTCGCTAAAACATCGCACGGCTCCACCCGTAGCTAACCACTCGCAGGTCGATCCCGACCTCGGCCAGTTGCAGCTTTCGTCGGGCGAGGCCCACGACCGGAAGTACGCCCTTCGCCTAGCAGCTGGGTTCGGTTCTCAGGTCGGGATGGCCCTGTACGGCAAATGCGCTGACGGTGAAAATCGCATTCAGGACACCGAACGTTTCCAGGACTGGTTGGTTGGCGTCGTCGGACGCGGTGAACAGGTCGCCCTCTCAGTCCGCAACCGGACTTTGGTCGCCGACGCAGCGCCAATTTCCGAGATGACCCAGAGCATCGAGCAGTTCGAGATGGGTCGCCGGGCTTTGGCTCCCACACTTCCGGAACGAGCGATCGTCCACCAAGTCGCACCGGCTCCAACCCCTTCGAACCCGCAGCCTTCGACGCCACTCCCGGCAGCGGGCGCAGGCATGATGAGTTGGGCCGCCAAAGTCAGACCGGAAGCCCAGCAACCGGTCGTCCAGCAACCGGCCACCAACGGCAGCTCCGGAAACGGTAGCGCCAAGAATAGCAATGGAAACGGAGGGCCCAAGCCTGCGTCGTGGACCGCCAAGCCGGTGAACACGACGCCCAACATCGATGCCCAGTCTGGTAACGGGGCTGTCGCCAGTGCGGGAATGATGGCCTGGGCGACGACCGCTCTCGCCGGCGAGACCACAGAACCAGCGCAGACGACAGAGAAAGACAGCGTTGACTGGACGACCACGTACGACGTCTTGCTGAAAGAACTCTGCGAGAAGACAGGCTACGACGCGGCTGAGATCGAACCGGATTTCGAGCTCGAGGCCGACCTTGGCGTCGACACTGTCAAGCAGGCCGAGATCATGGCGGCGGTTCGAGAACACTACAGCCTCCCGCGCGACGAGTCCTTCAGACTGGCGGACTATCCTCGTTTACAGGATCTGGCGGCGTATACATCCGACCGACTCGGCAGCCCGGCCGAACCAGTGGAAGAGGCAAGAGAGGAGTCAGCGCAGCCCTCCCAAGCTCCCGAAATCAAGGTTGAGTCCGCTCAGGCGGTCGCCGAGATTCCCTCAATGACGGCTTCGATTCCTACCCTCTCGTTTGATGAGGCCTACGCCGTCTTGCTCCGAGAGCTGTGTGAGAAGACCGGGTACGACCCCGAGGAAATCGAGTCCGACTTCGAACTCGAGGCCGATCTGGGAGTCGACACGGTGAAGCAAGCGGAAATCATGTCAGCGGTTCGCGAGCACTTCGCCCTCGAACGCGACGAGGCGTTCAGGCTGGCCGACCATCCGACCCTAGCCGATCTGACCAACTATCTAGTGGGACGCTCGGCCGAGCCCACGGAAGGTGAACCGGTGGCCGAAGCGGTTTCACCGAGCGAGGCGTTTCAACCGGCTCCTCCGACCACACAAGTTGACACCGGTCCGCAAATGCCGCGCGTCGGATTCGACCGAGCATACGCAGTTCTCCTGATGGAGCTGTGCGAGAAGACGGGCTACGATCCAGCAGAAATCGAACCGGACTTCGAGCTCGAGGCCGACTTGGGCGTCGATACAGTCAAGCAGGCCGAGATCATGGCCGCCGTGCGGGAGCACTTTGCCCTGGAACGGGACGAAACATTCAGGCTGGCCGACTATCCTACCCTCGCAGACCTGACAAACTATCTGGTCGAGCGCCACACGAACCAAGCACCCGCACCGGTGTCCGAAGAGGCGCCTAGCGTGACCGAGCATCCGCTCCAAGGGCGTTCCAGCGTCGCTCCGACGGAGCCCGCCAAGGTTGCCGTGACCTTTGAGGACGCCTACGCCGTACTGCTTACCAATCTGTGTGAGAAGACGGGTTATGACGCAGCAGAAATCGAACCGGACTTCGAACTCGAGGCCGACTTGGGGGTCGATACGGTGAAGCAGGCCGAGATCATGGCTGCCGTGCGGGAGCACTTTGAATTGGAGCGAGACGAGGCGTTTAGGCTCGCTGACTACCCGACGCTCGCCGACCTGACGAACTACCTGGTCGAACGCTCCGGCTCAGCGCAGACAGTGGCCGAGCCTGCTCAGACGATTGCAGAAGCAGTATCCGTTGAGGTCACCACACCCGCGGAAGCGCCACAGGGTGTTGCCTTTGACGACGCATACGGCGTGCTGCTCGCCGAATTGTGCACAAGGACAGGCTACGACCCCACCGAAATCGAATCCGACTTCGAGTTGGAGGCCGACCTGGGTATCGACACCGTCAAGCAGGCCGAAATCATGGCCGCTGTACGCGAACACTTCAATCTGCCAAGAGACGAAGCCTTTCGTTTGGCAGACTACCCAACGATCCAAAACCTCGCTGAGTACGTTGTGGCCCGGGCTAGCCAGAGTCACGACGTCGCAGTGACCTCAGAACCCGAGATTGTCACTCCGCAACAGGTCGAGCAGCCCGCGGCTGTGGAGCCGCAAGTCGCGGCGCCTGTGATTTCGGCAGACTCGAAGAGTGACGCTCGGGAAGATGCGCCCGCTTCCGCAGGGCTCACGACTCATGAGGCGGTCTACGCGACTCTCCTGGACGAACTGAGCCAGAAGACGGGTTACAACCCGAGTGAAATCGACCCAGATTTCGAGCTCGAGGCCGACCTGGGCGTCGATACCGTGAAGCAGGCCGAGATCATGGCCGCTGTGCAGGAACGGTTCGGCTTGCCCCGGGACGAAGATTTTCGGCTGTCGGACTACCCGACCCTCGAAGACTTGGCGGGTTATCTGTCAGCCAGGGTCGGAACCCAAGGAACACGCCCCACCAAAGAAGTCGCCAAGAGGGTGGAACCGGTAGTCGCGGTCAGTCAGCCGGCGACCGCTGTGGCGCCTGTTCCCACATCAGCTCCGGTCCATTCACCGCCGGAACAAAGTCAATTCGGTCCATTCCGCGTGACTCCGACCGTATCG
>CAZDBH010000258.1:0-12065 GCA_964503485.1 uncultured Bradymonadales bacterium | reverse complement strand
GCTAAAAGCTAACGGCTGGAGTCCGGGGCGTTATACGCGACGGGCTCCTAGGCCTGCCAACTGGAACCACCGCGCTCGGTGAGGTGGTTTCCTTTGTCTTCCCTGATGATCCAACCAGCTGCCAACTACCAACTGACTGCCGTTTTCAGATTCGGCTTGTCCTGAAGCGCGCGACTGTTAGAGTGCCCGCGGGGTGCGGCCAGCTGGAGGTGAGGCGATGCTGAGGGTTCTCGTTATCCTGCCGCTTGTCTTTATTGTTGCGTGTTCTCAGGCGCCCGGGAGCCGTCCTGGGAATGAAAATGACGCGGACCTTGGATCCGATCAGAACGGTCCCCACCGGGACCAAACACCCGTGGACGCGGTTGATGAGATGTTGGGTGGTGGATGCACTGAAACCACCTGCACCGGTATCAACGAACAGTGCGAGGACGGTCCCGAGGGTCCGATCTGTGTCTGTCGTCCCGGGTCGGTCCGAGACGGCGAGACCTGCACTGATGTGCTGAGCTGTGAGGCCAACACCTGTAGCGGCAACGGCCAATGCTCCGACGACGCTGGTGTGGTGGACTGTTCGTGTGATGAAGGCTATTCCGGCGACGCTTGCGAAGCGTGCGCTGAGGGGTTCCACGACAATGGTGCCGGCGGCTGTACTGACGACCCGTGCCTTCCCGACCCGTGCGACATTGACCGGCTCTGTCAAGCAGTAGAAGGAGCGGCACAGTGCGTGTGCCCCGCAGGGGAACACGACGAGGACGGAGTCTGTCTACCCGACCTGGAGTGTGGCGAAAACACATGCAATCAGCGTGGGGAATGCACCGACAGCGACGGCGGCGTCGAGTGCGCCTGCGAAGAGGGCTGGATAGAGCCGTTCTGCGAGGCCTGCGATTCAACACTGGGCTACCACGCCGATGGAGAAGGCGGATGCACGACGGACTTGTGCCTGCCTAATCCCTGCGAAACACCTCACCAGACGGTCTGTGACGAGGAGCACGGCGAGGTCACCTGCTCGTGTGACCTCGGCTACCATCTCGAGGGGGTGAACTGCGCAGTGGATGAGGTCTGTGAGGAGGGCAGCTGTAATGGGGTCGGTGACTGTACAATCAGCGACGGTCAGATCCAGTGCTCCTGCGACCTGGGTTACACCGGGGGTGAGTGCGAGCTGTGTGACAGCGACCTGGGATACCATTCCGACAGCGAGGGCGGCTGCACTGACGATCCCTGCGTGCCCAATCAGTGCGAGGTCGCTAACCAAACGCGATGTGTGGCCGAGGATGAGGGATACGTTTGCGAATGTGACGAAGGATACCACCCCGACGGTGTTGGAGGATGCACTGACGACCCCTGCGTCCCCGACCTCTGTCGTGTGCACAATCAGGCCTGCCGAGTCAACGCCGAGGTTGAGTCCGAGTGTTACACACCCGACTGCTTCGACAATAATCCGTGCACTGAGGAGGTGCTGGTCGATGGACGGTGCGAGTATGACGACGTCGAGGATGGAGAGTCTTGTAGCAACTCGCTTTGCTGGACAGACCAAACCTGCTTCGAGGGTACCTGTGGCGGTGGCGACGGGGTCACCTGCGCCGATCGAGGTGTCTGTGTCGACGTATGGTGCGACGACAATCTCGGGTGCCAAGAAGCGGACAACGACGAGACGATACCCGACGACGGCTACACATGCACACGGGACTCCTGTTTGTCGGGAGAGCCCGTTCACGAACCGATCCATGAGCGCTGCGGTAGCGAGAGCTGGTGCCACGGCGACCCGTCCTGTGATCCAACACGCAGTGTCTCGGCCGATGGCTGCGTCGCAGACGGTGCGCCAAACCCGCCGGGCGTCGATGGCCCGTGCGGCCACTGGGCCTGTGACAATGACGAACACACGTTCACGTTCGTAGCGGAGAATACAGGGGAACGCTGCCACGACGGATTGCGCTGCACGACGAACGACGTCTGTAGCGCCGATGGCGCCTGCATCGGATCCCTAGATGCCGATTGCGTTCTGGGATCGTGCGACGAAACCGTTCCGATGCCCGCCAGCGTCGAAATCGCACCCGGCCACTTGTCGGGCCGGGTGACGTTCGGCGGTGAAGCGATCGAAGCGCGCTCGCCCTCGAGTGTCCACATCGCGCTCTATCTACGTGATCAGGACACTGGGGCACTGCAGCAGCTCGAGCGCGTGGTGTTCAGTGGTAGTTGGGACGACGGCTACCCCGTCTCGACGGCAGACTATCGCTGGGACCACATCATTGACTTGGCGGTCATGCCGGGCGCCTACGATGTGGTGTACTGGCGGGTCTACGGCGATCTGGACTACCAGGACCAGATCAACGACCGCTCCAACGCCGACCCCTATGCCTATGGCTTCCACGTCCTGCAGCGCGACGTGGTGATCGGGCCCGGTGAGAATCGCCTCGACGTCGATGTCGAGCCGGCTCATCTCACTGGTGACGTGACCTTCGGGGGCGAAGCGGTCGATTTGCGTTCACCCTCGAGCGTCCACATCGCTCTCTATCTGCGCGATCAGGACACTGGTGCATTGCACCAAATCGAGCGGGTGGTGTTCAGCGGCAGCTGGGACGACGGTTACCCAGTGTCGACGGCCGACTATCGCTGGGACCACGCCATTGACCTGGCGGTCGTGCCGGGAACGTACGATGTCGTGTACTGGCGGGTCTACGGCGACCTGGACTACCAGCGACAGATTAACGACCGCTCCAAAGACGACCCCTATGCCTACGGCTTCCATGTCTTACAGCGAGATGTGGTGATCGAGCCGGGCGAAAACAGCCTCGACGTCGATATCGAGCCGGCTCATCTAACCGGCGACGTGACCTTCGGCGACGGTCCGATTGAGCTGCGTTCGCCCTCGAGCGTCAACATTGCCTTGTATTTGCGTGATCAGGACACTGGCGCGCTGCAACAGCTTGAACGCGTGGTGTTCAGCGGCAGCTGGGACGACGGCTACCCGGTGTCGACAGCCGACTATCGCTGGGACCACGCCATTGACCTCGCGGTCATGCCCGGAATCTACGATGTGGTGTACTGGCGGGTCTACGGCGACCTGGACTACCAGCGACAGATCAACGACCGCTCCAACAACGACCCCTATGCCTATGGCTTCCATGTCTTGCACACAGACGTGACCATCGAGCCAGGGGAAAACAGCCTCGATATCGATATCGAGCCGGCTCGTCTCAGCGGCGACGTCACCTTCGACGGCGATCTGATTGACTTGCGTTCGCCCTCGAGCGTCAACATCGCTCTGTCCTTACGCGACCACGATACCGGTGCCTTGCACCAAATCGAGCGCGTGGTATTCAGCGGCAGCTGGGACGATGGCTACCCCGTTTCCACGGCAGACTATCGTTGGGACCACACCATCGACTTGGCGGTACTGCCGGGGACTTATGACCTAGGATACTGGCGGGTTTACGGCGACCTGGACTACCAAAATCAGATCAATGACCGCTCCAACAGCGACCCCTATGCCTACGGCTTCCGCGTTCTCAATCAATGCATCGAGGTATGGTAGCCCTTCGCCTTTGGGTTGGTTCGACATCACTGTGCAGCGGCACTCTATTGATTCCGAAGCTTCTCGAGACGCATACTCCGGCTCATGAAGAGACTCCGGGACCGAGTTGTTGTGGTTACTGGCGCGGGAAGCGGTATCGGCCGAGCCGTCGCGCTCGAGTTTGCCTCACAGGGCTGCCAGCTTGCGCTCGCGGACATCGACGAGACAGGCCTCGCTGAAACTCAGACCCAGCTGCTAACTGGTTGCCAATCCTCCATTCACGTTGTCGATGTGACTGACAGCGATGCGATGATCGCATTTCGAGACCAGGTCCTCGCGTCCCACGGTTCAGTGCACGTACTGGTCAACAATGCGGGCGTGACCAGATTTGGTACCTTTGCGGAGCATTCGCTGGCTGACCAAGAGTGGGTAATCGGGGTCAATCTGTGGGGTGTGGTGCATGGCTGCCGAGTCTTTTTGGATGAGCTCAAGCGGCACGACGAGGCCCATATCGTAAACATGTCGAGTCTGGCGGGCTACGTGGGCATGCCATTCCAGAGCTTGTACTGCACGACGAAGTTTGCGGTTCGCGGTCTGTCCCAAAGCCTGCGTGCCGAGCTCGCAACCGATGGCGTCGGCGTCACGTCGGTTCATCCTGGCGCGGTCAGAACAGGTATTCTGTCTCGAAACAGTGCCGAGCCTGCGCTCACCAACAAGATGGCCGATTTGATGACCCGACACGGTCTTCCTGTAGAAAAGGCCGCTCGCCGAATCCTGCGCGCCGTTCGGCGAAACAAGCGCGAAGTCAGGATGGGCGCTGAAAGCCACCTGACCCACTTGGCATTGTACCTCATGCCCGGTCTGGTTCATTGGTCAATGAAGAAGGCGATGAAGAAGGGCAGTAAGCTGCGTATCGAACAACGCGCCGCGGCCCGTAGCGAACTGGACTCCGAGGAGCCGCTCAATTGAGTGAAGCCACCTCGAAAGCGTACACACCTGGCCTCATCAACAAACTGAAACTGCGCAATCGCTTCATCAAAACAGCTACCTACGAGGGCATGACACCTGGCGGCGTGCCCTCCCCCGCCCTCACAGCCCACCATGTCGAGCTCGCTCGTGGAGGCGTGGGGATGACGACAGTCGCCTACTGTGCGGTCTCCCCCGATGGCAGGACCTTCGGTGACCAGTTGGTCTTGTCGGATGAGGCGATGCCCCATCTGAGGGCGCTGACCGACCAGGTGCGTGAAGCGGGCGCAGCTGTCTCTCTTCAGCTTGGGCATTGCGGCGGATTCAGCAAAAACAAAGGCCTCGAACGGGGACCTCTGGGGCCATCTCGAGCTTGGAATCCCTATGGCATCACTTCGGGTCTCTTCCGTACCGTCGCCATGACCGAAGAGGATATTGCCGAAACTACCACCGACTTCGCCAATGCCGCCCTGCGGGCCAAGACGACTGGATTCGATGCGATCGAGCTTCATGTTGGCCACGGATACCTCTTGAGCCAGTGGCTATCCCCAGCGGTCAACAAACGAACCGATCGACACGGCGGTTCACTCGAGAATCGACTGCGGTTCCCCCTGAATGTGGTGAAGGCGGTACGAGAAGCCGTCGGCCCCAACTACCCGCTTTTGGCCAAGACGAATCTGCGCGACGGCATTCCTGGTGGTCTGGGTATCGAGGAGTCCGCCGAAATCGCCGTTGCCCTTGCGGAAAACGGTATCGACGCCCTGGTGATGAGCGGCGGTCTTGTGAGCCGCAACGCGTTCTTTCTCTTGAGAGGCGGACGGCCGCTGAAGGAGATGATTGCGGTCGATAAGAGCATGCTCCAGAAAGTCACACTCGCCCTCGCGGGGCCCTTACTAGTGCGCAAGGTCCCCTTTACAGAGATGTTCTTTCTAGAGGACGCCCTCCGCATCCGACAAGCAGTGACGATTCCACTGGTCTTGCTCGGCGGCATCACGTCCCTGGCCAACGTCGAGACCGCCATGGACCGTGGCTTCGATTTTGTCGCAATGGGGCGCGCCCTGATCGCGGACCCCAACTTGGTGAACGAGATGAAGGCTGGCCAAAAGGCCCAAACCCGCTGCGATCAATGCAACAAGTGCATCACCGAGATGGATCGCGTCGGTGTGCGCTGCGTTTTGGACGATGTGGTACCTGCCCCCAAGTAGCGCGACAGGTTTAGACAGGTTTGAACCTAGGCGGGTGTCACGTGTGCGGCACGGAACCGTGCGGCGCTCGAAATTTACCGCCGCTTTTTCAGACAGTTAGCCGGCTCCTAACCCATTGGCCCGCCCCTTGCGATGTTGAACACCAATGATTGATTTTGATGGAGACTTACTGATGTCCAGGTTCAGCAACCCCTTCGTTGTATCTCTCTTATTCGCTGGTTCACTTACTGCGTGTGATGGCGTCATTGAGGCCGATCTGGCCGCTGACGCGCGAGGCTCGGATGAATCGGACGCCGGAGGCGATGCCGCTAACGTCGGCGACGCATCCTCAGACATCGGCAACACAGACGCCGATGGGTCTGGCAGCTCTGGCGCCGTAGCTGACGCCTCTGACGGAAGCTCAAACTGGAACGCATGTACGGGAGAGTACACTGAGCCTGTCCGAACAGTCGATTTGAGCGATCTATCGTCGGGCTACGATCCGGCAACGTGGTGGGAAACGGAGCTGGCTGTGGTGGACCGCGCCTACCCGCACGGGCGCCGATTTCTCGAAAGCGAGGGCAAGGCCGCACAGCTCGAGCGATGGTGGCCAGAGCAGTCCAGGGCCACCTTCGACGCCCTGCTCGACAATTCCAACCTCGCTGTACACGAAGGTTGCCACGACTTTCATTGGGACCGACACGAACCCGGCGTATATGTAATCGACCCATCCTACTCGGGTGACCGCCTGCACAATGTGAGTCAGACAGCTCCGTCGGGTAGTAGCTGGCCGACCCGAGGGTCGATTCAACCCTTGGTTCCATCGTTCATGAACGACAACGGATTCTACACACTGTATTTCACCAATCGAGAGATGGATGGGATGGCCGAAGATGACATCGCAGGCCTTGTCGACGAATACGCTTGCTACGTTCACGGCGACGCCGCCGCTCTTCCGCTCAACCTGATGGACAACGCGGGAGAGGACTTGGCCTCGTTCATGCTGTTCTCGGTCCTGTACCTGCGGCAGATGCAGGCTGACAGGCCCGCAGATTTCGAACACGTCGTCGCAACCGAAGAATTGCGCCACCTCTTCCTTCTACTTCACGACCGAGCCGGATTCGTGATCGGTGAGGGACGGCGCCGTGGGCTCGTCGACAACGACCGTGTGACCCCCATACTCGATGAGTTCAACCGTCCTGAGAACGTCGCAATACTCGACCGATTGAGGGGGCCCGAGTGTTGAGGAAGCGTCTCAGTCGGTCGATGGGCTGTGCTCTTTCAGAAATGTCGTGATGCGGGCCCGTTGGGCGGCTCGCGTGCTGTCGAAATCAAGCTGAGACTTCCGTGCGGTCAGCAGCCACATGTCGTCCGGACTCGCCGAACCGCGGTCGATTATCTCGTCGATGGCGGCGTCGAGGTGCTCGTCCCAATGAGGCTGCCTGCCATCGGCGTCTTTGACATCGTAGTGTCGGGCCATGTCCCAGCAGGTGAGCGCCTGTCCCGCAAGGCGGTTCACGTCGAGGTCGGCGGCGAGCGCGGCGATGACACGTCCGACCAATAGCGGTGTCTCGGAGTGAGCGAAGTGGCGGTCCTTCTCGATTCCGTCCCGCCAGTTTTCCTCGCTGACTCCGAAGTGATCAAGCACGGCTTCAGAGCGCAGGAATCCCGGGGTAAGAGCGAGGGCCGTTATGGGATGGTCCGCCAGCTCAACCGACATGGCGTAGGCCAGCCGAATCACCGACATCTTGCACAGGTCGTAGAAGAGCTGGCCACGGTAGCCGTAAAAGGCCCCGTCGGTGACCTCGACAATGAGCCCGCCCTCGCCTTCGAGCATCAGCGGGACGCCATAGCGGCTGGTAATGACGTGCGTGTGAATCGCCCGCTCCATCATCGTGAAGCCCTGTTTGACGTCGACCTCCCAGAACATCTTGCCCCACTCGGTGAAACCATCACCGCCCCAGATGTCGTTGATGAGGATGTCGAGCTGCCCGTGGTCGGCGCGCACCCGCTCGAACAGCCTCTCGACGGCGGGCTCCTCGGTGTGATCGACTCGAACGGCGATCCCGGTCCCACCAGCGGCTGTGACCAGCTCAGCGGTCTCTTCGATGGTCTCCGGTCGCTTGGGGTTTGTGGTTCCCGATCGGCTACTGCGGCCTGTGCAATACACGGTCGCGCCAGCCTCCCCGAGTGCTGTGGCGATCCCTCGGCCTGCGCCACGGGTGGCCCCCGCGACAACTGCGATTTTTCCTTGATGCGTCATTGGGGCAGAGTACGCCGGGTGGCCATGGTTTTGAAGGTCCTGCCACCCGTTCTTCTACGTGACTTGGCCAGTCGCTCACTTACTCGGAACGCTCGACAGAGATGATTCGCCACTCACTGCGCTCACTGTCCCTAAACCCGACCAGGGCGGCCGAAGGCTCGTGCGAACGATGAAACGTCATGAGCAGTGTCTCCCCCAAAACAAAGGGAGACTCGTCGGTTAACGACTCGAGGAGCACGGTCCCCAGGTCCATCGTGTAAATGAGAATCTCGTCGATAGCGAGGGCGGGGCCAGAAATCAGGCGCTCGACACTCGCTTGATAAGTTTGTCCATAACCTACTGGAATATGGGCTTCAGAGACCGTCACCAGCGCGACCAGGGTATCCGCCGCAGGCAGCCAAGTGTGGAACGCCTCATCGACTCGACCTGCGCAATGGCGTCCTGAGGAGGTGGTGAGCGACCCCTCCGGCCAAACGCACTGCCCGTCCTCCAGCACCTCCGGCGCTCGTCCCACACCGAATCCGAACCAAACCGCCTTCTCTATACAACTCAACTGCGGCATATCGACGAGCTGATACAGCGCCATCTCCAACGCGATGTCCTGTGTATCGTAGCGAAGTTCTATTTCACCGTACCGAACCCAACCGTTTCCATGTCTGCCCTCTTGCGGCCCCGAGAACAGTGTCTCGACATCTGCGCGCGCTCGACCCAACAGTTGGCTCAAAGGCATCGACGGCACGACCAATCCGTGTTGTTGGGCGACCTCGAAGATACTCGGCACCGTGAAGGCTGGGTCCTGCGCCGGTTGGGCCGCAGGTTGTGCCATGCCGAAAAGGAGGACAACGAGGCCGGCAATCACGCCCAACCCAGGTCGCCGTGTTCGTCTCTCTGGACCCATCATGCAGTCGAGAGTGGGTATTTGATCGATGAGTGTCAATCAGGTCGTGTCCGCCTGGATTTGACTCGCCGACAAAGTGCCTGGGCATCGATTCACAGGGCAATGACCGGCTGCGCCGGTCCTGATCAGCGGGTCGCAGTCCTGAGACAGCGATTGTCTTCAAGACAAGACAGTTTCTGTCTTGGGGCGCCGTCTACTGCCCCGCCCCCCCGACGAATTGAACATCACCAGCGTGCTGCGGCCATACCGACGGCTCAATTCAGGTTGGTCTGCCCTTTGCAACTCGCACCGGCTCCGTCCTGGTTGTTGGGGGCGATTGGGCCTGCCAGCGTCACCAGGACGCAGACCACTAATGGAGTTTGAGGATGAAAATTCAATTCGGATGGATATGGGCGGTTCTCTTAGTCTTCGTCGCAGGCTGTCAGAACATCGATGCTGAGCTGGTCGATGAGCCTGCAGATGGGGCCGACGAGTCGTTTCTAGCGAGCGGGAAGGCGGACGACTTCTCGGTCGCGCCTTTTTCTCGGGACGCGGTCGCGGTACTCGAGGTGGTCAACTGGTCGGATTTTGTGACCCTCGACGATGTGATTCCTCTCAATCGACGCTCTGCGCAAAACATCACGTCGTTTCGGCACGGTGAAGACGGAGTCGAAGGCACCGACGACGACCGGTTGATTCACAGCCTAAACCAACTGGACGGAATCCGCTGGATGGGCCCCCGCGCCTTCGATGCCCTTCTGGCATACGTGCGCAGCGAGGACCTTCTGGGTCCCGAGTGGCAGCTGGTTGTCGTGAACATCTCCTACGAGGCCAACCACGTCTCGGAGCCTCGCCGTCGACTGGCGCTCTCGCGCTGGGACGAAGTGCTCGACGAGCTGTCGCCGGTCTGGTCACGGGCATTCTGGGTCGCACTCTCAGAGTTGGACATGACAGTCGACGACTTGGTCGACTTCGGACGCTACATCGACGGCTCACCTGAAGGGGACGGAGACGGTCGGGTCAGCGGCGCTGAAATGACAGCTTTTCTAGAGCGACAGTACGGCGCAACCTTGGCAGAACTCGAGGCGGAAACACAGACCGCAAGCCTCGAGCGCGACCTCGCCCAATTCAGGCTCTTCCGCGACTTCGTAGCCATTCCCGGTTTACGGACCTCGCTGAGTGAGTCACCAGCGGTGACCGAAGTGAACATCGGGGTGGGCATTCCAGAGGTCCGCTCGATGAATCTCACAGACCTTCGTCCGTGCGGCGCTGTGCGCACAAACTACTGCGGTGCGGACAGGCGCTACCACTGGTTTGAGCGGTGGGAAGTCCCCGTCGAATGCCTACCGCAGTACGTCCAGGATACCCTTTGGCGGTCCGATGAGTTTGAGGAGCAGGCCGCCTTGTACGGGCGGCTCGTTATGTTCGTACCTGCAAGGGACAGAAGTCGAATCACCGCCATCGGCCTATGGAACGACGCATACGCGGACAATCCGACCTATTGCTACTGAGGCAAAGAGAGGGCTCGACGTCAACTGGCGCCCTTTCTGTCCTACTGATACTGGTAGCAATCCTGAGACAGCGATCCTCTTCGGGGTAGGGCGGTCCACTCGTTCACTCATGAGCACCCGGTCCAAATGCACGTGCTTCCAAACTCGGCGTTGGGATTGATGCCGAAAAAGCAGGCAGTCGTACAAGAGCTGCATTCCACTGGCGCACAGACGTCGCCCTGTTGCGTCGCGAGACAGATGTGTCCTCTAGGACACTCGCTGCTCTCCTCACAGGGTTCCATACACTTGGCTTCCGAACCGCAACCTACGCCCAGCGTCATCGCGAAGCACAGAGTTGCAATGCTGAGAATGCGTAACAAACTAGACAGAATGTAGGCTCCCTTGTCCGAGGTCGGTGAACACGCAGAGGCAGGACCTGTGCCCAAGGTCCGCGGGAGTGGATCAGTCTGAGCCCTCACACCCCTTCCCCTGTGAGGCGAATCAATCGCTGCGTCTGGTCGGCACTGCCGGTGCCGAATACAAGCGACCCCTCGTCGGCCCCGCTGTCGGTCGGCGTGTACTCGATGGGAATTGTTAGAACCTCGTCCGGCTCCAGTGAGAAGATTAGTCCGGGTTCACCAAATTCACCCGTACCGGCGGTCTCCCCGTACGAAAAATCGTGGCTTCCGATCAGGTCCAAATCGCCCACCGGAATGGTGCAGTCCCCCGTATTCACGAGTTTCACTTCCATTCCAACGCCGGTCCCCACCGGTACAGAACCGAAGTCGAGTGGAAGGGCCCGAATCGCCACTTCCCCGCGACTAGCCCAGGGAGCGAAACCGACGATTGTCGTGTGGCGTCCGTTTGCGATCCAATCGATTACGATCCGTCTGCGTACTCCACAATCTTCTGGACCCATCCGCGCAACCTCGACTTCCCGTTCCGCACCTGGCTCTAGAGTGAATGGTAGCTCCGTGTTCGACACAGACAGCGCGGTCGCGCCATCCTCAAAGTTCAATGCGACGACGGTGAGGCTCTCCTCTCCCTGATTGCCCAGTACCAAAGTCCCAGTCTCATCGATCAAGCTGAGTTCCAGAACGCTTGGCGAAACCCAGAGGCTACCCGGTGCCCCAACGCAGCCGAACGAGAACGCCAGTAGGGAAAGCAATATCTTGCGCCGCATGAGCTCCGTCCCAGAACCTCCAGACTCATTCAACGTACCGCCCTGGTTCCCCGCTGACCAGGCGAGAAAAATTGCACCCCCCACCTGCGAAGCCTCCGAGAGGGGGCGGGGTATTCAGTCTCGAGGTCGCACGCCCACTTTATCGGTGCTGGTCGACCAGAATCGGGTTTCCGTCTGGGTCCAGCACGACGAAGCTCGCTGGACCCGAGGTAGCTTCATCAGCTTCACTCACCAGAGACACACCCTGCTCCTTCAGGCGCTTCTGCAGCTCGCGCACGTCGGTGAACGTCTCGAGGTCGTTGGCTGAGCTGTCCCAGCCGGGAGTAAATGTGAGCATGTTCCTCTCGAACATGCCGTGGAACAGCCCGATCAGGTGATCGCCGTTCTTCATGATTAACCAGTTCTGAGCGGCGTCTCCACCGAAAACACTAAAACCGAACTTCTCGTAGAATTCTTTCGACGCGCTGAGGTCTTTCACCGTCAAGCTGATCGAAAATGCCCCCAAATCCATGTTTCACTCCTGTCGCGAGTCAACTGGCTCGCTCTAGGAGCCTGTCGCGCATAGCGCTCCAGGCTCCGCCATTGGCTTTTAGC
>CAZDBH010000257.1:0-12095 GCA_964503485.1 uncultured Bradymonadales bacterium | reverse complement strand
CCTAGTGGTCGGCGACGCACCGTGTTCGACGGAGGAGATGACGATCAGCGTCATGCTCAACAACGGCCTCGGCGACTTCGAGACGGCGGTTACCTTCCCCATGTCCTATGTGCCCCGCGCTGTCCATTTCGGGGACGCAAATGGTGACGGTTGGTTGGACCTGTACGTCGAGGTCGAGGTGCAGACTGATGTCTGCTGCTGCTTCAGCCGTGAGATGCACATTCTCCTAGGCGACGGCCAATGGGCGGTCCAGCCTGAAACCGCGGGCACCTTCACCCTCGGGAACTGTCGCGGCTACAACGCCGAAGTCGGCGACATGAACCACGATGGTCGCGACGACGTCGTTGTCGTAAAGCCCGAGTGGTACCAGCTGCGAGTCTTCACGATGGACCGTGAGGGTCGGCCCGAGGCGACCCTCAACTACTATGTCGACCACCCCTACGACGGGTACGCCATGAACGGGTGGGGCACTGACGATACAATCGCCGCGCCTGGGCGGATCGCCCTCGAAGACCTCGACGCAGATGGCAATCTGGATGTCTTCGTGGGAACACGCAACGTGGTGGAGCAATTCGCTGTCTTCTATGGCGACGGGCACGGCAACCTCAGCGACCCGGAGTTTCACACGCATGAACTAGCGAAGACGTTTTTTGAACTCCACGACATCGACAATGACGGGCGCCTCGATCTAGTAGGCGGTCACTCGTGGTTCTCCGGCGAGCTCTACTACCAATCGAACGCGCTAGCCCCCCAACCGACGCGAACGTCCAGAGGCCGACCTGGCGATCCAATTGTCGAGGGTGGACCAGCCTGGATCGACGGGTTCAACTGGCAGGAAGAGGGCGCCACGACCCGCGACGGGCAGGTTTTCCACGCGAACGGCGACGGCGCCCTAGATGGGGCGGTGTTGTGGGTCACCGAGGCCTGGGATGAGGAGACCCGGAGTGCCTACACTAACAGCCGGTACGGCCTCAGCTACGGATTAAACGACGGAACGGGTGTCTTCTCCCCCTCCCAACACATCGCCCTGGGTCGCCTCGGTGCCGACATCACGTGCGCTGGCGGATGGCCTTGGGTTCGGTGGCCCACCTTCGCCACCGGTGACTTCAACGGCGACGGCGAGACCGACATCGTGGTCAAGACCGTGAGCGGTGGTGAGCTGTTGTTTCTGCCCAACCAGTCGTTGAGCGATCGTGACGGTGACGGCTACACCATGGCCAACGACAATTGCGTTGCCGTATCCAACCCCGAACAATCCGATCTGGACGGCGACGGCCTGGGCGACCTGTGCGACGACGATCCAGACGGCGACGGCGCCGCCGACGGCGACGACAACTGTCCGTTTGCCAACAACCCCGAACAGGCCGATCTGGACGGCGACGGCGCGGGAGACGTCTGCGATGACGATTTGGACGGCGACGATCTCCCAAACGACTCGGACAACTGCGACGCGATCATCAATCCAACTCAAACCGATCTTGATGGCGACGGTGAGGGCGATGCCTGCGACGACGATTGGGACGGGGATGGCGCTCCCAACCTGACTGATAACTGCCCGCTGCTGCCCAACGGGGACCAGTATGATCGCGACCGCGACACAATCGGCGACGTCTGCGACCTCGATCGCGATGGTGACGACTTCCCGGACATCGAGGACAACTGCCCAGAGTCGTACAATCCGAGCCAAAGTGATCGCGATGGCGACGGCATCGGTGACCTCTGTGACGGTGATGTCGCCGAAGGCGAAAGTTGCGGCGACGGAGTCTGCGACCCCGATTCAGAATCCTGCGCGAGTTGCTCCCTCGACTGCGGAGGTTGCGAGTGGAGCGATTGCTGCGAGGCCGGAGGCACCGGTTGCGAAGTCGGCGAAGTGGCTGACTGCGTCTGCGCTACGGACTCCGCCTGCTGCGAGACGTCCTGGGATGCTGCCTGTGTCGGAGAAGTCGAGGCCCTGAGGTGCGGTAGCTGCAGCGGCACCCAGTGGTGCGGTGATGGGGCCTGCAACGCCGAAGAGGACTGTTCGAGCTGCCCGCGCGACTGTGGACCCTGCGGAACAGCTGATGCCGGTCTGTGCTGCGAAGCAAGTGATTCAGCGGGCTGCGGCAACACGACCGTAGAGGAATGCGTCTGTGCCTACGACAGCTTCTGCTGTGAAGGCCAATGGGATGAAAACTGCATCGCCTCTGTCACGCTCTACGGTTGCGGCCAATGCGAACTGGCCGACACCTGCGGCGATGGAACCTGCAATCTCGCTGAAGATTGTCACCTGTGTCCGGCCGACTGTGGAACCTGCGAGCTAGAACACGCCGGCTCCTGCTGCTCTGCCACCGACAACCTGTGCGCCGACGAGGACGTGCGGGATTGTGTCTGTCGCCGTGACGCCTTCTGTTGCGATGACGGCTGGGACGCTCGATGCGCGGCTCAAGTCGAGGCCTTCTACTGCGGCCGCTGCGACGATCGGCGCCGAATCGCCGAGTTCGAGGTATCGGCGGCGTTCCCGGCCTACGCACACATTCTCGAAGGCACGCGTTCTCATCTGACAATCAGAGCCCTGGACGAGGCGGGCGAGGTCGTTGCCGATCACACAGGCTGGGCTCTGATCTGGTCGAGCGATCCCGAGAGTGAACTTCACGACGGCCAGTACTGGGTCTATTTCGACGTAGAAAGCCAAGGCGAGGTCAACGTAGAGGACGTTGTCCCCTTCGAATCAGCCGGAGCCCACCGCGTCTCAGTCTGGGACTGGCCAGACTTTGGCGTCGAGGGTCACTTGTGGGCTCATGTTCGGGCCGATGCAGACCGGGACGGCTATGTCGACCATCAGGACAACTGCCCGGCTGTCTTCAACGACGACCAGACTGATTTCGATGGCGATGGTCTTGGTGACGCCTGCGACACAGACGACGATGCTGACGGAATCTCTGACGACGAAGACGGATGTGACCTGCTCATCGATCCAGCTCAAGGAGACCTCGACAGGATGGAATCGGCAACAATTGTGATCAGGACGTAGACGGCGATCAGATCGCCAACGAAGACGACAACTGCCGCTGGGCAAACAACCCGCTGCAGAGCGATAGCGATGGGGACGGCATCGGCGACGCCTGTGACGAAGACACACCGGAGCTGGCCTGTGCCTATCCACGCGGTCTAAACGAGGGCTGCCCCGCCAGCATCCTGCTAACACTCGACGGCCGCGACACCATACCGACCCCTTACTTGGCTGGGGAACCGGCGCAACTGTCCATTCGTGTGGTCGACGACGCTGGCAACCTCGTGACCGGCTACTTGGG
This sequence comes from uncultured Bradymonadales bacterium, assembly GCA_964503485.1. GTDB lineage: Bacteria > Myxococcota_A > Bradymonadia > JAFGEP01 > JAFGEP01 > CAZDBH01. The sequence goes on along the minus strand of CAZDBH010000257.1, from coordinate 8,805 downwards.
CGCAATCGGGCTGACGACGACCGATACAAATAGTCCGCTTCATGGGCGGTCGGTAGCCTTAGACACCTCGTCAGATGGCGCGACCATCTTGGAGCCGCTTCAGGCGTTCTCGGGCCCAGGCCTATTCACCGTGCGGGCTGTCTCAAACGATGGCCTCACCGGAGAGTTGACCATTCACAGCTTAGTTGGAGCTGAAGCAACTCTGGTGGCTGTTTCGGGTGTCGTCGACCAGACTATCGCGGCAGGTCAAGCGCCGGCAAACGTGCTTGTGCGCATGCTGACGACCGAGGGGGCACCCGTCGCAAATGCTCCCGTCTACCTCGACCGAGGTGCGCCCGACGCTCAAAGCGCGGGTACTAACTCCGACGGGGAAGCCCTGTTCTCGATGACCGCCTTCCACGGTGTGGGGGTCCAGGCAGTGACGGTTTCGTCACCTGCCTCAAATAGCCTCAGTTTCACGGTCACCACAGCCGCTCCGGAGCCACCCCGAGACCAGGAGCAGGCCGCTGTCGGCCGCATCTATCATAGCAGGACCGGGGAGCCCCTCGCGGGAGTGACCGTTACCGCGCGCGGCACTCCAGGCGCCGTCACTTCCAACGATGAAGGCGTCTTTCGCTTCCCTATCGGTGGCTTCCGAAACGCTGACCTCAGACGCCAGGTGGTGCTGACGTTCCACAAGGATGGCTTTGTGGATGCCCACCGTTCTGTGGCAGTGATGCGCACCAGAGAGAACGCCGCCCGCCCCGTCAGGTTGGCGCCCTTGAGTCGCCGAGTGACGGTTGTTGGCCCGTTCGGTGGGGTCGTGAGCGACGAGTCCGGCGCCGTTCGATTGGATATCCCTGCTGGAGCGCTCGATCAGCCCACCGCATTTCGCGTAACGAGCCTGCAGTCCGAGTCTGAGCTCCCCGAGCTGCCTCCTGAGGACTGGCGTCTCTTCGTTGCCGGGGTGAACCTGCAACCTCACGGCCTCCGGTTCAACGGCCACATCGGTGTGGTTCTGCGAACCCACAGTCGCGAGCCGGCCGCAGACCTTCATGTCGGGGTTTGGGACAGTGAATCCTACACCTATCAGAATCTGGCAAACGCCACGATGGGCGGAGGCCGGGTCGAGTATCAGACCAGCCACTTTTCCGACCACGTGATATCCATTCCCACCATACCGCCCTGCCAAGAGGACTACGACGATTGGCTCGAGAACCTCACCTGCGAGCCCCGGGACCCCGGCGTGGGCCTGGTTTCAGGGACCTTTGCGACCAGTCTGACGCTTGCCACGTGCCAGGTCGGCAACAGGCCCCGGCCGGTCACGCTTTCTTATGACAGCCAGACAGTTGCTCCGACCAACTTCCTGAGCGTCTCGCGCGTCGCCCAGGAAGGCGCTTCATCCGGTGCCCCGGCTGTAACAGCCTCGCTCGGTGGCGAATGGTACGAGTCAGCAGAAGCCCCTGCCGCCAGTGGTAGCCAGACATCGACGATGGTGAGGGGACGAGGCATCGACGGACGGGCTCTGGACACCGGTGCCTACCCAGCCGACGTCACCGTTATCTCATCTGCGAACGCCGCGCTTGCTGGAGCCGACAGTTACGGTGCCCCAAACCTCGGTCCGATCGGCCCATACAGTACCAGTCAGGTGCCGGTTTCTCAGTCGTCGACCGGTCCGAGCTTGGTCGTTAACAACCAGGTCGAGAGCGATTTCGGCGCCGGTTGGGGAATCGACGGCGTAGATCAGGTCGTACGCCAGCCCGATGGGTCTGCAGTGCTGGCGCGCGGTGACGGCACCGCCGCCCACTTCACCACTCCGATGATGGACTGGGCGAGCTACATACCGCGCGGCGCGATGCCAGACTGCGACTTAGGATGGTGTATATCGCCCCTCGGCTACTCCACTGAGGACGTGGCGTTCGACGCAGCCGGCACAGCCTACATCGCAGGCACCTTCGGCCTGGGGGTGGAGCTCGCGGACACGACGCTCCCGACCGACGTGGGGTGGAAGGTACTGGAATGGCCCCTCGGCTTCCCGACTGCGGTCGACGTGGATGTCGAGACCGCCCCGGGTGGTCGGGTCTACGTCACCGGCACGTTCAAGGGGTTTCCCGCACTGCTTCAATACCTTCACCCCGAGGACGAGTGGGATGACGGCGAGTGGTCCGTCATCCACAGCGACTTCACGTCGGTTGGTGGCCTGGCAACCGACCGCGACGGCAACGTCTATGTCAGCGATCCGCAGACCGGCCAGATTCTGGTCCACAACCAGGTGACGACGCTTCCTATTATCTCAGGCCTCAATCACCCAACGACGTTGGCGATAAGCCCCGACGGATGGCTCTACGTCGTTACTCGCAGAAACGGTGGTGGTCTGCAAATCAGCCGCTACTTGGCCGACCCTGACAGCAGCTGCCAGGCGGGTAACGAAGGCGTGCTCTTGAACTTCAACGAGCTGGACAATGACCTCGCGTTCGGCCCGGGCGGCACGCTCTTTCTCTCTCTGCGGGACGCCCAATCCCTCTACTGGATCAACGTTGAAGAGGGCGATTTCGGCGAGTTGTTGCGGGGTGTCCCGTTCACCGGAATCGCCTTCGACCCAGCCGGCGAAATGTGGACCGGTGGCGGTCTGGTCAACGGGCGAGGCTATGGGGCTCAGATCGCGTCAATCCTGCACGTGTCGCCTACGCTTGGAGAGGGAGGCGAGACGCAGTTGGCTTCGCCTCCGAACGAGGACGTCATCCTGTCAGAAACAGATGACGGTTACATTGCGGAACATCCCGATGGGTCGAGCGCCGAGTTCGGTGAAGACGGCACTCTTCAAGCCGAAGTCGACCCCAACGGCAACGAAACAGAGTACATCTGGGAGACTGGGCCCGACGGTGAGCCCCAACTCGCCGAGATCGAATACCCTGACGCCGGATCGGTTTCCTTCACGTACGACGGTGAAGGACGTCTGGACAGCGTCACCGACTGCAACGGAGCAGTCACACAGGTTGCCCACGACGAGCATGGCAACCTCACCGAGTTCGTCTCTTCGGACGGGGTCCGACAGGGTTTCGCCTACGATGAGAATCACCTGCTGGTGACCCATACCAGTCCCACGGGCGTGCTCCAGCTCGAGCACGACGATGGCATCTATACTGGTATGACCATCGGCGACGATCGTACGATCGCCCTCGAGCCAGCCGCATCGAGAACGGGCGCCGATGGATCCGCCGGGACGACTACAGCTCGGGTTGGCGAATTGGGTGACAAGGGCATGCGCGGTGACTGGGAAATGGACCGATTCGGTCGTCCCCTGAGGTTCACCGACCTGCTCGGTCGTGTCACGGAGTGGGAGCGCAACGAATCCGGGGACCCGCTCTCGATTCGGTACCCGACCGGTCATCAAATCGAATATCGCTACGATGATGCGGCCAACCTGTCTCGAACCATCGACCACACAGACGGCACAACCGAAACCCGTGGCTATGTCGATGGAACGGACCGTCTGGACTTCATCGAAGACGCAGATGGAACGGAGGACTTCGTCTACGATGGCCCGAACTTGCTCGCCCACACCGCTCGCAACGGCGTCCGCACCGAGTACCAACACGACGACTACGGAAACCCAACCCTTCAGATCGAAGCGGTCGGAACCGAAACTGCCGCAACGACCGAATGGACCTACGACGACGCTGGCAATCTCCAGACGGTCACCGATCCGCGCGGCCACACGACGAGCTATCTCAGGGATGCCGCCGGTCAGGTAACGGAGGTCGTCGATCCAGAGGGCGGTCGGATCGTGCAGGAGTCGAACGCCACCGGCCAGGTGACCGTCCTCACCGATCAACGTGGCCACACCACCCGTTATCGCTACCTGGTCGGTAGCCTGCTCAGTTCGGTTCGCAATCCGGACGGGTCTCGAGCCACTTTGCGGTACGACTCGACAGGGGCTCTCGAAGCGACCGTCGACGAGTTGGGCCACACCACCACATTCGAATACAACCAAGTGGGCGACCAAACCGCCGTGGTGGACCCTGATGGCAACCGAACCACCTGGGAGTACGACGTGCTCTCACGCCTGACCTCGGCCACTGACGCAACCGGCACGACCACGACCTTCGAATACGGCGTGTACGAAGAACCGGTCGTGGTGACAGCGGGGAACATAACAACCCGCTACGAGTACGACGACAAAGAGCGTGTAACGGCGATTATTGCTGCCGACGGCAGCCGATCCGAAATGCAGTACCACGAAGGTCGAGTCGTCGCCACTATCGACCCGCTGGGTCGCCGAACACAATACGCATACGACCCAGAAGGTCGGCAGAACGCTCAGGCTGACCCCGCCGGTGGTACCACGCAGTGGCGCTATTCGGCACTCGGACAGATCGACGGCCTGCAGACTCCGGACGGCGCGATCACCTGGTTTCACCACGACGCTGCGGGCAATCGAACGGCTATCGTCGACCCCACCGGTCGCGAGACCACCTTTGACTTTGACGGGCTCAACCGCCTCGTCTCAACCACAGACAATGGAGGCAATAGCACTGACTACAGCTACGACGCCGCCGGAAACCGCGTCGGTCTCAACGATGGTGTTGGCCAATACGCATGGGAATATGATTCTCGAAACCAGTTGATCGCTTCCGTCGATCCGGAAGGAGGCCGCACCACATGGATTCGCGACGAGCGGGGCCTAGTCACCACCCAAATCGATACGCGCGGTGGCGAAACCCACTTCGAATACAACGGCAGAAGGCTCGTCACCCAGATCGTTCACCCCGATGGCGGCATCGAGGTTATGGACTACGACGGAGCAGGCCAACAGACGCTGGCCATCACCGGTGCCGGCCGCCAGACTCAATTCGAGTACCAGAACGGCCAATTGGTCACCTCGATCGACCCCAACGGCGCTGAGACGACCTTCGGCTATGACGCCCTCGGCAGGCTGACATCGGTCGCAGACCCATCTGGCCGGGCCCACACGTCTCAGTTCGACGCAGCCGGTCAGTTGGTCTCTGAAACTGACCGAAACGGCGAAACCACCTCATACACTTACGATTTACTCGGCAACAGAACCTCGATCACAGACCCGTTGGGGCACGTTCAGACGTTCGAGTACGACGCCCTGAGCCGGCTCGTGGGAACAGTCCGCGGGGTACAGTCTGCGGAGCAGGTCTACGACCCTGCCAGCCGCCTGATCGCGCGAATCGACGGCGAAGGCAACCGGACCAGCTACATTTACAACTCAGCGGGCCGATTAATGACCCGCGTCGGGCCGACTGGAAGCCAGTTTCAGTACGCTTACAAAGCAAATGGTCAGATCGCTGCGACCATGAACGCCCTAGGCGAGATCCGGAGATTTCGCTACGACCGGGCCAGCAACCTCACCGGAGTGATGGAGGCCAACGGCGAGATCACCGATATCTTCGTCGACGATGCCGGGCAAGTTGTGGGGCGGCGACCGGCGGCCGGCCTAAGCACGTACTACGCCTACGACTCGATGGGGCGGCATGCCGGTACCAAGAGCCCGTTGGGACACATCGTTTGGTTTTGGTACGACGACGACGGTCTGCTTCTGGGGCAGAGAGACCCCAATCAAAATGTTGTGCGATACGGCTACAACGCGCGCGGCGAGCTCGCCGGCATTCTGTGGCCCGACGACAGCGTGGAGTATTTTGACTACGACGAAGTCGGGTCGATGACAGGCTGGCTCCAGCGCTCGGGCACGATCGTCAGTTATGGGTACGACGCAGAGCAGCGACTCGTCTCATCGCGAGTCGGTGGAGACGAAATTCAAATCGAGCGGGATCCGCTCGGTCGCCCACTGACAGTGACGAGCGAGACAAGTCAGGTCACTTCACAGTGGACACATGGAGACCTGCTCGTCGAAGAGTCGACTGACGGCGAGACAGTTGGTTACCAGTACGATAGAAGTGGGCGAATCACTGAGGTCGATATTGCAGGCACTGCATTTGGACGCGAGCTCGACGCCGCAGGACGACTCAGTGTCCTGCGCATGGGTGACACGGTGCTTCTGTCGATAGACCGCGACGCGCTTGGCCGAACTTCGACAGTCAGCTACGCAAACGGACGGCAGACCCATTACGCCTACGATGAGCTCGGCAGAATCGTAGAAATCGACACGCCAGGGATTCGGACCCTCAGCTACAGCTACGACCAGCGAGGAAATATGCTCTTCGAGTCCGACTCGAGCGCGGGCATTACGCACTTCGGATACGACGATGACGACCGCCTGATTCGAGCAGAGTACGGTGGTGGGGCTGTGGAGCGTTTCGAATACGACCCAGCGGGTAATCGCACGATGACAACCTGGGGTAGCACGGCCGTTGCGTATGACAGCAATGAACTCAACCAGTACACCACAGCAGACGGCCAAGAGCTGAACTATGACCTCAACGGAGCGATGACTCAGGGGCTCGCTGGCGCCCACGACTACAACGCGCGTGGCCAACTCGTCGGGTGGCGGGGTGCAAGTGAGGCCAGTTACGGTTATGACGCCGCTGGGCGCCTGAATTCCCGGACGGTCGCAGGGCAAACTCTCGAGTATCTCTGGTCAGGAGCTCAATTGGCCCGAATCGATGATGCCGTTTGGGTTCGCTCGGGCATGGGCGAAGTCGAGGCAATTGTCCAGGATGGACGGGTCTTCTTTGTTCACCGCGACGCTCGCGGCAGTACCGTAGCCATAACCGACGTGGCAGGGGACCAAGTCGCGAGCTACCGCTACACCGCGTTTGGCGCACCCACGGCCGCGGTTGGCCCAATGGCGACGCTACCCGTCCCACGCTTCCAAGGTCAGATCTATGACGAGGTCTCGGGACACTACCTCACGCCAACTCGTCGTTACGATCCGAGGTTGGGTCGGTTTACGGCTCCGGACCCGATGGGCGCCGCGTACGACGAGCGTAGTAGCGGCAACGTCTATCTTGCCTTGGCGAATAACCCCAATCGGTTCAGCGACCCAACGGGTCTGGGCTCCGAGAGTTGGGGCGACTGGCAAGATGGCCTCTACTTGCACGATCAGCAGCAACGGGTCGATGAGCTGCTCGGAGACTACACGGCCCGGATGCAACGACTGGCAGAGGCAGAGCGTGAACACGCGTTCAACGCCGAGGTCGGTAGATGGCGGACTGCCGCCGACGCTAATTACGCCGAGGTTGCCGCTGCTCCCAACGTCATCCCGGGCTGGGGTATCGCCAATGAAGCCTGGGCCGTGGGCAATGGAACCAGCACCTTGGTGGGCGAACAGCGATCGAGGTCAGACGCCCTCGGAAACCTCAATGATCCCGCCGTCTATGCCGAGCTCATTGAGCTCAGCCTCGGCGGAGCGGGCGCTATTCGTCGTGGGTTGGGACACTTTGCCAGGACCAACCGAGCGGCAACACTCGGTGGGCGAGCTGCACGCGCTGCAGGCCGATCGGCGCGTGGGCCAGGCACCGGGAATCTAATCCGTAGACTCCGAGATAGATTACCCGGCGGTACCCGAGCCCTCCGCAATCACCGAACCGCCGGCGGGCGGGCAACCCGAAACACGGCTGACCACTGCAGTCCGAGCAACAACCCAAATGACTGGGGCAGCACGATGGAGAACTTCATCGAAGATGTCTTTAGGAAGTGCTTTCCGGCGGGGACCCTCGTTGAGACAGACGACGGACCTCAACCGATTGAGACTCTCAGAGAGGGCGACAACGTGCTTTCGCGGGATGTGGACACCGGCGAAATTGGCTTTCAGCCCATCAGGCAGCCCGTGCTCCGTTGGAGCGCCCTAATGGCGCTTGACATCGTTGGCGAGGATGGGTTTCTCGAGACTATTCAGGCTACCCCGGATCACCCCTTCTGGGTACTCCAACAAGGTTGGACTGAGGTAGCAGATTTGCTGGCGGGGGACGAGCTGCTCAGTGCCGATGGTACTGTGATGCAAGTCGTTTCCCTCAGAGATGTCGGCGGCGAAACCGAAGTCTACAACTTTGAAGTTGTAAACTGGCACACGTACTATGTCGGCGAGAGCCGGGTATGGGTGCACAATTCCGAATGCCCCGGACAAGCCTATGCGCCGCTACCGACGAATCTAACCGCCCCACCGCGTCCACCTCGGAGCCTTCTGCCGCAGATGAGTGGACGCCGCCCAACAGGCTTCCGAACAAGTACACAGCGCGACATCATCGCGAACCAACCAGGACTTCTCCACGAGCGACGTGTCCGCAATCGGCGGGGAAGGGAGGTCAACCGTTTCTACGTGGAGTCAGGCTATGATCGGTCTCATGTGGTAAGTGACAATGTGAGCAACAGAATGATCGACTACGTTTTGGCTGGTCAGTCGCGGGACGTTCAAGAGAGAATTCTCCGAACTCTCGATCGCGGTGGCCAGTTTGGCTACTCAGCAGCACTTTCAAGGGGGGAGTCCATCGAGCAAGTCGCTCGTCGATGGCGACGGGACAACTTCAACCGCACCGGAAACGTGGTGATGGGTCCTGCTGCTGACAACCAAGCCGACGGTCGAGATTTCTACCTATGGCAAGGCGCCAATCTGATGGATCCGGCCAATCCACGGGTCGATGCGGGCCTCCTGAACTTATTACCTTAGACCTCGCACTCCCTCAGCCCACACGCCACGGCCCACAGAAGCTAGACCAACTCGAGAACGACCATGTCCTCTGCTTCCTCTCCACCTTCACAGTGCACCTGAATGATCTCGACCAGCCAGTCGAATACGGTCTGGCCTGTCTCAGTACGTGCGGCGGCAATCCGTTCACGAAAGCTGTCTCGATTGCTTGGGTGACATTTCACGAGCTGCCGTTCAAGCTGCCGAACGGTTTC
>CAZDBH010000256.1:0-12123 GCA_964503485.1 uncultured Bradymonadales bacterium | reverse complement strand
GTGGGGAAAGCCATACCGTTTGTTGGTGCCGGCAGTTATGACGACGGTGGACGGCATCACCCGCGACAGAAAGGTCGGCGTGCTCGACGTCCGACTGCCGTGGTGGGGAGCTTTCAGGACCTGCGATCGCAGAGTCGCCTCCGTCGAACTCAACAACGCCTCACCCTCCGTCTCCAAATCGCCGGGGAGCAGCACACTCTGACCGAAGTAGGACAACCGGATCGTGAGGGAGTTGTCGTTTTCCGAGAGGCCCATATGGTACCCCGTTACAGCCGAGCCGATGGGGTGGAGAACGTCGATCCTCAAATCGCCGAGAAAGAACTCGCGCGCCGCGGGTGGGAAGTCCGAACGGATGACCGTTCCGGACCGCGTGATTTGCTCGACCAGGTGTGAATCGACCACTGCTTCAGTTTGGGCTGTCCACCAAACCTCTCGGGGTGGGTAGTTGCGTAAAACGTCGTCTAGGCCGCCTACGTGGTCGCTGTCTCCATGAGTGATAATCAGCAGGTCAAGCGAGCGGACACCCATGCCCCGGAGAATGGGGAGAAGCGTACGTGCGGCCGGACTTCGGCCAGAAGCTGTTCCGCCAACGTCGACGACAGCGGTCTGTCCTGTGGGGGTGCGGATGATCATAGCGTCTCCCTGGCCGATTGGGACGAAGTAGATCTCCACCGCGCTCGGCGGCAGCGTTCGGACGAGGGCGCAGGCGACCACCGTCAAGAGAGCCAGCTTGACCGCGCGGATGCCAGCCAAGCGGAAGCGGAGTGAGTGTGCGGCGGCTCCAGCGCTGAGGAGAGCTGTATAGAAGACGATTATCTCTAGAGGCGTGGGTCGGCCAAGTATCTGTGGGTCGTTGAGGATGACTGTACTCGGCTCGCAGGCCTGGAGCGATAGGGACACCACGCCATTCACCACGTCCATTGCCAGCTCGGCGAGTCCTGGAGCGGCATAGGAGGAGGCAAGGGCAATCCCCGAACCAGCGATCCCGACAATCGCCAGGACTGGCGAAACGATGAGATTGGCCGGGATGCCCGTCAGAGAGACTTGTCCAAAGTGGTAGGCAGTAATCGGAAGGGTGAACAATGTCGCTGCCACGGCACACCGCAGTGTTTCTCGAGCGGATCTGAACAGCCGATGACGGAGTCGGTTCTTCGGATAAATCAAGGGTTGGGCGGTCGAGACGGCGATCATAATGCCCGAAACGGCTGCTAGGCTCAGCTGTAGCGAGGCACTGTACAGGTCGCTGGGTCCAAGCAGGAGCAAGACAGCAGCCGCGCCTCCCAGTGCCCCGATGGGGCTAGTGGGTTTGCCGAGTAGATCACCCAGCGCCAGAATCGTGAGAAACACAGCGGCCCTGATCGAGGCAGTTCCGAGGCCAGTGAAGATCACGAACCCCCAAGCGAGGGGAAGAACAACAAACGCGGCCCAGACCGGCGGCGAGAAGGCCCGTCTCATCAGTCGGCTCCTCGATACCAGGGCTACGAATACTCTGCGTATCGAGAGCACGAAGAGTGCGAGATGAAGACCAGACACGGCCAAGATATGAGCGATTCCCGAACCGGTCACGAGCTCACGATCCGTTTGATCAATGTCCACAGTCGAACCAGTCGCTAGGGCCAAAGTCCAGGCGAGCCCCCGACCATGCCCGATTTGGCGCAGCCGGGTCTCGAGGTCGAGCCTCAGTCGGTCGATTCGCCCCATAGCGGCCAGCGATAGACTCGAGGAAGGTGTCGGACTTTCGATTGCAGACCCGCGCGACATGATGAAGAGCGGTGGGTGTTCGAGAGGAAACCGGACTCTGCGTTGTCCAATACTGTCGTAGGGATGGAGCGGGGGTGAACGGACAAGGAAGGTCCCTGAGGCACGGACGCAGTCCCCCGAAATCAGTTCGAGTCGGTCCTGGGACCACAAACGGATGGTGCCGGTTACAGGTCGCCAGGCCGCGCCGTCTTGGCTCCACTGCCTCAGCTCGAGATGGGCCGACGATCCAGATGGAGTCGGTCGACTACCGCGGACGGTACAGCCTTCGACATCGGCGTGGACGACCTCAGGCCAGTCCGGAAGACCGCCTTCGATGTGGTTGGCGGGCATGAAGGGGCTCATTCCCACTGTGAGTCGAAAGACGCCCAGGCACAAGCCGAGGAGGATCCAGACGATGGGTTTCGGGAGTCTCGGGTGGAGAAGGGCCAGCGCGGAAGCTGAGGCTAGCACGGTTGAAGCGACCAGCAGCACGGCTGAACAGCTCAACCCAGCCGCAAGGTAGATGCCTACAGCGAGCCCAATTGCGACGTGCACGCTGAAGGGACACCTGGGCTTTTGAGGGAATCTCATCGTTCGCCGTCTCCTTTGTGGACCCCCGTTGGGTTATCGGGAGATCGGGCGGTTTGTTGCTTTCAAAAAACAACTTTTTTTCTGGGCAGATTTGGGCGCAAGAAGGCTTGCAGGATTCGACTTATCGGACTAGTTTGCGGAGTGTCTCATTACTCAGGCGTTGCCAGTCCGCCCGGACGAACTAGGCCGCCAGTAGAGACCCGATGTTTCGATTGCTACTAACAAGCCGTTGCGGCCCTTTCGCTGACCCGGTCGCTGGCTTGCCCACTGCTAGGAGGATTCATCATGTCGCGACTCAAAGAAGTCCTAAAAGCCAAAGTCGATCCGATGAGAAATCGGGTACGGGAGCTCATCAAGACCCACGGTGGCACCGTATTGAGTGACGTCACAGTATCGCAGGCGTACGGCGGCGCTCGGGGTGTGAAATGCCTTGTCTGCGAGACTTCCGTGCTTGACCCGATGGAAGGAATTCGTTTCCGAGGGCACACGATACCTGAGTTGCAAGAGAAGTTGCCCACAGCACCTGGCGGTTCGGAACCGCTGCCCGAGGGCATCTTTTGGCTGGTGCTCACTGGCGAGCTTCCGACCGAAGAGGACGTCAAATTCGTCTCGGACGAATGGAAGGAGCGTGGAACGCTGCCGGATGACGTCAAGGCTGCGCTGGACGCGCTGCCGATCACAACGCATCCGATGACCCAATTCTCGATCGGGATCCTCGCAATGCAGAAGGACTCGATCGCTGTGCAGAAGTACCGCGAAGGTATCAACAAGAAGGACTTGTGGGATCCTACGTACGAGGATGCCATGAATCTTCTGGCCAAGCTGCCGAGGTTGGCCGCGTATATCTACCGCCGGACCTACAAAAACGGTGAGCATATCGCTCCCGACCCGAACCTCGATTGGGCGGCGAATTTTGCTCATATGATGGGCGTAAAAGATCCTCTCTTTCAAGAGGCGATGCGATTGTACCTGACTCTGCATTGCGACCACGAAGGTGGAAACGTCAGTGCTCACACGACTCACCTGGTTGGGTCTGCTCTGTCTGACGTTTACCTGTCGTTGTCCGCAGGCCTCAACGGGCTGGCGGGTCCCCTTCACGGTCTGGCCAACCAAGAGGTTGTTCGGTGGATTGAGGGCGTACTCGCCGAGCTTGGTGGAGTGCCTGACAAGGAAACGCTCAGCAAATTCTTGTGGGATACACTGAACGGCGGACAGGTCATTCCAGGATATGGGCATGCGGTCTTACGGCGTACCGATCCGCGCTATGTCGCCTTCCGAGGCTTCTGCAAGGAACACTTCAGTGAGGACGAGCTCTTTCAGGTCGTCTCAATGCTGTACGAGATCGTGCCTGACATTCTTCGTGAGCACGGTAAGGCCAAGAACCCGTGGCCGAACGTCGACGCCCACTCAGGTGTTCTCCTCGTGCATTTTGATGTGACGGAATCCGACTTCTACACGGTTCTGTTCGGTATTTCGCGCGCCATGGGCGTTCTCAGTACGCTGGTGTGGGATCGGATTCTCGGTCTCCCGATCGAGCGACCCAAGAGCGTAACCACCGGCTGGATAGAGAACTTCGTACAGCGTTGATGTCTCTCCGCGCCGCGGTGATCACCCCACTCCCTCCTCGAGACCGGCGATGAAAAAAGAAGAACAAGAGATCAAATTCTTCATCCACGATCTGCGTGTGCAGAAGTTCCTTCACCACCTGCTCAGCATCCATAAGAACCTCATTCTTTGTTACGAACAGGCTCAGCTCGAGGAGGTCCTCGCCCGACACAAGGACTACGTCGGCAGGTACAAGGAGGCCCTAAAACGGGCCCATGAGGGTCGTGGCCGGTACGAATTGGCCGTGAAGGGTCGTGCCTCGTCCGACGAAATCATCAAGACTGGACGCGAATACATCGATCTAACACTCGAAGCGTGTCGGATCTCGCTCCTGCCTCACTGGCGGGACTGGAAGCCGTTCGTTCAAGACCTGCCTCCGGACGCGAGTTGTCACAAGCACGAGAGCGCTTTCAACGAGGTGAAAGCGTGGATTGGGGCGATCGACCGGCGAATCGGGAACTTCGTACGGTTCAAGGACCAAGAGGTTCCCATGGAGCCGCTTCCCGTCTCGTCGAGCATTCGCCGCTACGTCGATGGCCAACTTCGATATTATGTGCGCGCTGCCGGCAGCAAGCGACTCGAAGTAAGAATGGGGCGGTTGGATCCGGGGTTCATCTACGCCGACAAACCGCGTTTCAACAGGCTCCTGTTCAACCTTACGATGAACGCCTGCGACGCGATGCACCACAAACGGATCGGCACGATTCTGGTCGAGGTGAGATCCAGCGACCTGCTGGTTAACCTGGAAGTCACGGATGAAGGGGTCGGCATGCCCCAGGAAAAAGTCGACCAGATCATGACCACCAAGTCGGATTTGACGGGTGAACTTCACTCGCTGGGGTTTCGCTTCGTTCGGCAGACCATCAAATCCTTCAATGGAAAGCTCTACGTAGAAAGTAAGGTAGGTGTCGGCACGAAGATCCGTATTTCGTTCCCCAGGTACGAGCGGGATGAGGAACTCATACCTATCAAAACCACGCACGATCCGACGGGAGAGGCGATCGCTGTCCCCGAGTCATCGAGCCCCAAGATCCAAGGAGCCGACGAGGCGGGGGAATTGATCGTCAACGACTACTGTCGATCGCTCGCTCCGCTGCCAGGGTGTCTGTTTTCGATCGGCGTCACACCCACAGGCCACGTCGACCACTTTGTTCGCCGTCCCTATGATCCCGACTGGATGATGGGACATGACGACCTAGCCCCAATGCTCTTCGAAGCCGTTTTCAGGGGTCGATACGAAACAGACGACGCGTGTGGTACGGCCCTAATTCTCAAATCCCCCCACAAGCTTGAAGAGTATTGGGAGCTGCGCGGCAAGGATCGAAAACGCGTCGTGCGGCGAAGGGGTTTGCGGCTGATCCACAATGAATACGTGCTTATCGCTCGACACCTGATTGAAACGGGCATGGAGCCGTCCACGATGGTCTACATCACGAATCTGGAACAGTGTTTCAGTAAGTTGGGACAGACCTTCTCTGGGGATCCCTTCCCAATCAAAGAACTCGCCGACCAAGAACTGGTTGATTTGGATTGATCAGGGCTCGACTGGGATCAATCCGGGCAAGGCAAAGCTGACCCCGGTGACCATCTCGGGCACCAAGTTGACGGGACCCACCACCGGGGCATCTGAGGCCGGCGGAACGGTCGACTCGGTAATCAAGAGCCCTCCCGTTACCTGAATCCGAACCGAGGCACGAGCGACGTTTTCTACAGTTGATAGCGTCAGGGTTCCATTTTGGAGTGGGGCGGCGTCCACCTGCGACACATATCGAAGCATCGCCAGGACGCCCTGTTCTTCAGCCTCACCAGCGCCATCCTGAAATGACATTTGCTGAAGAACCATTTCTATTGGGCGCCCGTCGAGCTGAATGTCCAGACCACTGCCGGCCCGTGGCACCAGTACTTGGGCTCGTGCTAGCGCCTCGAACCCCTGGTCAGAAATGGTGCCATCACCATTCAAGTCCATCCATTCACGCAACTGCGATGCAAACTGTCCAGCGGGGACCTCGTAGAGGATGAGCATCTCCACCTCGATCGGCGAAATGCTGATGATCACCTCGCGTTGATCACCGAGGTCGTGACCTAGAGCCACACTAGTGAGGAACACCAGCGCGAGCGGGGTGAGCCACAGGCTATTTGTGGCCAAACGTCTCAAAAATCCGGCGAATATCAAATGGGTTGCCTGGATCCCGTTGGAAGAGCCGCACTTGTGGGTCGGCGATCCTGGGCGCCACCGCAACCTCCCGCACACGTTCGGGGTCAATCGGCCCGGCGGTCATGGTGTACCCGAACGGGTTTGTATCCAGAGCAGGATCGTTGTCGGCTTCGGTCCGGACTCGCCATGGAATGGGACCCGGCGGGGTAAACTCGTCATCGTTTGCGACCCACACCGGATTGGTTAACGCGTATGCCGAGACGGGGAAGGCTGGAGCCGGTTTGAGGTCGCCGTAGACTGTGCTGTCCAGCCCCAATGGCCCAGCCAGCGATCCGATCGCGTCGCTAATGATGATTGGCGGGACTTCGTAGGGCCAGATCACAGGGAAAAGGCTCTCATAACCAACTGCCTCCGCAACGAACCAGCTGTCTCGAACATCGCCACTGTCCTCGTCAGTCTCCATCGGCACGGCGACGGTCTCTTCGAACGGGTTAGCAGTCAGGTCCCGATCTGGGTCGATCTCAAAGGTGTGGGCGATCAGTCCATTTCGGACGATATTGATTCGGCTCAAGCTGATCCACGGCGCTGCTGTGAGGGTGACCGTCACATCCACTGACCCGTCCGTGTCGCGGATTTCTCTACCCATCGCACCATCTCGAGGGTCGTTGATCCAAAGGTTTAGAAGGGGTCCGTTGGTGGCTACTGCCTGCCCGCTGAGAAGGCCATTTGCGATATCAAGCTCCGTTATCGAGCGGGGGTCATCCTGTCCCACGTAGATCATGGTTCGAGCATAACCACTCGGATCGGAATCGTGATGTGTATCGCTGGTTCCAACTGCTACGAAGCGCTCACCGAGGTTGAGGAAGTTGTACCAGTCGTCTACGCCGCCGGGAAACAGCACCTCTCCGTCTTCGTCGATCAGAATTGTGCCAGCGTCCGGGAGCTCCTCTGGAAACTCGCCGTCGGGGAGGACTTCGGGAACCCTGTAGTGGTGGAGAAACTCTGTGTGTGACCCGTTGAAGACCTCGAGAACGTTGAAATCGAGTGAGAAAGTGGTGTCACCGTTTTCGTCGTAGAACATCGGCCCACTCTCGGAGAGGAACTGTGCGATGAAACCAGGCTCGACGAACTCTCCTGTGAACCCATCTCGACGGAACTGGTTGAAGTAGCCGAGCACCGAATCACGGGGATGATTGACTTGGACGATGGTTTTTTCGGGTCCGTACGCACCCAACTCCCTAAGCGCCTCGAAGATTCGGTCGGGTGGGAGAAGTGACCACTCGAAGGAACCGTGGGTCACAGGACCGACGGCATAGTCGAGGGGATAACCATTGAAATGCCCGCCATCCAAGGTGGTCAATTCAAGCCCCACCGAGGATACCATCCAGTCTTCGAGCTGATTGGCGACGACTGCTGGCCCGAAGTTTGTGATGTAGTTGTGGTCTGTAGCGACGGCCCACTCCACGCCTTCGGCGGCCATCCATTGAACGACCGAGTCCAGGGTATTGTCAGCATCGACACTGTTGATGGTGTGGATGTGCATGTCGCCTGCGATCCAACCGGTCGTATCGACGACACGGGTGAGGTTACTGGTCACAGAGACGGTGTGCCCCCCGATTACAGTGACCTCGGTGCTTTGGAGGTCGTATTCGGGACCGCGGCTCGAATAGACTTGATAGGTTCCTGGTCTGACTAGCAGTTCTACAACTCCGTTGCTAGTCGGCCCCATGGCTTCGATATAGCGGCGCGTGTTTGCGTCGGCGGTGTCGGGGACCATGTCACTGAAGTGCCAACCCTGTCCGGCGTGCACGTCGAACAGGAAGTCCCTTGTCCGTTCGCCGATGTGCTGCTCGCCGTAGGTTCCAACTGCGGTAACGCGTGCTGGAAGGCGCCTTCCGTTGTTATCTAACACGGTAACGACGAGGCGACCCTGCGATTCGGCGTTCAGTTCGAGGTTCGTGACTCGTCCTGCAACGACAGCAAAGTCGACAAAGTCACTGAGTTCACGTCCGTCGCCCAATACTCGCGCACTGTATAGGCCGGGTTCCAACGACCCAACGAAGCGCCCGCCTTCCTGGGTGTCGTACTGACTGAAGATTCGTCGCGCCTCACCGCCAGCCTGGTAGATCAGCACGCTGCAGTCGGCGCACGCCGCTCCAGTCCGTCCGTCGAGGACCGTACCCCCTACACTTCCGGTCGGGACCTCACGTACATCGTTAATGATGTCGAGAATTGAACCCACATCACCTGATCCCACGGCGAGATACTTGACCGCTTCCCAGGTCTCACCGACCTCGAGTGTCTCGGGTCCGTTAAACTCGAAAATACCGAAGAACCCACTCGCCTCGAGAAAGATGAGAAGGGATGATCGGGTGACTTCGGTCGTATCATTCTCGTAGGTCTCGGCCTTGTTGAAGACGTAGTTGTCGTCCGACTCGTCGATGAAAAGGCCATAACTGACTTCGTCGCCGTTACTAGCAACCCAGTCGGTAACCAGGCCGGGAAAGGCCGGAAAATCGACACCGGATTCGTAGGCTTCGCGAAGCGAATACCTGACACCGAACCCAGCGCCTGGAGCAAAAACAGGACTCGTGGCACCAAAGAGAGCGACTTCACCTACAGGAATCGTAAAACCGTCCAGACTGAGGCCTGGCAGCAAGCTCAACAGGGTGGTCACGTCTGAGCCGGGAAACTCCAGATCGGTTTCTGAGATATTGGTGACTCGGAATCGAATCGTCAGGAATTGATCGCCCGGGTTGAGTTCGTAAACTGTCTCGTACTGCAACTGGGGGTCCGAGTCTGGGTCGAGATAGTCTTCGTGCGAACCCAAACCCGCACGATTGAGCACGCCGAGCATCGTGAAGAAGTCTCCACCGAAGCCGCGTGCGACGACGCGAGCGGGTCCTCCGTCGGAGCCGTTCGATACGATTTCTACTTCGTCGACGGCGATTGACTGTGTGAAGAAAGCGGGAAAGAGTTCACCGAATGCGTCTTTGCCCGATCCCCTACCGTCTGGACCCAGTTCGGATGCGCGGCGGAGGTCAATATCGAGGAGTTGCCCGCCGTAAACGCCCGATCCCCGGGAGAATCCCGGTCCTTGGATAATCACTCGAATCTGATCGTTCTCGATCAGAAAGTCGCCCAGTTCACCGAGAGCGCGGTTGCCACCGATCAGGTCGTCGGTGCTTGTCACCACACGGGCGGAAGCTACGGGTGGCGCTTCGCTGTCGGCACAGCTGAAGGCGAGCAGGGAGAAGAAAACCAGGGCCGCATTGCGGCGAAGACTGAATCGATTCATCGGACTCTCACCAACGGTTTGAGTTCTAGAAGACGAGTTGCACCATCGCTTGGAACAAGTCGTTCTCGAGTTCCCTGGGTTCTTTTTCACCGGTCAACGTGTAGTTGAGGTTCAAAGTAAGGGGCGTGTCTGGGACCCACACTCTCAGACCGATCGTGTGGTACATGAGCTCGAAGCTATCGAGGTCCGTTCCGCCGTCGGTGACTCCACCTTCCGCTCTGGGATGGAAGGAGGCTATGCGGTATGCGGGAGCAAACGGCACGAGCAGCTGGTCGACTACGTAGCTGACCTGAGCGTGCCAAGCGAGTTGCTCGCGATCGGCGGCCCCCGTTGTCGCGTATTCGGTCGTCATCATCGTAAGTTGACCAAACACCTCGAGGCCCTCCCACGAGACCAGAAGGTCCGCAGAGATACCGAAATCGTCCTCACTGAAGAGGTTCGGCAGTTCGCCAATCGTTCGCTCATTGAGTAGAATTCCCCCACCAACACGTACAAGATCGCTGTAATAGAACTCGAGCCGGCCTGCAATCGCGATACTGCCGTTGTCGTTGAGTAGCTGATTGGGGCCATTTCCGTTCGCTACAGCCGCGTAATAGGCGAAGCCAAAATCACCAAAATAGATGGGGCTGCTCGGAGAGAGCATGAGGCCGAGCTCCCGACCAACCACGATGCCTTCAGTCTCGAGGCCTTGGCCAACGAGTACGCCGTTGAGGCCAATTGCTCGCGATATAAAAGGAACGTCGGCGGTGGAGCGCATTTCCTCCGCACTGAATGGCAGTTTGAATTGGCCGACCTGTACGCCAAAGCAGTCACACACATCCCATCGGACAAAGGCATCCCGCAACCGGACGTCGAGGTCACCTTGGGGCGTGTTGACGGAGTTGCGTTGGTCGGCCGCTCCGTCGAGGCTGATTTGAAACGACAGATCCCAATCCGTGTTCCCACCGGCTAGACCGAGCCTCGCATTGTGAAGAACGAAACCGTTGTTGGTCCCAACGAAGTCGAAGTTGGGGTCGTCTGCGACCAGGTCGTACCCGACCCTGAGATAGCCGTAAGGACTGACCCAAAAGGCTGGATCCTCGACGATCTCTTCTTCGACAACTTCAGTCGCCTCTTCCAACGCTTCGGCGACTTCGCCTTCGGTTTCTGTGGCTTGTGCGTAGGCTAGAGTTCCAGAAAGGGCGGTTCCTAGTGCGCAAAGCGCCACCAATAACGGTTTCATTCTCTGTGGTCCTCTCGGTGTGACGCGCCCTGGCCGTGGTCAGGGCTCAAACAGATCGGTCGCTACTACAGGGGATCGCCAGACTACTGGCTCGCCGCCTCGAGTAAATCTTCAAAAAACAGGATTCGCTGACAGCTTGGGCAAAAGTGCATTGATGTACCCCGCTGGAGCTCGTTGTAGAGCTGAGGGGGCAGAGCCATGAAACAGCCCTGGCATGAGCCGTTGCGTCCGGCAACGACCGCCAAGCCCTCTCGCCGACTCCGAATGAAATCGTAACGGCGCCTTACATCGTTGGCGACGCCACCCGCCGAGGCATCTCGTTCTGATGTCAGTTTGGTCAGGCGCGTGTCCAACTCGGCAAGCTTGGTGGTGGCCCGCTTGCTCTCGTCTTCCACCGTTGCCTCCAGGGTCTCAATCTTCGACTGCTTGTCAGTGACTGATGTACGGGTCGCTTCGATCGCTTCGATCAGCTGAATCAACTCTTCCTCGAGCTGAGCCGACTGTCTTTTCACGTTCTCGATTTCGAGTTCGATCGCGCTGTACTCTTTGGTATTCGAAACCTTGGCGAGCCGCGCTTTGGAGTCTTTGTACCTGCGCTCTACTTCGGCGAGCTCTTCAGTCTTGTCTTTTTGGAGTTCCTCTGTCTCCGTCAGCTGGTGTTGCTGAACCGCGAGGTCGCGGCGCAGATTGCCCAGGACGTTTTGGAATTCCTCCAACCTGTCGTCTATCTCATCCTGTTCGTTGTGGATTTTGTCTCGCTCCAGGTCAAGAGCCTGGAGTTTCAAAAGCAATTGCAACTGTTCCTTCAAACGACCACCTCGACGTCAAAAAAAAAGAGAGTCCAATCGTTGGACTCTCCGTGCAGTAATCACTGTCGGGGATTGCACGCTGGCACCCCAATATATGAAAGCATCCGCTTTCTCTGGTCGCGTATCTTGCGCCAGCCGCGCCGCGATTTGAGCAACCACGGTAGTGGGCCCACCTGGACTCGAACCAGGGACCAGCCGGTTATGAGCCGGCGGCTCTGACCAACTGAGCTATAGGCCCCAAATCCACCACCAACTTCGCCAATCGCGAAGTTGGTGGTCTATAACGAATCTAATTGATTAGATCAAGTACGAAAGGGCACGCCGACATCCACTGGCGGGTATTTGATTGGGGGGAGAGGTATCGGCGGTTGCCGAATCAGTGCGCTGCGAGACGAATCTTAGTTGTCGATGAAGCTCTTGAGCTGCTTTGACCGACTGGGATGTCGTAGTTTCCGCAGAGCCTTTGCTTCGATCTGTCGGATGCGCTCTCGAGTGACGTCGAAGTCTTGGCCCACCTCTTCGAGCGTATGGTCAGACTTCTCGCCGATCCCGAACCGCATTCGAAGGACCTTCTCCTCGCGAGGCGTCAGAGTCGCGAGCACTTGGCGGGTTTTATCCGCCAGGTTGTGGCTGATGACGGCCTCAGTGGGATTCTCGACGTTCTTGTCTTCGATGAAATCGCCGATGTGGCTATCTTCCTCTT
>CAZDBH010000255.1:10416-12213 GCA_964503485.1 uncultured Bradymonadales bacterium | reverse complement strand
CCAGTCCGGATGTGGAAAGGTCACGGGCAAGAGGATGCCACCAGCGGGGCTTCGACCTGCCGATCGCGCTCGCTCTGCTGTCTGCTTCGAGGCAAGCGCCGCCGCCCTGCGCAGAGATTTACCGACGCACCTTGTTTGTGGGCGAGCTGTCGCTAGACGGCAAGATCCTGCCCGTACCGGGGGTACTGCCGAGGGCAACGTTGGCCGCTGCCAGCGGTCTGGAGGTATTGGCTGGACCAATCGACAATTGGAGCGAGGCGGCGGTCGTCGAAGCCATCGAAGCGGTGCCGCTGACGTCATTGGGCGAAGCGGTGGCCTGGCTTCGCGACCCAGACCGAACCGCCGGGCCGCCGCCAGTCGACAAGGACCGAACGCCGATCTATCCCGTCGACTTTTCTGAGGTGCGGGGCCAGCCGATCGCCAAGCGCACGCTCGAGATAGCGGCTGCGGGTGGCCACAACGTCTTGATGGTGGGACCACCTGGTACGGGTAAAACCATGCTGGCTCGCCGGATGGTGACCATCTTGCCCGAGCTGAGCTTCGACGAGGCGGTGGAAACCACCAAGATCTACAGCGTGGTCTCTGGTCTCTCATCAGAACAACCGCTGCTCTCTGAACGACCGTTCTGTGCTCCCCATTTCACCGTGTCTGAAGTCGGCCTGACCGGTGGCGGCAGCGGGATTCCGAGACCCGGGCTCATCTCGCTCGCCCACAACGGCGTGCTGTTCCTCGATGAACTGCCCGAGTTTCCGCGACACGTACTCGAGACCATGCGCGGTCCACTCGAAGACAAGGAAGTCACGCTGACCCGTTCGATGATGACCGTGTCATATCCCTCCTCGGTCATGTTGGTGGCAGCTATGAACCCCTGCCCGTGCGGATTTCACGGCACCGAAGGCCGCCGCTGCCAATGCAGCTACGTGCAGATTCAGAACTACAACAAGCGCCTCTCTGGCCCACTGCTCGACCGAATCGATCTGTTCACGACGGTGGCGCCAGTCAGCTACTCGCAGCTGGTAGCCGAATCTGACGAAGAACCCAGTGTATCGGTCCGGAACCGGGTGAAAGAGGCACGAGACGTCCAATGCGAGCGTTTCGCGGACGAGACCTTTCACTGCAACGCCGACATGGGCAGCCGAATGCTCGAACAACACTGCCAGTTGGATGATGACGGCAGCGCGCTAATGAGGCGCTGTATCGATGTGCTGGGCATGTCAGCACGCGGCTACAGCCGCATCCTCAAGGTCGCCAGGACGATCGCGGACCTCGAAGGACTGGAAGGTATCGCAAAGAAGCACGTCGCTGAAGCGATCGGATATCGGCGGGTGGCAGAGAATAACTAGTCGAAGGAGGAAGTGATGTTGGTTGAACAAGATCTGACCTCGAACATCATTGGGGCGGCCATTGAGGTTCATAGGCATCTTGGGCCCGGGCTACTGGAATCGTCTTACGAACAATGCATGTGTCATGAACTCAATCTGAGGGAGATTCGGTTCGCACGGCAGGTCGGGCTACCGGTCGTGTACAAGGACGTGAACCTCGCGTGCGGCTACACAATGGACTTGCTCGTAGAGGACCGAGTTGTCGTCGAGTTGAAGTGCGTTCCGAGAGTGCTGCCGGTACACAAAGCACAGCTGCAGACCTATCTGAATTTCAGTGGGAAGCGGGTCGGATTGCTCATCAATTTCCACGTTCCCTTCCTGCGTGACGGGATCGTAAGACGTGTTATGCACCCGCACTAGGTAGCCACGCGGTTACCGTCGGCAATCTTCGTCGGCGCATGCCACGTCAGCGGCG
>CAZDBH010000255.1:2362-10316 GCA_964503485.1 uncultured Bradymonadales bacterium | reverse complement strand
GCGGCGGCGGACTGTGGCGTGATCGAAAACGGCGCGGAGAGGGCGAACAGGTGCGAAGATACAAATGGTCTTTCCGCACTAAGTAGCCACGCGGTTACCGTCGGCAATCTTCGTCGGCGCATGCCACGTCAGCGGCGTTCTGTGGTGTGATTGAACACAATGCGGAGAGAACACAGGAGGGCGGAGGGCGCGGAGTTGACATTGGTTCTCGGAACCGGTCCAACTGAAAGCGCAAACCGCTGTGGCGCCCGGAGTTGATTTGGCCGTTGATCGGGTGCTCTCCGCGTCCTCCGGCCTCTTGCTTCCCTCCTTGGTCGATCAACAATTCACCACAGAATAGATGACTTTCCATGATGGCCGATGACCTCCCGGTGCAGAGTAGCAACGGCAGTCTTTCACCGGCGAAGACCGGGGCGGCGGCGGACTGTGGCGTGATCGAAAACGGCGCGGAGAGGGCGAACAGGTGCGGAGATACAAATGGTCTTTCAGCGAATCGGTTGTGGCCTAATTGGTGTTGTGTACGACCGCTGCACCGTTGGGGAAGAACCCAGTGTATCGGTCCGGAACCGGGTGAAAGAGGCACGAGACGTCCAATGCGAGCGTTTCGCGGACGAGACCTTCACTGCAACGCCGATATGGGCAGCCGGCTGCTCGAACAACACTGCGGCCTAGACGGGCCTAGACGACGAGGCCAGCGCGCTGATGAAGCGGTGCATAGACGTTCTCGGCATGTCAGCTCGGGGCTACAGCCGCATTCTCAAGGTCGCGCGCACAATAGCAGATCTCGAGGGCGTAGAGGGTATCACCAAAAAGCATGTCGCAGAGGCAATCGGATATCGGCGGGCAACTGAAAACAACTAGGCGGCGTCGGTTAACATTTGGGTCAACTCTTCGGCTAGACCAGCGCGTTGTATGGGCTCGCCGTGTGCGGGAATGAAGAGATCGACCGGGGTTCCCTTCAACTGCTCGATGAACCAATCGCGGGTGACTTTGCGGTCGGTGACGAAGAATTTGAAGAAGAGTCGATTCACCTTGAATCCGGGGCCGGACTTGGTCCACTTGAAGATCGACCTGACGAGCCAGTTCCCCATCAGGGGGGCGTTGCCGATGAAATCACCAAACCACCAGGCCATCCCCCGATCAGTCTTTGCGCGGATGACGACGTCGCCCACCTTGCTGCTGGGAACTTCGAGGACCTCGATCGCATCGCCCACGAGCTCGCGCAGTTTCTCGATGGGCTCTAGAGCCCCGTCGAGTTTCTCCTTTTTGGCGATTCGAGCGGCGGCAACCTCCGACAAATAGGTCACCGCATAGGGATAGACCTCACGGCATAGGTCGAGCCCCATGTGATGCATGCCATTGGGTTCGAGGACGGCGACGACCTCGCCATACTCGCGCAACTCCTCCAGAACTTCTGGTGCGACATCCTTGGGTGGGCTGATGAGAAGCAGGCGCTTGTCTCCGAAGCCAACCGCCGTCGCGTTCGCCATGCCTCCGCCGAAATCGTACTCGCGTCGGACCACTATCGGATCTTCGGCGATGACTGCCCAACTCGTGCTCTCAGACGCCATCCTCACTGCTCCCGTGCTTTCGAATTCACTCGTTGCCTTGCCAGGTTCTACGACCTTACCTGACGACAGCTGGGCGTGGTATCGTTTTGTCTCGAGCGAGTTTTTCGGAAACACATGGGCCTATTCTCGGCAATACGACCTGAGGAACGTCGAGCGACGTTCACGGCGATGATCACCCTTTTCGGCTTCATGGGAGCTCATTCGCTACTCGAGACTGCTCGAGACGCGCTCTTCCTCGCCGAGACCTCCGCGTCTCGGCTGCCCTTCGTCTATATGGCGATCGCCGTGGTCTCGCTGCTCCTCACCCAATTCTACGGAGCCGACAAGGCCAATGGCGGCCGAGGACTCGGCTCCTGGTTGGTCGGAGCAGGGGTCGTCACGCTCGGCTTCTGGGGGCTGGTATTCGCGTCTGGCACATGGGTCTTTTACGGGCTCTATGTGTGGTCAGGTGTGATCGCCACCCTGATTCTGATTCGATTCTGGCTTCTGCTAGCAGACCGTTTCACTGCAACCGAGGCTAAACGGGTTTTTGCAGTCATCGGATTGGGCAGCGTCCTAGGAGCCATCGTCGGTTCGGCTACGGCAGCTGTGCTATCGACATTGATCGGTGCCCATCACCTCATTCTAGCCTCTGCGTTGATGCTGTTTGCTACCGCGCTCGCGTCGAGCCGGGTGATGGTGCCTGCCGATTCAGACAAAGAGGAAGCCCCAGGTAGGCCCAAACTCGGGTTCTTTGCGCGCACGGCCCTGTGGCTCATGGGACACGCAGCTGACGATCCAGAAGACGGCCGACGCACGCTCAAAGAAAGCCTGGCACTCGTGCGCTCCCGTCCCTACGCAAAACGCGTCGCACTCATTGTCATCCTGTCGACGGTTACGCTGACGATCGCGGACTTCATCTTCAAGAGCGCTATCGACAGCTATGTGGATCCGGAGAACATGGGCAGTGTCTTTGCCTCCATCTACTTGGTGTTGAACGTGATGTCGTTGATCGCCCAGGTCGCGTTGGTGGGCTGGATTCTGCGCCACGTCAGCCTGACTAGCGCACTGGCGGTGCTGCCGGCGCTCTTGGTCGGTGGGGCGGTAGGCATGATCGTGCTGGGCGGCGTGGGCGCTGCCATCGCGATCAAGGGCGTGGATGGCGCACTTCGCCACACCCTCCACAGGACCAGTGCTGAGTTGCTGTACGTGCCCATGTCAGAGCAACTCCGAAACGCGGTCAAGACGCTGATCGACGTGATTGGCCAACGCGGAGGCCAGGCGCTCGCGTCGGTGGTCATCCTGGTTCTGGTGGCCTTGGGCTCCGAGCCGGTGGTGTTCGCTATTGTGTTGGCGGTTCTCGCCATCTCGTGGGTGGCGGTGGCGCTCGAGTTGCGTCGTCACTACGTCAATCTCTTTCGGGGCACCCTAAAGCGGGGCCTCGTCCAGACTCACATCGAGTTCCCCGAGCTAGACGTGGCCTCGCTTGGGACCCTGATGGCTTCGCTGAACAGCACCAACGACCCCGAAGTGCTGGCGGCGCTCGACATTCTTGCAGAAAAGGACCAGATCGCGGCTGTTCAGGTCTTCATCTTGTTCCACCCGTCCGCCGAGGTTGTCGAACGGGCGGCAGGGTACTTTGCGGACGCCGGGCGAACCGACTTTTGCGGGGTAGCCCGGCGGCGGTATGAAACCTCGACACCTGAGCTGCAGGCCGAACTTCTGCGGGCGCTAAGCCGCGTCGATCCCAACGAGGACGAATTGCGTGGCGCACTGCAGTCTGATTCCGAGGTCGTTCGTGCCACTGCGCTCGTAACACTCATCGAAATCAGAAAGATCGTGAGCGACGAGGCCAAGGCAGCGCTTGGGGAAATCACCGACCACGGGACTCTCGAGGCTCGGCAGGCGCTGGCGCACACGTTGGCGTACTCAAAAGCACCCGAGATGTTCGACGCGACGCTGAGTTTGGCCAACGACGCTGACGTCGAAGTCCGAGCGCTAGCGGCCACGGCAATGGCCAGCCGTCCCCACGCCCGCTACGTTCCAACGCTGCTTGTTTTACTGGGCACTCACAGGACGCGCATCGCCGCCCGCGATGCGCTCCTGGCGTTGGGCGAACCGGCCCTGGAAGCCTTGGAAGCAGCGCTGCTCGACTTCGACCTGGCACCGAAGATTCGGCACCACCTGCCGCGAACAATCATTCGTTTTGAGGCCGAACGCGCGATGAAGATCCTGTTGGATCACATCGCGATCGAGCCAGACGGGGTCGTACGCTACAAAATCCTCCAGGGTCTCAGTCAGCTTCGCCTCGAGAACCCGAAGTTGAAACTCGACGCCACACGACTTCGGGCCGGCATCGAGACGGGGATCACCCGAAACTTCGCACTGATGGAATGGCGCATCGCGCTCGAACGGGACGCGTCTGAATTCCCAGAGCGAAACACCGACGTCCGGCAGCTCTTAGTTCAGCTTCTGCGCGACAAAGAACGGCATGGTATCGACCGGCTGATGCGCGTCCTCTCTCTTCAGTTCGCAGCCCGAGATGTCGAGCAGATTTGGCGGGGCCTGAGCAGCGATGATCGCGACACGCGCTCTTCTAGTCGCGAACTACTCGAGAGCCTGCTCCCGCGCACCCTTCGCGAGCCTGTCATGGCGCTGGTCGACGAAGCGCCCGATGCTGAGCGACTGGCCCGTGCCGCGCCGTTCTACAAGCCCAACAACGATACCTTTGAGGGGGCATTGCGGCGCCTTTTAGGCGATAAGAGCGAGTCGATCCGCAGTCTGGTCGTCTATCACGTCGGTGAACTCGGCATGCACGACCTGCAGGGCGACATCGAATCGCTGGGCGTCCCCGAGACGGGTATCCTGGGTGGCATTGTCTCACGCACATTGGAACGGCTGACCTCGTCACCACCGGAGCTAGCCCATGAGCACTAGCGCCCTACATCACCGCGCGCGCTTCATCGGCCCGATGGACCGTATCTTGTATCTTCGGTCGCTGCCCATGTTCGGGCGGCGGTCATTCGAGTTCCTGGCACGTCTGGCCGACCATCTCGAAGAACGCCACTTTCGGCAGGGTCAGGTGGTGGCGCCAGCCGATCGGCCCGTCGACTCGGTCTATTTCATCGTCAGCGGTCAGGTTCGGACAACCTACAAGGGCTCAACAATCGCAGTGGTCCAGCCACCATATGGTCTTGGATTTGCTGCTGCGTTGTCCCGAGTCGCCGACTCCTACGAGGCGATCGCTGAAGTTGACACGCAGACGCTGAGACTCGATCGAGACGTCTTTCTCAATCTGATGGAGGACGACTTCAGCTTCACTCTCGCCACCATTCGCTGGGTAACGGGAGACGTGTTGAGAGCACGCGACCAGTTACCCCCGAAGGACAGTGACGAAGAAGAGGACAGCGCGCACCTGCCGTCTTACCCTGGGCAGCCTCTCAATTTGGTTGAACGCCTCGTGTGGATGGTTCGCAGCAGCAGCGTATTCGCGAACAGCAACATCGACTCCGTCATGGCGATCTGCCGCCGTCAGAGCGAACGGCGATGGCAGGACGGCGAACGGCTTTGGAGCAAGGGCGATTTGGCCCCCTTTGGACTCTCCATCCTGAAGGGAGCAGTGCATTGCTGGGGCGATGAGGACCAGCGGGAGTTTACCGGGGGCGTCGGGTTCGGCGTGGGATATCTCGATGGACTCGCGGGAAACGGGCGCTACCTCAACGCACGGGCACAAGGCGAGCTGATCGCACTGGTCGATGACATTGAGACCCTGGTGGACGTGTTCGAGGACAACTTCAGCCTTGCGTCGGATCTGCTGGCCACCTTGTGTGCGACCAACCTCGAAATCGGTGCCATGACTGGCCCAGACAGTTAACATCGCGGTACCCAACGGGTTTCGCGCCCGCCGCTAAGCTGCCGCCCACCGGAACACCCGATGCGGGTATCGGCTCAGATTTGGGCTCGACTCCCGATAGCAACGTCGCCGAGCCTGACCTCGGAAGCGACACAGAAGCGGGTGGCGAGGAAGACGAGGATGACGACGACGATGATGAAGATCACGACAACGAGTGTGAGGACCCGGACGACATCGACGATCCGGAGTGCCAGTAGGCACGCGCACAAGCGCGAGTCGCTCCTCTTGTAAGCCCCACTGCTCTGGTCCATGATTCGGAAATGTCCACAGATACCGAATGGAAAGTCCTACAGCACGACGCCCTCGAGCAGGTCGCCGACAACTTGTGGCGGGTCGAGGGCGCCCTCCCCAGCGGTCCGATTCGTCGCTGCATGGTTGTCGCTCGGCTGCAAAACGGTCAGCTGGTGATTCACAACGGATTGGCGCTGGACGAGGCCGGCATGGAGGCACTCGAGGCGCTCGGTGAACCGGCCTTTCTAGTCGTTCCCAACGGATGGCATCGACTCGATGCCGCTCGCTACGTGGCACGCTATCCCAATCTAAAGGTGATCTGCCCCAAAGGCGCCCAGAAACGAGTCTCGAAGAAGGTATCGGTTCATGCCCACTACGGCGATTGTCCCCAGCCCGATCCCAACGACGACACGGTGCGGTTCGAGCATGTTCCGGGCCTCGGGAACTTCGAAGGCGCGATGCTGGTGAAATCCGGTTCTGAGACTACTCTCGTAATGAACGACGCCCTGTTCAATCTCGAGCATCAGAAGGGGTTCTTCTGGTGGGTCTACGGTCGGCTTCTGGGCGCCACTGGCGGCCCCAGGGTCACCCTGATCGGGCGACTTTTTCTTGTAAAGAAGAAGGCGGCGTACGGCGCCTGGCTGCTGGAAATGTCGAAGCTAGAGGGCCTGAGACGCGTACTCGTCGCTCACGGCGACCCCATCGACGAAAACGCTGGGCAAGTGCTCGAACAGGTTGCCGCTACGCTTGGTCCAATCCCTTCAGCCCTTCCGGCCGGTGAGCAGAACTGAACCCGGCGACCAGTCCTGTCTGACAATTGTGACGTTGACCAGACCCGCGGCTACAGCGGCTTGTCGCAACTCGACCGTGTCGTAGAGGCGTGCATCGCTGGAGTAGAGCGCCAAGTTGAGGTCGAAGTAGAGGGCCGCCAGGGGTCCTGCTCGATCGGGACGAAGCTCGACCTCATTGACGACCAACGCGCCTCCTGGCTTGAGACTGTTCACCGCTTTTCTGAACAGGACTGGAACTGCCGACCGGCCCACCCAGTGCAGGATGTGAGACATCAGAGCGACGTCAAACAAACGCCCTTCGGTGTACTGGCCGACGTCTCCGGCCTCGCGAGTCATTTGGGGGCTCAGGAAGGACCCTTCCAATTCTGCCAGATCGTGAACCGACTGCCTGTCGACGAGGTGCGCACGGAAGCTTGGATCGAGGCGGACGAATGCGTGGGAGTGGTGCCCAAGACCACAACCGAGGTCGAGCAAATCACTGCCGAACTTCGCCAGGTGAGCGGCCAGAGCCCGAGTGTACGGTTTTGCCATCGCCGATAGCGCCATCTGATAGGAGTCAGGTGCTGAGGAAACCACGGGAGACTCGCTGCGCAGCGCTCCCGCGATATCGCCCCAGCCAAGCCTGTGACCCATGGAGTCTTCGAGAACGTGCTTGAACAGCTCCGGGCTTCGGCGTCCGGCGCTCTCCCTCGAGACGACGTCCTCGGCGCGCAGAAGTGAGACCAGCCGATCGAGGCGATCGGTGGCGACGCCACACGCGCGGGCAGCGGCATCGAGGCCATTGGCCTGCCCCTCGAGATAGTCCAGCAGGCCGAGCTCCTCGGCACCTGCGATGGCCGCACAGAGCAGGCTCTCTCGGTGTTGATTGACCAGCTCGACGAAGGGTGTCACGCCCTACCCTCCCACCAGCAATCCTGGCATTCCGTGGGGAAACCCCACCACCAGTCCGTGAACGAAGGCCTCTGTGATCAGTGCCAAGACGGTGGCCACAATCGAAATCAGGGCGCCGGACAGCAGCGATCGGCCACGGCCAAGCCACATAGCGACGACGAAACCCAAGATCGCGCACCCGGCCATCAAGCTGAAGTAGAGCGCTGGAGCCGTGTCACACCAGGGGCAGGGATGTTCCATCTCGGGCCCGGGCATCATCCGACAGGACCCTGAGCCCGCTCCCCACACTGGGCCGCACCCGCATTGATAAACCAGATTGCATATGGGCAAAGCGGCGAGGTAGCAGGTGAGCCCAGCGCAAATCGAAGTGAGCAACGCGGCCTTCAGCCGATGTGGTCCTTGTGCCATCGAATCCAGAGTAGATTGAATTGAATTTGCTGGATAGGGGATGTCGGAAGCCCACACCTATTCAGGGGCAAGTTCGGGGGCATCGGCGCGTGGCGGCGTCGGCGTATCCACTTCGTAGAGAAAGTTCGAACCGGCGTCTGCCGCGAATGCCCGAATAAAGCACTCCGCCG
>CAZDBH010000255.1:0-2352 GCA_964503485.1 uncultured Bradymonadales bacterium | reverse complement strand
CTCGAGCAGCTTCAGCAAGTCCACAAATCCATAGAACTCGCCATGGAGCCGGTCGGGCGTGAGGTCGATCAGCAGATAGCCCCGATAGGCCGCTGAAGACCACTTGTATTGGGCTGCCGCCTCGGTACTTCTCTCGTTTCCGGGCGAAGTGATCGAGCCGCAGGCCAATTCCACACCTGCCGAACCCTCGCCCGTATCTGGATCGTAGGTATCGGGGTCGGTAACGATATCGAGCGCCTCGACACGGTGAATGTCGCCTGTCAGCACCAAGAGATTCTCGGCGCCTGAATCTTCGACAGCGTTCAGCACGCGTCTTCGGGAGGGCGCATCCCAAGAGCTGCTGCCGATCATATCCACACCGTGGGGCGAGAACGTCGAGCCCTGCCCCAGCACCAGCCATTGGGCTCTGCTGTCCACGATTACTTGGGTGAGCCATTCGGCCTGTTCCGCGCCGAGATATTCGTCTGCGTCGTCGTCTTCGGGCCAGATGAAGCGCCTTTGGCGATCCAACATGACGAGTTCAACCAAGTCGCCGAACAGAAGTGAGCGGTAGATTCTATTGCCGTCGCGAATTCGCGTTGGCATCCACTCCGCAAAGGTCTGCAGCGCCGCGTCAACCCGATCAGACCATGGGCCCTCAGTATCGGGCTGGTGATTTGCGGCCCCGCCGATCTCTGGATTATTGGCAAACTCGTGGTCGTCCCAAATCACAATCATGGGGTTTTGACGGTGGACCTCTTGAAGGTCGGGATCGAGCCGATAGTGGGCGTAGCGGGTCCGATAGTCCTGCAGACTCACAATCTCATGGAGGGGTTCGAGTGGTCGCGCCACACCGTAGCTGCGGCCATGCCCCTCACTGGCGTGCTCGTAGATGTAGTCCCCGAGATGAATCACCGCATCGAGGTCGGGTCGCCGAGCAATGTGTCTGTAGGCGTGAAAGTAACCGTGGCCGTAGTTCGAACAGGAGACAACGGCCAAGCGGAGACGACTCGTCGCGCCAGCAGGGGCCGTTCGAGTACGGCCAATCGCTGAAACTCGGCCCATCGACCAGAACCGATAGTAATAGGTCGTTGCGGGTTCGAGGTCGTGCAAATCGATGTGTAGCGTCGCATCTGCGTCGCTGTCTGCGCTGAATGTCGAGGCGGCCACTCGCTGGTGAAAATCAGGAGTGAGAGAGACCTCGAGGAAAACGTCCATATCAGGCTCGCCGCCATCGTCGTGACTCAGGCGAGTCCATAGGATCACCGAGTCCGACAATGGATCGCCCGAGGCCAGGCCGTGTTGGAAGATCGTTTCAGGCCCCAGCGGTCCGTCGTATTCGTAGCGAGGGAGACCGTCGTCGACTTCGTCCGGGTCCGTGTCGGAGCTGTCGGCGTCGCGCTCGCCCCCCTCCTCGAGGTCCGCCTCGCCAACACGGCCCACCCTGGCCGACCAATCCACCCCACCACCTGCATCGCTCCGCGGCAAAGCGCCAGCCGAATCCGAACAGGCAGACAGTCCTGGCACGCTGATTGTGATGCCCAATAGGCCGGCCCGACGGAGAAATTCTCTTCGATCGATGGTCATTCGCGTTAAATGCTCCCAGTTCGGGGGTGATGCTACCCGAAACTGGACGGCTGGCAAGCCTGTGATCGCGAGCGTGTGGCGTGTGCTCGAAAAGGTTCGGTTTTCGACCGGTGCTGGGGTTGCGAAATCGTGTTTTTGACACTACTTTTTCAGAGAATTGCCGCTTCCAGGAGGCCGTATGGCTGCCCGAATCGACCGGAACAAACCCGCCGACGTTCAGCGCGTCGAAGACGACGAGCACGATGATGACGTAAAACGGCCCGAGCCTGCCTGGAAAGTCCAGATGAAGCAGTCTCTTGCAGGGATGAGTTACGACGAGCAGCTAGCAGCAGTCCAACCGGCGGTCCCTGAGGCGGGGATGTACCCGCCCGTCCATGAAATGCCTGGTAGCGTTCAGATGTCGGGCGGCGGAGAGACGGCAGGAATCCACGAGGCGGCAGCAGCCGGTATTTCAGGATCGGGCGGCGCGCTCCCCCATCAAGAGACGATTCAGCAGTCCTTCGGCGGCTATGACGTATCGGGCATCTCCGCTCATGTGGGTGGAGCGGCAGCGGAAGCGAACAAGGCGATGGGTGCCGAAGCCTATGCTACGGGCAGCAGCGTGGCGTTCAAGTCGGCCCCAGATCTCCATACGGCGGCTCACGAGGCGGCTCACATTGTCCAGCAAGCCGCTGGAGTCGACCTACCCGGCGGCGGTGGGGGGGTTGGCGCCAAATACGCACAGCCTGCCGCCAAGGTCGCAGATGCAGTGGTGAGTGGACAGTCAGCTGAAGGGCTACTGGCCAG
>CAZDBH010000254.1:0-12233 GCA_964503485.1 uncultured Bradymonadales bacterium | reverse complement strand
CATCGAGTTGACCCAGCTGGACTTCGTAGATCTTCGCCTCGGTCTTGAAGTCGCGCAGATATCCCATCCGCACAAGCTCGATCCGTCCCTTGTAGGATGCCCAGTCCGGTTGGCCCTTGAGCGCATCCAAATAGGCCTCGTTCACCGTCCCGATCAGGAATGAGTCCAGATACAAGGTGCAGTTATCCAGAGGGACCGTTCCGCTCTCGCTCGTCGACAGCAGATAACGATTGAGGTCCATCGGGCGTTTGAGCAAGTCATTGAACTCGACCATTCCCCGGTTGGCGTCCACCAAATCGCCAAAAGGCTCATACAGGGCGAGGTTCTGAAGACTGCCCGGCAGCGCGCCCAGACTGCGGTCGGTTGTAATCTGCCTCAGTCCCGCGTCGACACGCATCTCAGGACCGACCGTCGCGAGTCCTTCTCGGTAGCGACGGCTGATGAAGAAACGCTCCACCTGAACGTGTTTGAGGACCTCGGTGAAGTCACCGTGGTAGGCCGCAAGCAACGCTTCCGTAATCGCCTTATTCTTGGCGCTCAGATCGCCGTCCAGCAGGTGATCTGACACCGTGCATCCGTCGCCGCTGGCCCCCCGCGTAGTGTTCAGGCCGGCCTTTTCATACAGCGCCTTACGCTCCTGCTTCGGGATCAACAGCAGCGGGTTGTCGCGCAACTCGTCGATTATCTTGCTGTTGACCGCCAACTCCTCGAGATGGGCGTAGCTCGGCAGCGACGACACCTCCGCGCCTTTGCCGCCGAACCCGATCGCGCCGGATTGCAGTTGATCGGCCGGGAAGACCCAGTTGAAGCGGTACAGGGCACCCTCGTCCGAGCGAGAGTAGGCCTCCATCGCGGCCGCTATACAGGCAATCAAGGAGCTCTTTGCTGAGCCGTTGGGTCCGTGCAGCAAGACCAGTCGGTTGGCTCGTCCCTCGCGTATGAAGTTGTTCAGGACCCGATAGACCGCGTTCTGCGCGTGTTCTTGTCCGATCAGGTAGTGGCTACCTCCCGGCAGGCCGTCAAACAGCCGAAAACGCCGAGTCTCGCCCAGGGGCGTGTCGACAGTGTCAGTTCCAAAGTGGTCGAAACAGTCTCGAATGAACTGTGCGGAGCTGCGGATATGTCGACGTGGCTCCTCGAAAACCAACCGCAAGTATTCAGCAAACGAGAGAATGCGTCGGTTTTTTTTGAAGTCCTTTCTGATATCGTCGCTGTGCGACGATATCACCCGATCTACCTGACTCACCTTTGCCATTTCTCTCCCCCTTCCGTACGGTAACCTCCCACTCGACGTCTTCCTGAGGGAGGTCGCAGCGTGAATCGTTGCAAACACTGAAGTTGAGATGACCGGGCAAGGTATTATCGCCGGCCTGACTCGAAGAAACAGGAACTACAAATACGGCCTCGTCCTCGCCAAAACTCTCGGCCGATTCTCGGTCCCATTCGTCGCGCTCCACAGAGACGGCGTCTGTCCCATTCACGGACAATTGCCACGGGTAGAGCAAGTTCAACTTGAAGCCCACGCCCGGGGTTACCCTCAGCCGAACCGAACCCGTGCCGTCAGCTTCGGAAAATGAGGTGCCGATCTGCTCGACAGTGTAATTCGGACCCTGAATCGAGTTGGTCCCTGGCTCATCGGCCGTCAAATGTTCGGCCGGAGCCGTTGGATTCGCGGTTTCCACTTCCTGCTGAACGGTGATGGGCCGTTCGCAAGCTGTGGACGAAGCCAACAGTGTCGAAGCCAGCACTATGAACCATCGACCCAAAATCATCTCCCAAAGGGGAACACGAGCTCAACCCGATTGTTGTTTTCGCGTCCCTGTCGATCGCGGTTGTCGAATCGAGGGAAGTCCTCACCCAGTGGATCCGAAGAGATTCGGCTGCTGCGCACATCGTTTTGGATCAGATTGTCCCTGACGGCGTCTGCCCGGGCCCGAGAAATAGCTACGTTGCTATCCCGATTGCCGCTATCCGAGGTGTGTCCTTCCACGGTCACATCGAAGCGGCGGTTCGAGCGCATCATGCCGGCGACCTGCTCGAGAATGTACAGTTTGTCGGAGCGAAGGTCAGTTCGACGGTCAGCAAAGAGATTCGGGACAACGACAACGAGTCCACGCCCATCGACGCTCGCGTTTTCACCGAAGAGCTGAACCGCTTCCTCGAAGAGATCCTCGTTGGCCGATCGGTTCAACAACCCTTGGCGAACCTCCTGGATTTCGGTCTGAGATTGAAGCAGTGCTTCTCTGAAGCGCGAATGAGCGTTAGTTGCGGCCTCGGCGGCGAGTCTGAACTGTCCCGAGTCGCTGTAACCGAGGGCTTCGGAGAGTTGGCGCACGCCCTCATTGTATACAGACGGAGCGAAGCCGTCGGCGCCGTTGTTCTCGGCGTCACGCTTGGCGGCCCGCGCTTCCAAGATCTGAAAGTTCGCGTCGTCCTGTGCGATTGCCTCGGCTGTGGCGGCGGCCATGTCCGCTCGGCAGTCGCTGGTTTCATCGTAAAGCCGCTGTAGAGCGATCAACAGACCGATAACCTCTTCATTGGCACGGGTCATGTCGTTATAGCGATTGCGACGTTCCAGTTGCAGCTGGTAGCCGGCATTCGCCTGCTCGATTCGCTCTCGTGCATCGGCACCGTGGGCATAGGCCTCGGCAGCGCGATACAGAAGCACGCCTTGTCTGGCGAACTCCTCGGCCTGTTCGTCCTTTGCTGATTCCCAAGCGTCGACGGCTGCATCGTACCAGGCGTCCGATTCAGCAATCGCTGCGGAGGCGCTTTCGCGCATTTCTTTGATGCGGGGGTGCTCTACCTCAGCGGGATCAATTCGAATGGTGCGGGAGTAGTTGGCCGCGCGAAGTGCTTCGAGCTCCAGAAGAGACTCGCCTTTTGCGCCCGGACCACAAGCCCCCGTTAGGCTGGCTAAAAGCAGGGCACACATCGCGATAGCAGTCGGTCGTAGTTTGAGTGCCAGTCTAGTCATCGAGGGCCTCCAACTGGCGTAGGATCTCGCTGGTCTCCTCGCGGAGGGCGGAGCGACGAGCCTCGGTCGCTTCGAAGTCGACCTGTGATTGATCGGCCTCCCGAGTCATTTCGATGGTTGCGGTTTCGCGCTCGTCTGCGAGCTCGTCCACCGTAGCTTGGGCGATCATCGCAGCGATGAGCTTGACTCGATTCTCTAGTCGAATCACGGAGATTTCGGCGATTTCTTCGAGTTGATTCGAGATTCGCTCAGTTGCTTCGTCAATATCGATTCTGGCCCGTTCAATCTCGAGGGCGGCGGAATCGGCCATCGGGTCAGTACTGAATTGGGCAAGCGCTTCGCGGCTCGCATTCAACCGGGACCTGAGCTGTTCTACGTCGCTCGCGCTGGCGATCCCAATACCACCGAGCATGGTACCGAGTACGACAGATGCGCAAACGAAGAATCTGTTAAACCGCATCACTGGTTCTTCTCCTGA
This sequence comes from uncultured Bradymonadales bacterium, assembly GCA_964503485.1. Taxonomy (GTDB): domain Bacteria; phylum Myxococcota_A; class Bradymonadia; order JAFGEP01; family JAFGEP01; genus CAZDBH01. Next base: position 8,778 of record CAZDBH010000254.1, on the reverse strand, counting down.
TGAGTTTCGCGTCCAAGGAGGCGCCTCTTCGTAACGATTCCCGGGAGGGTAGTTCAGGACTGGCCGGTGCGCAAGAGTGCCCGCTCACCGCGCGATACCCCCCGAGAACGTCTCGAAGCGCCCCGTTTCTAAAGGCTGCGTGAGGCGCTACTCGATGTAGCCGGACTTGAGCGAGCCCACGTCGAGTTTCGAAGCAGGATCGAGGAATGCCTCACGTTTCGTATAGCTGTAGAGCTTCAATCTGAGGGCATTGATCTTGATGAAGCCCTCAGCATCTGCCTGGTTGTAGACCGTATCTTCCTCGAAGGTAGCGTACTCTGGGTTGTACAGGCTGTTGGGGGCCTTGCGGCCGACCATAGCGACGGACCCTTTGTACAAACGCAGTCGCGCGGTTCCCGTCACACCCATCTGGATCTGATTCATAAAGCCCAATAGCAGTTCCATTTCGGGCGCATACCAGAACCCGTTGTAAACCAGCTCTGAGAACTTCGGTACCAAGGAATCACGCAACCGCAGCACTTCGCGGTCGAGGGTAATCGACTCGATGGCGTGATGTGCGACGTGAAGCAACGTGACGCCCGGCGTCTCGTAGACGCCACGGCTCTTGATTCCCACGAACCGGTTTTCGACGATATCGACTCGGCCGACGCCGTGGCGGCCGGCCAATTCATTGAGATAGGTCAGCAGTTCAACGGGGCCCATGGCTTGTCCGTTGACCGAAATGGGCTCGCCGTCCTTGAACCCGATCTCGACTTCTTCGGGTTTATCGGGTGCCCTCGTCGGGTCTTCGGTGAGCAAGAACATATCCGCTGGCGGTGCGGCCCAGGGCTCCTCGAGAATGCCGCCCTCATACGAGATATGCATGATGTTCCGATCCATCGAGTAGGGCTTCTCGGCTGTTGCCGTAATCGGAATATTGCGCTCCGCACAATAGCCCATGAGTGCTTCCCGTCCCTTGAATTCCCACTCACGCCATGGAGCGATGACCTCGATTTCAGGGTGAAGCGCATAGGCGGTGAGTTCGAAACGAACCTGATCGTTGCCCTTGCCCGTAGCGCCGTGGGCGATCGCCTCGGCGCCCTCTTTTCGCGCTATGTCGACCAAGGCCTTCGCGATTACCGGGCGCGCCAACGACGTTCCCAGAAGATAGTATCCTTCGTAGATCGCGCTCGCCTTGATCGCTGGAAAAACGAAGTCGCGCACAAACTCTTCTTTCAGGTCGGCCAGGTAGAACTTCGAGGCGCCCGTGCTGATGGCCTTTTCTTCGAGACCATCGAGTTCTTCGGCTTGCCCCACATCAGCCGTCATACAAACGACTTCGCAGCCGTAGTTTTCGCGCAACCAGTGGACCATTACCGAGGTGTCAAGGCCGCCCGAGTAGGCCAAAATCGCCTTATTGATCTTCTTTTTCATCTGCTACTTCTCCCGAGTCCCAGATTGGGACGACGCAAACGTAGGCCGGGAGCATAAGGAAAAGTCCCCGGAACGGGAAGCGGTTCGAGTTCAGGACTACATGGGGCGGGTTAAACGTTACCCGCAAGAACAGCCCTTTACAGGGATATATCACGCGCCTAGACTGGCATTTACCGGGTGTCTTGGGGCTTTTTTCGGCGGTCGTCGACGTTGCATATTGAACTTCGATTCGAATTGCGCACCGGTGTTTGTAAAACCCGGAAGTGCGGGAGCAACCTTGCAGCCTCTGGCTAGTGAGCAGACCCTAGCGGGTTCACAAATCGACAAATACCGCGTCCTCGAGGAGGTTGGGTTCGGTGGAATGAGCGTGGTCTACCGGGCTCTGGATGACGTCCTCGATCGGGAGGTGGCCCTCAAACTCCTGCACCCTCATCTGGCAAAACGAGAAGAAGCCCGTCGGCGATTCCAGCGCGAGGCTAGGGCGGTAGCGAAATTGCGCCACCACAACATCGTAGAAATATACGACTTTTCCCAAGAAGAGAGCCAGCAGGCTTACATCGTCACCGAATTCGTTCGGGGCGGTACACTGCGTGAGTTTGTCGACGATACCGGTGTCGCCTTTCCAGAAATTGGCGCTATGATCTCGGTGCAAATCGGCGAGGCGCTGATGCACGCCCACGAGTTTGGGGTCATCCACCGCGACGTGAAACCCGAAAATGTCATGATCCGCACCGACGGCGTCGTGAAGCTGATGGATTTTGGCCTGGCCCAAGTTCGCGACGCCCAGCGGATGACCGAGACCGGCTCACTGCTGGGATCGCCGGCACATATGGCACCCGAGGTCATCGCTGGGGAAGAACCGGACCAGAGAGCCGACGTCTTTTCCCTGGGAACCGTCCTCTACTACGTGGCAACCGGGGAACTCCCATTCGAGGGCCGGAATGCCCCGAGCCTGTTGCGGGCTGTTACCGAAGGACGCTACATGGACCCTCAGATGCGCGATCCGCGCATCGGTTCGGTCCTCGCAGACGTGATTAGAAAGAGTCTCGAAACCTCGAAAGAGGACCGCTACCAGACCGTCGCCGAAATGGTCGAGGAACTCAGGGAGGTTCTGGCGATCATCGGGATCACCAACGTTCGCAACGAGCTGGCGGGGTTCTTCGTGGAACCCCTCGAGTACTCGAACGCCTTCCGCGACACACTGATCGATGCCCTAGAAAAGCGAGCGAGCTCGGCGCTGGCCGATCGCGCCGTGGGCCGCGCGGTGGACTCCCTCAACCGGATCCTGGCTGTCGACGCGGACAACGAAAAAGCGAGAGACCTCCTCTCTAGACTCGATCGCCGTAGGCGGGTCATGGGCTACGCGATCGGCGCGTTTTCTATTTTGGGAGTTCTATTCGTCGGTTTTCTGCTATCAGGCGTGCTCAACTCCAAGCCGGCAGGTGACGACTCGGTTTCAAAGGCGATCGATCGCGCCTCTGATCTCGTCGCTGAGCAGCGGGAAGAAGCAGAGGCCAGCGCCGCCTCCGCAAGGCGACTGGCCGCCATTGCCGAGGGAGAAGCGGTGGCGCGCCTCGTGAGCGACCCGATGCCCAGTCGGGTTCTCGAGCCCAGCCGAATTCTTGGCTCGTCGCGCGCCAACGCTGTGGCCGACGCGGCCCAGCAGGTCAGTGAGAACGCAGTTGCTCTCGCTGCCCTCGACGTGGCTGTCGAGCCCCCCGATGACGAACCAGACCGAGTTGAAGTTGTTGTCGTCGAGCCACCGGACGAAGTTGTTCCTGCGGGTCCTGAAAACCCCGAGGTGCGCGTAACATTTCGGGTTCACCCTACGGCTGTTGCGATCTGGGTCGACGGAGTCGACCACGGACCATGGGGCGATTTGGCCGGGGGACAAATCTCACTCACGCCGGGGGTTCACCAAGTCGAATATCGCCACCCGGCCGGCGTGATGATGCCTGAAAGCGTCGAGATTACGGTGCCTGACCAACCAACCCACGAGGTCCGGCGCGCCCATTTGAGATGGCTTCCGGCGCGAATTCACGTGACAGCAGATGGTCCGGCCCAGGTGATTATCGATGGGAGCCCGGTCGGGGATGCGGGTCAGACTTTCAACATCGAGATGGATACCAGAACGCAGGATGTTCGCGTGACCGTGTTACCCGTAGATGGCTACGGTGACGCCTTTGAGCAAGAGATCCGTCTGACGGCCAACGCGACCAGCCGAATTGACGCAGTATTGACCAACTAACACCAACTTCTTTCTCGAAGGTCGTCCCCGTTGTAATAATTCGCTGTGCTAGTGAAGACAAACGAGGAACACCAATTCAGTTCGAAGACCGGTCTGCCGGCGAGGTGGTGGTGGGTCTTGCTCGCGGTCTTCTGTCTGCTTCGGCCTCTGACCTCAACGGCCCAGCCTGCCAACCAGCAGGACGCCCCACCGCCCTTGAGCGACCCGTTGGGACGGTACGAGTTCGCACATGACTCCTGGTTGTACGGCGACTATGAGGCGGTTGTGATTCTGCTCACACCACTGCTCCTGCCAGAACCGCCAGAAGCCCTCGAAGACGAGATTCTGATCGACGCTTACTTTATGCTCGGCGCGAGTCACTTTTTCATGGGAAACCGCCCCGCCGCAGTCAATCCGCTCTACAGGCTGCTGTTGATCGAGCCCGATTTCGAAATAGATCCGTTCTTGTATCCTCCTGGGCTGATTCGGGAATTCGACCAGATCAAAGAGGTGAACCGCGAAGAACTCGATCGAATTCGGCAGGAGCGAGCCGGTGGTACCACCAACAATCCGGGTGAAATCGTCTACATCGAGCGCCGAATCGAAGAGCGCAGCATCATCGTGTCGATGGTCCCATTCGGTATCGGCCATTTTTCCAATGACGAACCGGCTTGGGGCACCGCCTACCTCGTTACTGAGGTCTTACTCGGGGCGACCAGCTTAGGCTTCTATCTGGCCAACGAGTTGGATTACACACCGGTCCCCAGAACAGATCCCACCTTTCCCGACAACGACCTGGCCGATACCCGGCAACAAGTACATATTGCCACCGGTGTTGCCTTTTGGTCGGTTATCCTTCTCAATATCGTACACGGTTTGATCATTCACGAAGATGTGGTCGAAGTTTCATTTGGAGTGGTCGAAGAGCCGGACGAACCGTTCGAGTTGGAAGACGATGATGACAGGAGCTGGTTACCTTACGCCGAGCCGCTCGGCGCCGAGGGATTCTTACTCGGCATCCAGCGCAGCTGGTGATTTCGCAATCGAGGTCTAATTCATTATGCCCACTTTGCAATTCCGCGCACCCGGCGCAACGAGTCACAAAAGCTACAATCTCCACAGACGGGTCACGTCTATCGGGGCCGGCGAGGAAAACGACCTCACGATTCCCGACCTAAACTTGGCCAATACCCACGCACTGGTTCAGTTCGACGGCAAATCGTTCACGATCACGCCGGTCAACCGAAAGTGCAAAGTCCTCGTCAACGGGCGAGCCACCAAAAAGCACGTCATGGGGCACCGTGACGAGATCAAAATGGGCGATACAACGCTCTCGTTCCAACTCTATGACGAGCCAGCAGAAGCGGCGACGGGTGTCGCGCGCGAGACGATCGAGGCCTACGAGAAGATCCACGAATTCAGCCGTCTTCTGCTCTCTGAACGTGGAATCCACGAACTGCTCGACAGGCTCATGGACGCGATCATCGAACTAACTCGCGCCGATAAAGGGTTTCTCATACTCACCGAGGGTGGCGAACTCCAGGTAAAGGTCGCGCGGAATCTGCAACGCGAGAACATCGAGGACGCGGTCCAGCAGGTCTCAGACAGCATCGTCAGCAAGGTAATGAAGAGCAAGCAGGCGCTGATCGTCTCGGACGCGCTCAGCGACACTGAATTCAAGAGCAGCATGAGTGTGGTCAACCTCAAGCTCTGCAGTGTGATGTGTGTGCCCCTTCTCGATCGCGGTGAGTTGCTCGGCATGATCTACGTCGGTAACGACAACATCGTGAACCTTTTCACAGAAAGTCATCTGGAAGCGCTGACCGTCTTCGCGGCGCAGGCATCGCTCATCGTCGCCAACGCGCTCCTGCTCGACGAGCTGCGGACCGACAACGAGGCATTGCGCGAACAACTCGACTCTCGGCGATTCGGCAGCATCGTCGGATCGTCCAAAGGAATGCGAACGGTGTTTCGTACGGTCGAAAAGGTCGCACCGACCGATGTTTCGGTCTTGATTCAAGGCGAAACCGGAACAGGGAAGGAGCTGATCGCCAGAGAAATCCACGAACGCTCGAGTCGTGCAAAGGGACCATTCGTCACGATAAACACGGCCGCGATTCCAGAAAATCTGCTCGAGAGTGAGCTCTTTGGCCATGTCCGCGGGGCGTTCACCGGAGCCGTCAATACTCGCGTTGGGAAGTTCCAGGCCGCGAACAAGGGCACGCTCTTTCTCGACGAGATCGGTGATATGCCGTTGAACCTGCAAGTGAAACTACTTCGCGCGCTGCAGGAGCGAGTTGTGACCAAGGTTGGTGATTCTCGCTCCGAAGCGGTCAACATTCGGGTGATTGCGGCGTCCCACCGTGACTTGAATGCTGCGGCTGCATCTGGCGCGTTCCGCGAGGACCTGTACTACCGCCTCAATGTCGTGACATTGACGTTGCCTCCCCTGAGGGATCGGGGCGAGGACATCGGCCTGATCGCGAAGTACCTCATGGACAGGTACTGCTCGGAGTTCGGAGTGCCGAAGCGAAAGCTCAATAACAACACCCTCATTGCGATGCGCAAGTACGCGTGGCCGGGCAACATTCGAGAACTCGAAAACAGGTTGAAGAAAGCCGTGATCATGGCAGAGAAGTCCACCATCACGCCCGAAGACCTCGGCCTCAGCGTAGACGACATTCAGGCGATTCAACCACTCACTGTGGCTCGTGACGACTGGCAACGGCGCTACATCAACGAGGTACTCGAGCTGAATAATGGCAATCGAACGAAGACGGCGAAAGACCTGGGCGTCGATCCCAGGACCATCTTTCGTCACCTCGAGAAAGAGGCTCCGTCGTCATAGCCATCGGCAACGACTATGACGCCAACGTCGCAGTTTCTCAGAGGGGCTGGTTTGGGTTTGTTGTGCAAGTAGCTGAATTCGTGCCATTAATTGTCCCACAATGACGCTGGCATGCTTTCTGCTTCTGTAAACTGTCGAGGGTAGCGGTGACCGAAAGGCCCGGTGGGACAGCACGGCACACGGTAATACTTCCGCTCTTGATAGTGTTTGCGGCCTGTGCCGGTTGTATCATTGGCCACCCGATTCTCGAGGGAGTCGAAGAGCCTGACCTCCCACCCGTCGTTCTATCGCTTTCACCCTCCAACGATGTGCCCGTTCGAGTCGATCAGAGTCAAGCGATCCCAGTGACCTTCTCGCTGATCGAAATTGTGGACCCGAATTTGGATGACCAAATTTCATACGTGATTGAACAGCTGGTGGTTGATCAGGAATTGACACAAAGGACCGTATTGGAGGAAGGCGTTCTGACGCCCTCGGCGGTACAGGACCGGCCCGACGTCACTGTATACAACGGCGTGACGCGGATTGTTGATCCCTGCGACACCCAACTGAAGAATTTAACCAGCGATTCTCTCGAGATCCGGATCCGCCTCACGGACCGAATACCGGACAGTCAGGTCGATCAGGTAGGCCAGGAAGACCACGTTGTAGAGGTCAGCTGGTTCGTATTCCTGCCTGGCGATTGTCCTTTGGAGGAGCAATGAACAGATACTTGCTTCCGGCCGCCCTACTTGTCTACGCCCTGTCTCTGGCCTCATGCGCCGAAATGTCCGCCGAGGACGGCGCGCTGGCCACGAGCTGCGGACCCATGGACGGGTGCAACAACGTCGAGGTGCCTGACTTGGTCCCGGTGACCGTGTCGCTTCGCGTCGTTCCGCCCGACGACTTGGGGCTCGAAGAGGGCTATATCAACAACGTCGAGCTGGGAGACGACTCCACTGCTGTCGTGTTGGGTCTCGCTCGGCGCGGACCCATAAGCGGTGCGGGGACCGGTTCCGCTGCCCCTATATCGGGCGCCACGCTCACCTTTCGGCGTTCCGAGGGCATCGAAGGCGTCCCATACGTGCGTACCGCCACGACCGAATTGGCAGGTACCTACTACCTCACCGTCCCGCCAGGAACCTATTCGGTGACCGTGCGAACCGAGGACGCCAGTTTGCCGCCGATCATTCGTGATCTCGAGGTGACCACCGATACGAGCTTCAGCCCCAATTTTCCCGATCCCGAGGCGTACTACGTCGTAACTGGGCAGCTAGTCCGCACCCACGAGACACCCGCCGAGACCGAGGGAGAGCTCCCGCTGATTGAGGAGGTGCCCATTCAGCGCGCTCGTGTCTTTCTCACCTCGCCCACGACGGGAGCGGTCTTGAGTACCGAGGGCGAGACCGCCGAAGGTGCCTTTTCGGTCCGAGTTCACCCCACAGAAGCCGACTACGCGATCCGCCTCCTGCCGGGCAGCGGAAGCGAACCGCTGCCCGATTTGACACTCGAGACGGTGCATGTCACCGACTCGACCGACCTCGGCGTTCTGGTCGCGGGTGACTGGGAGGATTCAGTCGACGTCCAGGGAACGGTCGCCGGAGTAAACGGGTCTCAACAAGCGATCGATGGCGCTGCCGTCTTCTTCGTGATGGAACTAGAGCACGGCGATTTCACCGAAGTGACCTACGCCGACGTGGACGGGCGGTTCAGCTCATCGGTCATCCCCGGCGCCTATGATGTCACTTTGATTCCACCCGCCAACGTCGAATACGCAGCTCAAACCTTTTCGGGGAGGGTAATCAACGCCGCCGGTGAACAACAGGAAGATTCCACCTTCCCCCTCATACACAAACCCTCCCTCCTAGGGATGGTTCGCGACCCATACGGTGCTCCGCTACCAGGGGTGACGATCACCGCAGAACCGGTCGACTTCGAAATCTCGGCCCTCTCTTTGGGGCCGGTTTCTACGGTCACAGACTCGAGCGGCAACTACCTGCTGCAAGTTCACCCCGGAAATCAACTGCTCACGTTGCTGCCCCCGGCATCCTCCGGCCTCTCACCCATGCTGCTCGAGACAGTCCAAGTCTCGGCGGACCGTCGAATGGACCCACAGATGTCCTTGGCCAACTCAGCCTCCGGCCTCGTAGTTGGGCCGGGCGATGTGGCAGTTGGCGAAGCAACAGTAGAGGCCTACGTGCACCTAGCCGGGCGTCCAATCCTCCTGTCGAGCGCGACCACGGATTCATCAGGTCGTTTTTTGCTGGATATCCCGACACTTAATCCACTAATTAATTAATTCATTAATTAA
>CAZDBH010000253.1:0-12322 GCA_964503485.1 uncultured Bradymonadales bacterium | reverse complement strand
CAGGTACAGATCGCTAGCGTTTCGAAACACGCGGACGGTCGAGTGGGTGTCGGTTTTGATCAGTTCGTCGTCACCCATTGGGCACCTCGTCACCACGTTCTCTTTGATATGCGAGCGACATCAGGTCGCGAACCCCGGTAACTTCTGAGCTGCGGCCCGGCAAGGTGTCGTAGTAGAAACGACCGAGCCGCCTGGTCTGTCTCGCCGAGAGGACCGCCTTGAAGGCATTCAACTCACAATGGTGGGTTCCCAAGAGCGCCGTGGCCAAAAGGTAGATGGCCAGCCTATCGAGTACGTGCACTAGGTCGCGAGCGCCAGCCGAGGCGCGGGCAACACCCTCTCTCAGGCTGTCGAGCAGCTGGGTGTTGCGCATAATCGATGGCGGTAACGCCAGCGTGTCGCTCTCGCTCTCGAATGGCAAGGAGCGGGACAGAACCAGCCTGCGGCGTTCATTCAACCCATCGAGGACAACGCGAAGCGCAAGACGGACGGACCGCAACAACACGGCCCGGCGGGTCTTTTGGTCCAGGGTCAGGAGGGAGGCGAGTTCGAACTTAGACCGTCGGATGCGCCCTGAGACCAGCGGGATTTGAGCCCGCACCCATGGCGACGCGGCGTCAGCCAGTGACGTTTGGCGCGCGGAGCTGGGCAGACTTGCCATTAGGGCCGAGGCAAATTGGGGATGCGGATCAACCGCAATCGGCGAAACTTCCAGATCCTGGACTAGGCTGGCAGAGAGCTGCCGCATGAGGGGTCGAGACAGGTTTTGCGCCTGCTCTCGGACCTCTGGTAGCCGCGACCAAGGTGCCAGAGCCTGTGAATGTCTGTGACCCCGACGAAGCCCGATCAGCAGCGCGGTCTCTTCCGAGAAGCTCAGTCCGGTTCGCAAGCTGTCGAGTGTGGCCGGCGTTGTCATGACCGGCTCTTTGAAGTTCGACGGCCACGCAGGACCGTGGTTGTGAGCAGAGCAGCGAGCAGAATGACGACCGTTGCCATGCTGATCATAATCGCTTGAAGCGTCTGCTTGCTACCTTCGGTGACCCCGAGTGGTCCGACTCTGGCGAGCTCGGGACCCGAGGCTTGGTCGGATGAATAGACCACGCGGCTGATGACCACGCTCGAGGCGTCCAACGTGTTGATTCCACCGGCGACCAGGTGCCGGATATCGCTGTCTGAAGGGAGCAGTGGGTCGTTTTGGTCCAGCATCAAGACCAACGAGGCGCTTTCGAGCGGCGCAAGTCCAGTATCCAACGTGAGGCCCCGAGGCTCGGGAATCGCTACGTGAAGACGGGCATCGATGATACCGGGAATCGCTCTCAGTGTGTCCTCGACGTCGCTGGCTGCTGCGATGATCTGTCTTGCTCGCTGCAGAACCGGTGTCTCGATGAGCCTTGATTCGGCCAGTAGGGCCTCCCATCCGTTCTCGGAGGGTCGCGGCAGAAAACGAGCTTGTAGAAGTCCAAATGCTTGGCTCGCCTCGCCAGACGGTACGTTGACAAGCCATCCCCCATTGCGAGCATCTCGCTCGGCGCGGGCGGCTACGCCGCCATCTTCGAGAAGAGAGACGATCTGGTGAGCCTGCTGCTCTTCGACGCCCTGTACTACGTCGGTCGAACAGCCGGTGCAGGCGATGAACCACATCGTCAGTAAGCTGACCGCCAATCGATTTGGGTCGCACACCACTTCGCTGGAACTCCACTGCATCCACGCCCAGGCAGTGTATCCCGGGCCGCCCCGAGGCGGTAGGGTTCCTGTGTGGTGCCGAGTTGGAGAGGGGTGTCAGCCGGTCGTGTCGACGGCCGGATCCGGTGTCTGTGGCTCCTGATCCATTCCCCCCTTCCATACCAAGAGTACAACGAAGAGCGCGATGTCTATCAGTAGTCCGGGCGCGAAGGGCGCTGGGCCGTGCTGCCAGGCCTCCATATCCCATCCGAATCGGTCAAGCAGAGCGGCAAAGTGGACATACAAGCCGACGAACCCCAGTAGGATTGTGGTCACGGCCAGAATCAGGTTGGGGCGGAGCAGTGACGCCCTTGTCTTTGGCTTTGCAAGGCCCGCCCACAAGGCGAGTGGAACGGGCGCCATCGTGCCGGCTACAGCGATCAGTTCGATCGGTCGAGCGAAGCCGTTCTGGGCGTGGTCCACGACAACCAGAACTGCGTTGGCCAGTAATCCGCCTGCGGCAGATAGCCAGTACAGTCGATGCCTCAGGTCACGAGAAGTCACGTCTAGAAAGATGAGGCCCAGGATGCCGAGTCCCGTATACATGGCCGGGGCGATGATCGGCGCCGTGAAGATAAAGCGCTCGATGGTTAGACCGAGAAGTTCTTGGGAGCGCAGGTGATAGACGGTCCCGATCGCCCCAATGGCGATCGCGAAGATGAAGGAGAGTCGAAGCACGGCCCGATGGGTTTTACCCAACGACTCGACGTGTCCGGCCTTCAGCCACGGCATAACGACAACGATCGTGGCCACCAAGAAGACACCTGAGGCAAGAATCGGCCACCAGAGGGCCCCGCCATCGTGTAACCGGTGGCTATGTGCGAGGGCTACGTCCGCCCCGATCAAAATCAGGTTGACCAGAACGAAGAGCAACACAGCCGCGTCATGCCACCGGTACTTGGCGCTCACTGAGGTCCCTCTTCCACTGGCTCGGCCGGCCCAACGTTGGCGCACAGCCCCTCTCGACGCAGATCCTCGTCCAGATGAGTCAACTCAGACATTGCACGAACGATTTCGTAGTTGCCGTGCCACTGGACGTAATCGGGACCTCCCATATATGCGCCGTGTTTCGCTGTCCTGCCCTGATGATGCCAGATCTCGAACCACACGTAGTCGGCGAGCTCATCCCAGGGGTCGGCTGTAATACAGCCGTCTGCGATCATGGCTTGGTAGCGTTCTCTGGCTGCCTCCACATGCTGATTGGTGGTCTCCACCATCGTACCAGCGCGCTCGTACAGCGCTTCGATTTGGGTTGGACCATGGCAGTTCCCGCAAACCTCACGCATCGCTGCTTCACCGAGAGCGGCGTTTGGCCGCTCGGTGGTAATCGGTGGGAAGAGGTAGACAGACAGCCGCTCTGTGACATCATGGGTCACCCGAACATTGTCTCCAACGCCCGCCATGTGACACGTGGAGCATGTGGGTGCCAGGTCTTCGTCCAATTCCGCGGTCACACCATGACGTGACTCCTCCCAAATCTCGAGTTGGGAGTGATCCGGCCCCATGTGGCAAGAGCCGCATGTGGTGGGCAACCGAGCGAGCTCGGACGACGTGGTATGATTGCCATGACACATCGTGCAGTCGCCGACTGATCCGTCTGGGTTGGGTCGGCCGATCTGATGACAGCCAATGCACCCGTTCTCTGCAGAGCCGGGCCCCTCGAAGATGGGTAGACTATTGGCGTCTCTGTCGACGGCGTTTGGATGAAAACGCCGTGCATTTGCGAGCGCCTCTTCGGTGAAGCCTTCGGTCCCAGTAACTGCTGTCATGGCGGGAACGCCGTGGCGTGATCGATTGAACTGATCGTATTCGGCTGCGTGGCACTCGGAACAGGTGCCAGCCGAGGGGTTGATCACGATTTCAAACTCGTGGTGCTCGACGGTTTCTAGGCCCTCACGTTGACGGTGGCAATCGATACACGCGACACCGGCACTCGCGTGGGTACTGGTGAGATACTGCTCTACGACACCAGGAGTTTCCCTCGTGTGGCATTGGGCGCACTTGCCGAGCGCACGTACGTCTTCCGCAGATCGGTCACCCGGCCCGCCTGGGCCACTTGTCGCGATGTACACTGCGACGGCGACCCCGATACCCGCCCCGATCGATAGAACCAAAGAAATAACGCCGAGTTTGTTACTCATCTGGACTCCTAGACTGTTCGAACACTCGCTGCACTCGATTGCAGAGTACTGGGTAGCACACTGCCGGTTGCCTATTGAGTTATGGCGGATTGGGAGCGACGACTCAAGAACCTGAAGTGCAAAAAACGGGGGCAGGAGCGGAAGTCCGCGCAGATTCAGGTCCCGAGGTAAGTGCTCACTTTTTCGTAGGACTTCTGAGAGTCGACTACACAGTCGTTGATACTCACGCCGCGGTACGCGTTGCCGGTTAGGAAAAGGCCTTTGTGATCGTCGAGTGAGCCGTCGATCTGCTCGAGGAGTTTGGCGTGACCAACGTGATACTGGGGGATGCCATTGGTCCAGCGCGTGATGTGGACAAACTCTGGGTCTCCAGAGACGCCGATCTGCTTTTGGAGCTGCTGCAGAACGAGGTCTTGCAGCACTTTGTCGTCGAGCTCGACTCGCTCTGGACTTCTCATTCCGCCAACCATGTTGCGAATGAGTACCCGCCCTTCTGGACTGCGACCGCTGAATAGCGACGAAGTCCAGAGACTACCGAGTAGTGCGACTTTCTCTTGGCCGCAGGCGACATACCCAAAACCATCTAGCGGGTGAGCCACTTTCGAGCGATCGAAGCCTAGACTGACGACACAGATCGGAGCATAGGGAATCTTGCCGAGGGGTCGGGCGAGGTCCTCGGACACCCCCTTCACCCTACCGAGCGCGTGGGCCGGAATCGCCGAGACGACCGCGTCAGCAGTTGTCGACACCTCGCCTCCGGACGTCTCGAAAACTGGCTGCCAGGAACTGTTCTGGCGTTCTAGAGCGACGAGCTTGTGTCCCGTTTTGAGGTTGTGAGGACCGATCAGCTCGACTAGGCGGTCGATGAGGACCTGCATCCCATGGCCGAACGATGTCAGATGGCCAGCCGGGCCTGCAGCGCTGCCGGCCTCCTTGCGCGCCTTTTTGGCCTGCTTCTGAAGCGTCATGAGCGCTTTGGTCAAGCTGCCGTGCTCGGCCTCGAGTTTGACGAGGCGAGGAATGGTACTCTTGGCGCTGAGACGAGTCGGATCGCCCGCATAAACCCCGGTTATGAAGGCATCAACAAGGCGCTCGGCGCATTCTCTACCGACTCGACGGCGTGCAAACTCATAGACCGTTTCGTCGTCCGACTGGGGGCGTTTCCTGCGTAACCCCTCTGTCATCGTCCGGATACGCCCACCGAAACTCATCGTGGGTGAGGTGAGGAATTGGAACGGGGAGCTCGGGAGCTGAATCACCTGTCCATCTCGGATGGTGAATCGTTTCTTGGCCGCCGAGTTGGCTGGTTCCAGCTGGTCGGTCAGACCGAGCTCATCGACGAGATCAACTGTCTCTTGTCGTGAATCGAGGAAACCGTTGGGGCCTGTCTCGACGCGGTAGCCGTCACGTTGAACGGTTCCCATGGTACCGCCTGGACGAACTCCGCCTTCGTAGACCGAGACGTCAAATCCGGCTTTGGCCAACCGCCATGCGGTCGAAAGACCCGAGATACCGGCGCCCACTACGACGACCTTTCGCGAGTCGCCGCTCATTCCGAAAAGCCGGCTTTCACGGTGTCGACCAGAACACCGAGGCTGTCGGGGTCGACCTGGGGGAGAATCCCGTGTCCCAGGTTGAAGACATGTGACTTGGCTCGCGCCCCGGCTTGCATCACCTGTTTCACGCGCTTAGTGAGTTCCTCGGCGGGAAGGAATAGAGCGCAGGGGTCCAAATTGCCTTGGAGTGTATGGGTCGAGCCAAGAACGTTCACCGCCCTGGCGAGGTCGGTTCGCCAGTCGATACTGACAACCTCACAGTCGACACCGCTGAGGGCCTCGAGGTGAGAAGCTGTGTTGCCGAGATACAGGATCCGAGGGACGCCCAGGTCGGCCAGGCCGGCCAACACCTTGTTGATGGCCGGCAAGGCGAATCCGCTGAACAGCTCGGGGGGTAGGTTGCCGCCCCAGCTGTCGAAGACTTGAACGGCGCGGGCGCCTGCTGCGACCTCTGCCCTGAGTGTCGCGGTCACCGAGTCGGCTATCTTGGACAGGAGTGCCGTCACCAAATCGGGCTGCTCGTACATTAGCCGGCGCGCCGAGGCGAAATCACGCGACGGGCCACCTTCGATCAGGTAGCAGGCCAGCGTGAAAGGTGCTCCCGCAAAGCCGATGAGAGGTGTCTTCTCTCCCAAATGGCTCACAGTGAGCTTGATTCCGTCCATGAGGTACTTCAGGTCGACTTCGGGTTCGGCATCTTTCAGCGTGGCCAGATCGTCGAAGGAGCGCACGGTCCGTTCCATGACGGGCCCTTTGCCTTTCACTATCTCGAACGGGACCCCCATCGCCTCGGTGACGACCAGAATGTCCGAAAAGATGATCGATGCGTCCATATCATAGCGCCTGATCGGCTGGAGGGTCACCTCGCAGGCCAACTCAGGCGTCTGACAGACCTGACGGAAGGTGTTCTCAGCTCGGACAGCCCGGTACTCGGGAAGGTATCGCCCGGCTTGGCGCATCACCCAGAGGGGTGGCCTGTCACCTTTGATTCCATTGCAGGTGTCTATGAATAGGTTTCCGGTCTTGCTCATCATCGTGCTCCAGCCCCCGTTTCGAGAACGTTCGATCGGGCTCAACCGCGGCTCTATCATGCCTTTCGATCTTGTTCAATGACGAGTTGGACAGCACCCTGAGATTCGAGACAGAGGTGCGTCAGGGGAAATAGGTCGTTTGCGCAGGCCGGTCCGTGACTCCCCCTATCGCAACGTTGCCGATCTGGCCTGCATCGTTTGCGCCCCAACATCGCACCGTACCGTCTACGGCCAACGCGCAGCAGTGCTCTGGGCCGCACGAAACTTGGTGGCTGGGCGGTAACTCGGGGAAGAAGACATCGAAACCGCCTCCGGGTACGCCGAGCTGCCCACTACTGTTGTCGCCTCGGCAGCCAACCGCTCCGTTGGAAGCGAGGTAACAGCTGTGCCGCTGTCCGACCGCCGCTCCGATCGGATTGGTCATGCCGTCAATCGGCCGGGGGCTGACGGCATTGTCGTCATCCGCATCGATCTGGTCGCTGCTATTTTGGCCCCAGCAAATCAGATTCGAGCCTGTAGTCCGCACACATGTGTGATTGCGGGCGCCTTCGAACGAGACAACCTCGTCCAAGAGACCAGAACCACCGAGACCGATCACCTGCACCGGACTGGCCGATGGTGTGGTTCCCCCGTCTCCGAGTTGTTGCGATTCGTTGATGCCCCAACACCAGACCGTCCCGTCTTGGCGCAATGCGCAGGTGTGTGCTTCGCCAGTCACTACATCGATCACGTCGTCCAGGAAACCAGCGGCGTCGGGCCCCACTACGCGCTGAGGAACACCAATGTCGTCGGCATCAAGCCCTGTAGACCCTGTTCCGAGTTGGCCGGCAGCGTTGTCACCCCAACACCAGAGTGCACCATCGATGTTGAGCGCGCAGGTATGGTTGTGAGCCGAGACAAGTTTCCGAATGTCGCTCAAATCTGGATCAACGGGGGTCTCTATTTCTTCGGTCGATCCGCTCCCCAGCTGACCTAAATTGTTGTCGCCAAAGCACTCGACTCGTCCGGTTACGTTCCGAACGCAGTAGTGAGCTTCGCCGGCCGTGATGGAACTGACGTTCCACAACCCGTCGATTGGTCGGGGACTGAAATCCTCACCCCAACAGACAACGTGGCGGTTGGAGAGCAGCCCGCAGGAGCTATCGGCGGCCAAAGCCAGCTGAACCCCCCCTTCGACACCGACCACCCAGTGCAGGGAATCAGGCCTGATCGACGAAAGGTCCTCGCGTCCCAGTTGTCCATGGCCTGAGGCGCCCCAGCACTGCGTACTTCCATCGGTCGATATGGCGCAGGCGTGGCGCCCACCCACAGCGATCGACCGCAGGCCGCCGAGTGGTCCATCTCCAACGATCCCGACCACCCCAACCGGCCCCCTGGTGGTTCCGAGTTCCTGGTTATCTCCGAGGGCGCCGTCCGTATCGTTGCCTCGGCAGAAGCTCTGTCCATCGACTGTCAGACCGCACTGAAGCTGATCGCCGACCCCCATAGAAACCATGTCTGTGAATCCGAGGTCCACGACTTCACTCTCACCGAAAGGGCGACTGCTGATCGTTCCAGCAATATCCAACGTGAAGAGGTCGGTTCCGTCATCGGCTACCTGAAGTGCCTGTCCCGTGCCGGGCGGCTGAGCCGCTGCGGGTGTCAGCCCAGCTTCCCAGCACCGTATGGTTCGGTCGGTCAAGATGGCACACGCTCGGCCCATTCCCACCTCGGGATCACCGGCCCAGACCTGAACTGAAACGGCGTCGGCGAGCGGCGAATCACCTTCCTGAACCACGACAGGGGTTTCACCGTAATTGAGCCCCCAACAGAAGACTCTGCCGTCCACCGAGAGCGCGCATGTCTGATCGATACCTGCTGATAGCTGGGTGACCCCTGTCAGCTCGAGTGTGGCGGGTTCGTCGTGAGAGGAGAGGTCGCCCACACCGAGTTGGCCAGCATCGTTGGCTCCCCAACAGATCACGCCACCATTCTGGTCGAGGGCACAGGTGTGACTTTCACCCAGAGCGAGACCGCGTGTGAGGCGAGGCAGCGACACTACGACGGGTAGGGGTTCATCTGTGTCGGCGCCAGGTGTAACCTGGCCGCTATCGTTCGCACCCCAACAACGGACGGTTCCCTCGGACAGTTGTAGGCAGCTGTGGTTGCGTCCCAAGTGCAGGGTCTGATGAGAGAGGTGGCCCACTGACTTTGCGCTCAAGAACTCCCGACTCTCACTGAGGTTGTTGGCCTCGTCCCTTGCCCAGACTTCGAAAAAGCGCCGTTGGTTTGGATCGAGACCCGGGGACTCGATGACTAATCGGTCACCCCCGCCCAGCTCGGCATCGGTGAGGAAGACTGTTGGCTCAAAGTCATCGCATCCCCCGAGGCTGACTGGCGTCTCGCTCACGCACAGAGCGTAAGTCATGTTCTCGCGGGAGGTCGCGTCGTCTATGGCGGGCTCAAAGCTCACGCCGAGGCGGAATGAAATGGGGGCAAACGCCTGTGGATTGCCGACCGGACTCGGTGGATTTCCGTCGTGTCGGTAGTCGACGTATCCATCGATTGGACACGGTGTGAGATTGCCGGCTCGATCGGTGGCCCTGGCGCGAAATCGAGTGACTTGATTGGGAAGCGCATTGCCTTCGATTTCGCCCTGTCCAAACTCGTTTAAAACCACCGAACCCAGAACTGTCCCGCGGCAAACCTCGTCGCCGTAGATCTGTACCAACGTGTCTGGGTCGCCCGTGACGAATAGGGTCGGATTGGGATCGCTACTGGGGCCCTCCGGCTCGATGTTCTCGATGGTCGGCTGTGCTGGCGGTAGGTCGTCGTGTTCGTATTCGAGTGGGGTGGAGCACTCGGAAACTCCTCCGAGAACGTCGACAGCCCGCGCCGAGAAAAGGGTGATTGCGTTGCGCTCGACTTCGGTTTCGACCTCGAGACCGTTCTCGATGAGGACTTCAACCGGGCCCGAGACAACGACTTCCCCCTCGCAGTTGGCCTGGGCATAGACGTCGATTCGCATTCCGGGCTCGGCCGTGCCGAGAGTAGCTGGCAGACGCGATCGGCCTGGCGATGCGGGCTTCGTGCTCGTCAACACCGGCGGGTGGGGATCACGGCTGATCTCCTGATATTCGAGGCCTGGTGAAGAGCAGTCCGAGAGAGTTCCCCAGGCCGATTCGGCCTGGGCGTGGAAAGTGGTTGTCGTATCCGCCGGTACCGTCACCGCAATCTCGAAAACCTCGTCGCCGTCAATCGGGTGAGGCCCGCCGATTGGGTCAACGCACTCGCTGTCTGTGTATAGCCTCACGGTGGTAGCGAGCTCGCCGGTTCCGAAGACCGATATGTCGTTGTCGGCTGCTGGAGATACGGGGTCCGTGCCGGTGAGCGTTGGGGTTTCCGGAAAGTCGCAGGGATCGCCGATCAGGTCTTCGTCGGTATCGGTTTGTTCGGGATTGGCGAGGTCGGGACAGTTGTCGCCATCGTTATCCTCACCGTCGCCGTCGCGATCGGGATCGACGCAATCTGCCAGGAGGTCGTCGTCTTGGTCGGGAAAGTCTTCGTCGGTAAAGCCGTCGCAGTCATTGTCGAGCCCGTCGCAGACTTCGTCTGTCCCGGAGGCGGGAAGACAAAGTTCGAGTCCGTCTTCAGTGCACAGGCGCTCAACGGCGCATTCCCCCACGCCACAAAGGGTCAGGGCTCCTTCATCAATGGCTGATTGCGAACAGTCGCATTGCCCTTCGGCGACACATACTCGAACCTCGTCACCACCGCTATCGATGCGGTCCTCACACAGATAGCCAAAGGGACAGTCCTCGTTCTCTTCGCACTCGCCACCACAGAAGGACCCCTCTTCGTCGCTGTACCGCACACAAAACGTCTCATCGGTTTCGCAATCGGCATTCTCGACGCACGGTAAGCACATGGCGTGGGCCTCGAGGCACACTGAATCGATGGCTTCGTCGTCCACGTCTGCACAGGTGTATCCGTTGGGGCAGGATCCGTCGCAGGCTGTGGCACAGACCGGCCCCAGCCCCGAGGCGACGCAGAGGCCGTCGTCACAGTCGGAGTCGACCTCACAGTCGCAACTCAGCCCACCGGGCTCCGCATCGCAATCGAGGGGCCCGACCGCCACGTCGCCATCTTGCGATTGATCGACCAGGTCTTCGCTTTCGTCGCTATCGGTGCTGACGTCATCGTCTCTGGCTTCGTCTTCGTTTCCGCGCCGGTCGTTTGAATCGTTCGCCGGATCATCGGGGGCGACGTCCAGCGTGTCGCCAGAGTCGGCGGTTACGACTGGCAGTCGATCGTCTGGATCCACTACGCACGCAGCCATCGTGAACACGATTGCGAGGAGTGTTGCGCGCCTGAGTACTGCACTCATGTCGTAGCCTCGAATCAAATCAAGTTCGCAGGT
Source organism: uncultured Bradymonadales bacterium (assembly GCA_964503485.1). Lineage (GTDB taxonomy): Bacteria > Myxococcota_A > Bradymonadia > JAFGEP01 > JAFGEP01 > CAZDBH01. Next base: position 1,473 of record CAZDBH010000253.1, on the reverse strand, counting down.
TACTCGCTAGCCCCTCTCTCGGGAACAAACCAGCGAATTGATGCTGCTCATCGGACCCAAGCTCAACCGAACCGGATAATGCGAAGCCTGGCCCAAGTGTTAGATGCATGGCGATCACTTTCGTCACAGAACGAGTATGTTTTTCTGTGAGAAGAGCGCGCCCGATCCGCGCCTCAGAGTAAAGCCCTGCAACTTAGAGGGCTTACAGGACAACACTCTTTAAAAGTGGGCGCGAGCGACTCGATCAGCCGGCCTCGACAGGCGCTTTTTCTCTCCGGACAGGGAGGCCAATACCGTCCAGGATGAAACCAAAGCCCGCGAGGACGACAATACTAAGCAGCACGAGGTCAACCGAGCTGCCGTGCCACGAGGCGCCGAATGCGACGCTCCCGACAAAAACGAAGACCGCTTGGACGGCGAGCGGCGAAAAGGCCAGCAACCGGATCACCGTGCGTCCCCGCTTCCACATCGACGACATGACCAACCCGGCGATGAGGGGAACCCCGGTCATGAAACCCATGACGCTGCCGGTTGCCCCTAGTAAACCCGTCGCCAAACCGAGGGCAGCCAGACTACCCCGTTGGTGAATTCGAAATCGATTCTTACTCTTGGCGGCGGTCAACAAGGCCGCTAGCCCCAGAAACACCATGGCCAGGAACAGGAATCCGCGCTCAACTGTACGGGAGCCAACCACGAGATAGGCGTGACCGAACTCTGCGGAGCAGCTTGAATCGGGCAGAGCGGACAGCATCAGCGCTGACACCAATACGACCTGTGCTGCTTCGTCTAACTTGGCCGAGTCGACCTGATGCATATCGTCCGCTGGGAGATGATAGGCATCGTAGAAGCCGGTCAGGGCGGAGCCTGTGAGGGTCAGGGCGGGTATGCCCCGTTCCACGAATGCGCCCGCATCGCTGCCCGTGTTCACCGACAACTCACGAATCGCCCCTTGGTAGAACCAGGAGACCCAGGGATCGCCGAGCCCGACCGGGACTTCCGCAACGTCGCCCGCCAAGCGCACTGTCGCGGGTAGAAAGGCGGGAACGATGCCCTCCGCGCTGAAGGCGAAACCGTGGGGGATCGTCTGAACGACCAGCTTGTCGCGGTGCCAGCCGACCAGCTCGACTGCGATCATCGCGCGAATGCGTTCTTTCTCGGCGGGCGGTAGTGAGCCGACATAGAGCTTCGACCCGTATAGGCCCAGCTCTTCCCCGTCGAAGCTGATCAAGCGAAGGCCGCAGCCTTTCAATTCGATCTGAGCGACCACCCTGGCAACCTCGAGCAGCACGGCGACAGCGCCGCCGTCATCGATCGCTCCGGGTGCCCCGGGCACGACGTCGTGGTGAGCTGCTAGCACTACGACACATTCCTCCGCCCCCGGGAGTTCGGCCACAACATTGACGAACGCATCCGTTCCGATGCCCGCGTCTTCCCGCACATCGTCAACGCCGGCCTCACGAAACTGTTCGATAA
>CAZDBH010000252.1:4779-12340 GCA_964503485.1 uncultured Bradymonadales bacterium | reverse complement strand
CCGTTCAATCTCTGTAAAGAAACGCGCCTCTGGGAAGTAGCTGTCCAAGACGCCGACAGAGTCGTTGGAGTCAACCGCGGCCACGAGTCGATTGCCCGAGTCGCGAATGGCTCGCATGTGCCTCGGGGCCACAAATCCTGCCGCGCCAATCAGTGCGAAATTCTTCACGGTAGGTGATCTGTTGTTAGGCGCATTTCGAGGACCTTAAATCAGAAAGTCAGCAGTTTGCAACACAGCCGGCAACACCGACATTCCTGTGGCTACACAGGTTGAGGATTACAGTTCGGGGGCCACAGTGCCGATTAATCTAGCGTAGACCATTGGTGCGAATGAAAATTGGGGGGAATTTGCGAATCCGATTGGCTGATCTATCCGCTAGGACGTGGCGGGTCCTTGGTCCCATCATCGTCGCCGCGGTGATGTCCACTGCTATGCTGGCTTTCTATTTTCATGTGCGCAGTGGAGTTACTGACCGCTTTCTCTCCGCAGAAGACACACAAGTGCGGCGCGATGTTGAGCGTGTGTCAGCGGCATTCCAACAGCAAATCTCGGCCTTGGACCTGTTGGCCACAGACTGGGCACATTGGGACGACACCTACGAGTTTATCGCTGGCGCCGGGAACCCCGAATACATCGACTCGAACATCACTCAGACGACCTTCAACGAGACCGGTCTCGATCTGATCCTGATATCTAGCGCGGATTCGGAGCCTATCTTCGCGACCCAATACGACGGGAACGAGGAGGCGATGGGACCCCTAGCGCCCGAACTTGACCGGCTTTTCCGAAGCGAAAACGTAACACGCCGTCTCGAGGAGGAAGGCGCATTCCGTGGTTTGGCGCTTGTAGGTGGCAGGCCGCTACAGTTCTCAGTTCAGTCGGTCCTGACCAGCGAAGGAGACGGGCCTTCAAACGGCTTTCTTGTGTTTGGGCGCTGGTTTGACGCCGAGCTTGCCCAGCAACTCGCCCAGACAACGCACTTCGACATCCGGGCTCTATCGCCTGAGTCTGTCGAGATCACCTCCGAAGACGAACTGGCTCGAGCGGCCCTATCCGACGGCAGGGGCCTTTTCATATCTCGGACCAATGCTAGCAGGATCGCTGGGTATACTCAGCTGCCCGCGGAATTCGGAGGGAGCGGTCTTGTCATTCGCGTCGAGCAGGACCGACTGATCTATGGGGAGGGCCAGGCGGCTCAAAGGGCGCTTCTGTTATCTAGTTTGTTCATCGGCTTGATCCTGGGGGCCCTCGCTCTCTTTCTTCACGACCGCCTTTTCCTAATGCACGTAGAACGCTCAGCCAGAGAAAAGCGATTTGCCTACGAGGACTCACTGACCGGTCTGCCCAACGCCGCGCTCTTTGCCGACCGACTAAACGTTGCGATTGCCCAGTCCAAGCGACGCGGGCGCCGCACGGGTGTTTTGGTCATGGATATCAACAATCTGAAGCGGGTCAATGAGGAGTTGGGCCGCGGGGCAGGCGATCAACTCATCGAACAAGTGGGTGATCGGCTCAGTCAGATGGTGAGGGGCGGCGATACTGTTGCCCGCCTGGCAGGTGATGAGTTCGCGATTCTGACCGGGTACGATACGAGCCCGGAAGATATGCAGATGCTCGCGACTCGAATCATCGAGACCCTCGAAACACCGTTGCTGGTGGACGCACAACCAACTGCGATAACGGTCGCCCTCGGCGGCGCACTGTATCCAAATGATGGCGGCGACCCAGACTCCCTACTGCGCAACGCGACCACAGCGATGTACCACCGAAAGATCGGACCCAAGAGCACGTTCGCTCTATTCGACACCGAAGTGATGGCGGACCTCGAGAAAGAGAGGAAACTCCGACTGCGGTTGGCAGAAGCGCTCGAGAAGAATGAATTCACCCTTCACTACCAGCCAATAATCGACTTGGCGTCCATGGGGGTGGTCGGAGTCGAAGCGCTCATCCGTTGGGAACGACCCGGAGAAGGGCTGGTGTCTCCGGCCACGTTCATACCGTTGGCGGAGGAAACCGGACTGATTATCCCACTTGGTGCCTGGGTCCTCCGACGAGCGTGTACTCAACTGAAAGCACTGCATGACAGAGGTTTCGTCGGTCTACGAGTCGCGATCAACTTGTCGCCCAAGCAGATTCGAGATGACTTCCTGGACACGCTGGATGATGTGTTGGAGTCGACCGGATTGAGTTCCCGCTACCTCGAACTCGAGATTACGGAGACCGCTGCTCTGGAAGACCTCGAGAGCACCCGCCGCCTGCTCGGGAAACTCAAAGACAGGGGGGTGAGAATCGCGCTCGACGACTTCGGCACAGGCTACTCGTCGCTGAGTCACCTCAGGACGCTTCAGTACGATACGGTCAAAATCGATCGAAGCTTTATCCAGAACCTCGATGAGGGTACGGGCCGCGCCATCGTTGAGGCGACCATCGACCTCGTCCGTTCGCTGGGGCGCAACGTGGTGGCCGAAGGCATCGAGACTGATGACCAGATTTCGCAGCTCAGGAAGATGTTGTGCGATCACGGACAGGGCTATGGGCTCGCCCATCCCAAACCGTTCAACGTACTGAAGGAGTTTCTTCGGGACGCGACCGATGACTATCTTTGGGCGACTTTCCGCAGAACCGGCGACAGTTCAGCCGTCTAGGCAGTACACAACAGGGTAGGCCACCTGGCGGTGACCCACCCTGTTCCGCCCCGTCTCCCAACCCAAATCAAATTGCTGCCAGAGCGGCTCGCAGCTTTCCGCGAATCGGAAGAGACAAAATAGAATAGCTGGCCCGTTCAATCGCGCGGGTCAATGCCTGGACTTCACTTTGGAGTTTCGCCGACTCAGCTCGCGACTTCGCGAGAGCGGCGTTGGAAGCGTCGAGCTGATCCGCCATCCAATGGCCGATTTTCAGGGACTCCTCCAACTCGACCTCTAGCCGGCCAGTTCCTCGCTCGAGTTCAGCCAGCTTGGTGATCAACCCGGCGACGACTCGCTCGAGTGGTTCCCTTTCCGCAATGACATTCACGAGATCAACAGCCGCTGGGGCTGCCTCTGTCACGTTGTTCTCGGCTTCTTCGACAATCGAACGAGCTTCTTTCAGATCGAGTACTTTGGCGCCCACAGCTCACCTCCGGTCCTGGGAATCGCTAGGAGGTAAGTGTAGGTGGCTGTAGGGCAAGGTCAAGAAATGGGCGAAAGGTGGTTGACTGTATGTTTCCGGTTTGAATCATCAAGAAGGCGAGACCTCTACCTTCACCCTTGGGGCATCATCAACTAGACTGCGGCAGTTTCGACAACTGAGCGGAAAGTTCGATGGGCAAGAGCGTCACTGAAATCTTGGATATGGTTGAGGCGGTTAGCGACAGGGAAGACGCGGCAGGTGTTGCCGCGCGCTTCATCGACCAGCTGTCTGACAAAAAAGGTACTGACTTGCTTCTCGCGAGGCTCGATACCCGCAGGGAAGAGCTCCGCAAGTGGAAGGGCATGATCCATCTCATGGAGCAGAGCCGGAACCGGATGGCTGGGGCTGTGCGCTCACAGCTCGAGGAGGCGACCCAGCTGGTCTTGGCGGCCGAAGACCTCGAGGACCTGGCCGAAGTCGTCGAGAAACACCCGATCATTTTTACGGGAAATTTCTTGAATGCCCTGGTTCAACTTCAAGCCAAAGCCGCGGCGGAAGGCGAGGAGTTCACAGCCAAGTTGGTTCAGAATCGACTCGGTCATCTCCAGCTCATCCAGCTGGCGCAGGTTTCCGGTTTCACGATCAACAAGGCGAATCTCCGAGACCTGGTCGTGGACTTGGTCGAGGCTCAGTCCTTTTCCGAGGTCCTCGGCCTGATCAAGGACAAGCCGGTCGTTTTGGGGGACGCATTCGATCGTGTCTTCATGTCTCTAAACGACGCGGCGGAGTCGATGAAACGCGACAAGCTCGAGAAGGTGACCGGTCTTCGAGTCGCGGTTTTCCGGGCGCTTCGCCAGGTCGTGGCTGTGGTTGTCGGCCAAAAGGCCTCCTCGGAAGGGCCCGAATCCGCCATTAAAGCCCTCGACGAAGCCGGGGACGCTGAACAGTTTCTGTTGGCGGTGGCAAAACACCCATTCGTTTTGGGTGAGGATTTCGCGAAGATCGCCGCAGACCAAGTCGAAAGATGCCGAACGGATGGAGACGAGAAAGCAGCCCAGGGACTCGAAAGGCGAATGGGGCATCTTCAGTGCATCGGACAGATCGTCCACAATCTAACTTCAGCCGGTTGAGGAGGTAGTTCTGTGACTCTGAAGGACGTCCTAGAGAAAATCATGAACGCTGAAGGGGAGGAACGTCAGAACCTTTCCATTCAGTATGCTGAAGTTCTAACCTCCCAAGAGGCCGCGGGTGTGGGCCTTCGGCGATGCGAAGTGGCTCAGCACCGTGTTTCGACACTCGAAGCCGCCCTCGCCGTTGTGCGGAACGCCCAAGAGGACACCGAATGATGCAATGGCCAACACCCCCCGCGAGACTGGTGGCTCCTTCGATCTTGTCAGCGGACTTCGCTCGGCTTGGCGAGGGTATCGAAGCCGTCGAACGGGCCGGTGCAGATTGGATCCATGTCGATGTCATGGACGGGAGCTTTGTTCCGAACATCACCATCGGCATCCCAGTCCTGCGCTCGATCCGCCCGGTTACAGCGCTGCCTCTCGATGTACATCTGATGATCGACAAGCCCGAGCGCCACATCGATGAGTTCGTTCGGGCGGGGGCCGACGTCGTCACAGTGCACTACGAAGCCTGCCCCCACCTGCACCGGACCATCGCACAGATAAAAGAGGCGGGTGCGAGGGCCGGCGTATCACTGAATCCACACACTCCAATCGACGGTCTCAAGTATGTCATGAAGGACCTCGACATGGTCCTTCTCATGTCGGTTAATCCCGGTTTCGGGGGGCAGACGTTCATTGAGACGACCTATCAGAAGTTGGCTGACCTGCACCAATTGATGACCGAGTGCGGACAGCGCGTGTTGGTCCAAATCGATGGGGGTTGCGCGCCGAGCAACGCAAAGCAACTACACGAGGCGGGTGCGGACGTCCTTGTCGCCGGAAGCGCTGTCTTCAAGGCCGACGACTATGCCGCGGCCATCGCTGCACTCAAACTCTGAGACCCAGGATTTTAGAGAATGCCTAGGTCGGCCGCCGTAGAAGTGCTGCTGGCGGTTGAGACCCGCAACGCGTTCAGCAATATTGCCCTAGATGCTGCCATCCAGAAGCGAAAGCTGCAGCCCAGAGACGCAGCTCTGGCGACCGCAATCGCCTACGGTGTTCTCAAGCACCGTTCCCAACTCGATAAGGTGCTGGGGAAATACCTGACCAAGCCGATTCGGAAGCTCGAACCATTCACGCGGGCCGTGTTGCGAAGCGGCTGTTTTCAGCTGCTTCACCTCGACAAAGTGCCAGCCAGGGCGGCGGTAAGCGAAGCGGTCAAACTCGTGCGGAAACGGGCACGCCATCGGGCAGGATTGCTGAACGCAGTCCTGAGGCGGGTCGCTGACGATGTCGAGAGTCTACGGTCGGAGTTTAACGGGCCCATCGAAACGACTGAAGCGATCTGTCAGAACCTCGGAATTGGTATGTGGGCAGCCGAGCAGCTCGTCGAACGGCTCGGGTTTGAAGAGGCTGTGGATTACGCAAGGGCGATTCAACTACCGCCACCCCTCACGCTGAGAGTCAGGCCATCGAGCGACCGTGAGTCAGTCGCGGGCGAACTTGCGAAAAATGGGGTCCAGGCTGAGCTGACCCGCTGTTCGCCAGTCGGGTTGCGACTCACAGGCGCCGGACGAGCCACAGAACTCGAGGCCGTCGCAAAAGGACAGGCCGTCGTCCAAGACGAGGCCTCCCAGCTCGTTTCCCTCTTTGCGGAACCGCAGCCTGACGCCAGCGTGATCGACTTGTGTGCGGGCCGAGGTGGGAAGACCTTTCACCTCGCTGACCTGTGCCCACAGGGCCGAATCATCGCGTCGGATGTATCCGACAAGAAGCTTGGCCTGCTCGCGCGCTCTGCAAACCGCCTCGGCTATCACAACATCGAGATTTGTGCGTTCAACGACAAGGCCGGTCTGAAGCCCGCTGACCTGGTCCTGATCGACGCCCCGTGCTCTGGTTCAGGCGTGATGCGAAGACATCCCGAGATCCGATGGAAACTCGAGCCAGAACGAGTTTTTGAGCTGTGCCGCACCCAGGCCAAGTTGCTGGACGAGGCGTCCGCCCTCGTAAAACCCGGTGGAACCCTCGTGTTTGCGGTCTGCAGCGACCTCCACATGGAAGGCGCCCGGAACGCGGCGGCCTTCTTGGAACGACATGCAGCGTTCGCCCGACTCAGGCCCGAAGCTCCCTTGTGGGAAGGTCTGCTGACCAAGGCTGGGGAGCTGCTCACCCAGCCTCACCAACATGGTACGGACGGGTTCTTTGCAGCTCGCTTCCGAAAGATGTCCTAAGAGACAACCCGAGCCCCTCGAAGGTCTGGTCTGCACACGTGAGCTGCGGCGTCCACGCCGACGTTGGCCCATGCGTTTGTCATGGCCTTCGCGACGCTGTCTGCGCAAGATTGGCTGTCGCTCACCGCGAAAAGAGTGGGTCCTGCGCCCGAGATACTGCATGCAAGCGCACCGGTCTCCAAAGCCGCGGCTTTGACAGCTTCGAAGCCGTTGATCAGTCTGCCGCGCACTGGCTCCACGATGTCGTCCACTAGGCAACGGCCGAGCAATCTGAGGTCACTCCGATAAAACGCTGCGACTAGGCCCGAGAGCCGAGCCCAGGCCGTCACGGCACTGTTTAGAGCGATCGAGTTGGGAAGGGCGGCCCGAGCTTCACTGGTTTTCAATTCGAGTTTGGGCATTGCCAGGCTGAGCCAGAGCCTTTCGGGTATGGGCAGTCGCGAAAAGAGGGGGGGGTCGGCATGGGGAGAGTCGATCAGAATTGCCCCTCCCATCAGACTGGGGCCGACATTGTCGGCGTGGGCGGCACCGGATGCGACCTTCTCGCCCGCCAGCGTGTCGCCCAAGAGTATTGCTTTGTCGTCCTCGGCCCCGAAGCCGCCCAACACGGCGGCCGCAAAGGCCCCGGCCACTGAACTGGCGGCGCTCGAGCCCATACCACTCGCCAACGGAAGCCCTTTTTCGAGGGTCAGCGCGACCCGGATCCCCAGTCGCTTTGCCACGCTGGCCGCTGCGACCGATGCTGTATTCAACTCAGGGCTGCGAGGAAGCCGGCCTCCATCTCCAGTAATGTCGACCAGTTCGCATCCCGGTTCTCCGTCGATTCTCGACGCTGCAACGTGATCACCGAGCCCGTCGACTGCGAGTCCCAACACGTCAAAACCGGGTCCGAAGTTGGCAACCGTAGCGGGCGCAAAGACTCTGACCGATGTGGGTTTCATCTATTGCTCCTTCTTACGGCCGCTAAAGGACTCGCCTTCGAGATTTCTTTGAAAGCCCCGCAGAAAGTCGGCAGCCTCCATCGGTCGCTTGCCCGGTTTTTGGCACTGCACGATCTCGACGACCCCCCCGCCATCGGGGCCGAGCCTCTCGGGTCCCAGGGTGCCG
>CAZDBH010000252.1:3101-4769 GCA_964503485.1 uncultured Bradymonadales bacterium | reverse complement strand
ACTCTTGTTCGCTCTCGTCGGTCGTCGCCTTCACGCGCAGCAGCCTGAGCATACCGCAGTTGGTTTCACAAAATGCCCCCGGCCAGGGCGTCATCGCGTGCACATGATTGGCGAATTCAACGGGAGGGAGTGAGAAGTCGACAAGTCCGTCGCTCTTCTTGAGCATGTGAGCGTACGTGCTGGCGTCGTCGTCTTGGGTTTCGAGTTCCGGTTGGGTGCCCGCCGCGAGCTCATCGAGTAGCACGGATATCAGTCGACCGCCGACTGGTGCGAGCCGGTCGTGAAGCTCGCCCGCGGTTTCGTTCGGAGCAATGGGCGTTTCCCAGCGGGAGTAGACTGGCCCTGTGTCCAACCCTCGCTCCATCCGCATCAAACAGACGCCGGTTTTGGAATCGCCCGACCAAATTGCGTAGTTGATGGGAGCTGCTCCGCGCCACCTGGGCAACAAAGATGCGTGCACATTCCAACAACCGAGAGACGGCATATCGAGGAAGCGCTGTCGGAGTATCTGGCCGTAGGCAACCACAACGGCTACGTCGGGGGCGGTCTCTCCGATTGCCTCGAAGGCCTCGTCGTCTCGCAGGCGCTCCGGCTGAAAGACAGGCAGACCGGAATTCTGGGCGTAGGCCTTCACAGCCGATGGTCTCAGCTTTCGATTCCTTCCGCTGGGCCGGTCGGGTTGAGTCACGACGCCCACCACTGTGTGGGGTCCGGTGTGAATTGCGTCCAGTGTCGCGACGGCGAACTCGGGAGTACCGAGAAAGAGCACCTTCAGCCCGGCCACGGGTGCTCCTGATCGGAGGCCTGTTCCGCTTCAATGGCTTCTAGCGTTCTCTTGTAGCGCTTCATTCCCATCTTTCGCTTTAGGCGGCTCATTCGGTCGATGAAGACGACACCATCGAGATGGTCGATTTCGTGTTGCATGCAGACCGCTTCGAGCTCGGTCCCCTCGACTTCTATGGGGTTACCATCTCTGTCGAGTGCTTCGACCTTCACCCATCGGGCGCGATCCACTTTCTCGAAGAGGTCTGGAAAACTCAGGCAGCCTTCTTCCCAGGTGATGGTCCCACGCTTTTCGACAATCTTGGGATTGACGAGCACGAGCAGCTCTTCGCGCGACTCACGCACTTCACCTTCGCTCGTGTCGATGACGCAGATCCTGCGAAGATCCCCCACCTGGGGCGCAGCGAGACCAACTCCGTGAGCGTGATACATCGTGTCAGCGAGATCGTCGATGAACTTCCGGGTGTCGTCATCAACCGTGTCGATGTCCTTGCCGGGTTCGTTCAAGACGTCGTTTGGATATGTCAGTATTTCTAAAATCGCCATTGCATCGGAATTATAAACACACCACCGCTCCTCAGCAAACCGCTTGTTGGTCCCGGACCGTGGCGTTCGACTCGATCACTGAGTACAATACCTACATGACAAATCAAATGAAGGCCCGTAGAGCGGGCTCGACTACCGCCGAAATGCCAGCCGTCGATCCGCTCGAGACAGCCATAGAGCTGCTCGACAGGGAAGGCTACAGCGTCGACGTTCAAGGTGCTCGCCAGGTTTATGTGAACCGCGACCTGCGTATGAGCCAAATCGAATGGGTCGGCTTCGACATGGACTACACGCTCGCCCTTTACAACCAAGAGGCGCTCGACGCTTTGAGTGTGAAGC
>CAZDBH010000252.1:278-3091 GCA_964503485.1 uncultured Bradymonadales bacterium | reverse complement strand
TACCCCGACTCGATCCGGACGATTCAGCCCGATCCGGATTTTGCGATTCGGGGTCTTGTCATCGACAAGAAGCTCGGCAACGTCTTCAAAATGGACAGCCATCGGTACGTGGGACGGGTCTGCCACGGCCTCGAACCAGCCCCTCCAGAGGTGAAGCGAGCCTATCACGACGATCCCGTCAAAATTGAATCGGGCCGCTTCGTCCTCGTTGATACCCTTTTTTCGCTGCCAGAGACCTTCCTCTTCGCGACATTGATCGACCGACTCGAGAAGGACGGAAAGCGCGATCTGAACTACGAGAAAATCTACGACGACGTGCGCGCAGCCATCGATTCTGCCCACGCCGACGGACGAATCAAACGGGAGATACTGGCTGATATCCCCAAGTACATCATCCGAGATCCTGACCTCGGGGCAACGCTGCACAAGTGGCGAAGTGCAGGTAAGAAGCTCTTTCTTCTCACCAATTCCGAATACTACTACTCCACAGAAGTGATGGCCTACCTCCTGGAAGGGCAAGACTCTTCCTATCCGAGTTGGAAGCACTACTTCGACGTAAGCATCACGAGCGCGATGAAGCCATCGTTCTTTCGCGGCGATGAACCGTTCATGCGTTTGGACAACGAGGGCAAGGACCTCGGGACTGAGTCGAAAACCCTCGAAAAGCACTCGATCTACCAAGGCGGGAACGTTGCCGACTTCGAGCGTATGCTCGGCATCCGCGGCAGTTCCGTGCTCTACGTCGGTGACCATATCTACGGTGATATCGTGCGAAGCAAGCGCGACTCGTCGTGGCGCACCGCGATGATTATCCAAGAGATGGAAGCGGAGCTGAGAAAGCACGGCCTCATGGTCGATGAGCTGCGCAGGTACGCGGATCTGGATGTGCGCCTCGCACATCTCGACAGTGATCTAAACGCACAGAAGGATGCTCTCGAACAAGTAGACGACGCCTACGGCGCAAAGAACGACCAGTCGGAAGAGACGAAGGCGACCGTCGCTCACGTGAGTCGCGAGCTAAAATGGTCCATCGACCGTCTCGGCAAGATGCGCAAAGAGGTTGTCCGGTCGCTGATCCATCTCGATGAAGAGATCTCTGCAAACTTCAACCCCTACTGGGGCCTTCTCTTCAAAGAAGGGGCTGAGCATTCGACGTTTGGAGGCCAAATGGTGGCCCACGCCGGCCTGTACACCTCTCGTGTGACCAACTTCCGCCCCTATTCGCCACTTCAGTATTTTCGGGCACGCCGCCAGACCATGCCGCACGAGATCTGAATCTCGTCTCCTCCCCGCACTCACTACACCAGGTCACCCAAACACTGTCCCTGGGTGTGCAGGCACCCAACGCCAACTTGACAGGCACCCCCGCTTCATGAAAAACGACCGAGAGAGGCTATAGCGCCTCGCTCGTGCCAATTGAGGGAGAACATGGCGAAAAGAGGCTTCGACACACTCGCTATTCATGCCGGGCAAGCGCCCGATCCGACGACTGGCGCGGTTATGACGCCAATCTATCAGACGAGCACCTACGTCCAGGAGGCGCCGGGTGTCCACAAGGGCTACGAGTACAGCCGGACACAGAATCCGACCCGGACCGCGCTCGAAGGATGTCTCGCGGCTCTCGAAGGGGCCGAGCATGGGCTCGCGTTTGCCTCCGGTTGCGCCGCGACCACAACGCTTCTGTCGACGCTGAAAGCCGGGGACCATGTCGTTTCATGTGATGACATCTACGGCGGAACTCGGCGTCTATTCAGTCAGGTGCTCGCCGATTTTGGCCTTGAATTCACCTATCTGGATTTGACGAACCCGGATTCCCTGCAAGGTGCCATACGCCCCAACACCAAGCTGATTTGGCTGGAAACGCCGACCAACCCTCTTCTCAAATTGGTTGATATCGCGGCGATATGCGATCGGGCACGCGACAGCGGCGCGATGGTCGCCGTCGACAACACATTCATGACGCCTTACTTCCAGCAGCCGTTGGCCCTTGGCGCCGATGTGATCGTCCATTCCACGACCAAGTACATCAACGGTCACTCAGACGTCGTTGGTGGTTTTGTGGCCACGAACGATGGTGAACTCGCTGAAAGGCTCGCCTTTAGACAGAACAGTATCGGTGCGGTGCCCGGCCCATTCGACTCGTTCCTGGTCCTCCGCGGAGTAAAGACGCTGGGCGTCAGAATGCGACAGCATCAGCAGAGCGCGCTTCGCATCGCCCGCTACCTAGAAGAGGATCCGCGGGTCGAGAAGGTCATCTACCCTGGTTTGGATTCCCATCCTCAGCATGACCTCGCCGCTCGTCAGATGTCCGGCTTTGGCGGGATGATTACGGCTATTCTGAAGGCAAATCTCGACGAGACATGCCGGTTTCTGTCAAATGTCGAGGTCTTTGCCTTGGCTGAAAGTCTGGGCGGGGTCGAGAGTTTGATCGAACATCCCGCGATCATGACCCACGCGTCGGTTCCCAAACCTGTGCGCGACGAACTGGGTATCAGCGATGGGTTGATTCGCCTTAGTGTGGGAATTGAGGACGTTGGTGACTTGTTAGCCGATTTGGAGAGTGCACTGAATTCGATTGGGTGAAGCACGGGTAAAACAGGTTGAGTTTCCACCATTTGGGGACTCACGCATCGCCCGTTGCGCCCATGGGCAGAAGGGGTGTACACTAAAGCGGGTTTTTCTGCGGGAACGCCCCATTAATTAAAGGCTCAGAGCGCTCTCGACGTTGTCTCAAACGGAGGGCGAGGGATAAAAGGTAGTTTAAGATGTCGAACGGGAACTCTTCTCTGCATCAGCGCCTTTTTTCTCTTTTT
>CAZDBH010000252.1:0-268 GCA_964503485.1 uncultured Bradymonadales bacterium | reverse complement strand
ATGTCGAACGGGAACGGACCCAACCAGAGCGACCAGCCGCCAGGAGCAGGTATCCAGACCGCGGAACCTGACCATCCGGCTTCGTCCGGTCAGCACCAGCAGCAGCAGCAGTATCCCTCTGGACAGCAGCAATATCCCTCTGGTCAGCAGTACCCGCAGCAGCAACAGTACGGTTCGGGCCAACATCCGCAGCAACACAACAGAGCGCACCAACCACCACAGAACACCCCCGCCCAAAAGCACCCTCCACCACAGAACGCACCCCCAC
>CAZDBH010000251.1:0-12349 GCA_964503485.1 uncultured Bradymonadales bacterium | reverse complement strand
GACGAGCTGATGCAGCCATCGAGGCAATTCTCAGCCGTAGCAACGTCGCCGCCGGCACACTCAGTATTGTGGAAGAGCAGGGCGGAGGACTCGCCCTATCTGAGGTAGAGGGTGCGGTCAGCTTCACCGACGAGGAAGCCAACGGGTGAATGGGGCAGGCCGGTCGTCGGCTGACAGCCTTTACCGCCCGAGTGTCTGAGTGTAGGCATAGGTCGGGCCCAGTTTCAGAAAACGAGGTTTGTTATGTGGTTCAAAGTCGAACCGAGTGGCTTGGAGTTCATTGACGAGGCCAAACACCGCTTCGAGAACGAGTTGATCCTGGATGCGACACCGGACGAGGTCTTCGAGATCTTTGCGGATTGCGCAACCTGGCCTCAGTGGTTCGACGACTTCGTGAGTGCGGAGTGGGAAACTGAACCGCCTCACGGTGTCGGGTCCGAGCGAAAAGCCCGCCTGAAGACCCTGGCCGCCAGGGAACGCTTCATCGCTTGGGAGCCAGGGAAACGCTACGCGTTTACGATGCTGGCCCTGTCGGTACCCCTCGTTTCAAAGATGGTCGAAGACTATCAACTCGAGCCTGCAGAGGGCGGGAAGACACGGCTATTGTGGAATGTTTACTATCAGCCGAAGCTTTTCATCCGGCCGTTCAACGTCTTGATTCGTCCCGTTTTCAAGCGAATGTTCCGCCGCGCGATGAAGGGGTTGGAGGCGTACGTCAAGGCTCGATGAGCTACCAGAGAGTTGGTTTTTGGATTGCACGAACACGGTTCGAATAGTCTCTGTCGCAACCCTGCTCAGCTTGTTTCTACAATCACCTCTGTACGCCACAGAGACGGTTGTCGCGGCCGAGTTACAGCTTCACGCGGACGCGGTACCGGGCTGCGCCGAGTCAGTCGAGGTGTGCTTTGGTGTCGCGTTATGGATCGCGACCCAGGACGACGCGCCAGTCCAAACCCCAGCCTGGTTGGCCGGACAGCTCGAGCAAGCCAATCGCCACTTTGCCGGCATTGATGTTGGATTCGAACTCGCTGAACTCCGGGCGACGGACTCAGCCACGGCCGTAGTCGAAAGTCGCGATGACCGCGATGCACTTGGCCATGATCGCTGGACCCGAGAGGTCATTCACGTATTTGTCGTGGCCCAGTTGGATAATGTTGATGAGGAAGGGCAGATATACGGGGTCCACTGGCGCGATCGCGAGGACACCGGGCACCGCTGGGTCATCGTATCAGCAGCCGCCCGAGGTCTGACGCTGGCCCACGAACTGGGCCACTACTTCGGTCTTCCCCACTCCGACTACCATGTGAGCATCATGAACAAGTCAGTACGCCTGATCGCGCCGGGGGACCTTACCTTTCACGAGGACGAGTACGCCCGGATGCGGCGGATGGTTGACCGACGCCTCGCGAGCGGTCGCCTCGTGAATCGGAATGTCACGCCTTGAGTCAGACGTCTACCAGGAGTAGGTCAGACTGAGCCCGACTGGTACCACGTATCGGGCGCTGTCTTCCGACTGGTACTCGTAGTCGTCACCGTAAGACCAGGTCGCTTCGTCGGCGGTGAAGAAGGGTAACTCCGCTCGGAAGCTCGCAGCCAGACGGCTGTCGTGGAAGCGCAACATCTCGACTCCCAACTCGACGTGGGCGGCGAACCCGTCTCCGCTGACGCTCGAACCGGAGCTTTCATCGCCGTAATCAGACACGTCGAACGCGAGCCAATTCAATCCCGTGCCCACGAACGGGGACAGGTTGGTGTCGAGGAAGTGGTAGCGGCCACCCACGCCTCCCGTGAAGTAGGTCAACGACTCATCCCCCCAGCTCAGGGCAAAGCGGAGTG
This sequence comes from uncultured Bradymonadales bacterium, assembly GCA_964503485.1. Lineage (GTDB taxonomy): Bacteria > Myxococcota_A > Bradymonadia > JAFGEP01 > JAFGEP01 > CAZDBH01. The sequence continues at coordinate 10,513 of CAZDBH010000251.1, read as the reverse complement.
TGGTGTTCGCTTCGAATCGGCCTGTTTGATACGCGCCCCTGAGTTCCAGTCCCGGAGCGACGGTGGACCCAGTTCCCGGCATCGATGCACCAGCCAGACCCACTCCCCACAGGAACTCGCCAGGAAGTTTGTCATATTGCCGAGTTTCTTCCCCAACAAGGGTCTGAACCGTCGCCGTTTCTGCGATAGGTACGTCCCTGACCAGCGACTCAGCCAAACGTTCTGCCACCACGGGCACTTCGCCGAAGCCGTTGGCTTGAAGCCGATACTCTCTGTCGATTGAGGTGCCGTCTCCCAGACCGGCGGTAACCCAGATCAGGTCACCGAGACTGCGGACATCCACGACCGCCTGGCCAGACGCTCCTGCGGATTCGAGTTCTTCACACACCAGCGCGACAACTACTCCAGCCTCGGACTCGTCGATTCCGGCCCGCTCTCCAAGCTCGCATGACAAATCTCTATCCTGAGCGGCGGCTGAGCCCAAGCCGGAGAGAAAGAGAATAGAAAACAATATCAATGTAGTCGTTCGTTTTTTCTGTCTGTTCATCGTCCGGCCTCCTTTGGCCCGGTAATTCATCTGCCAGCTGTTTGTGCCAGTAGTATGCCAAAACCGTCTGGACGGTTTTTTTGTGGAGAAGGCCCCCTTTTGCGGGTCCGAGGCGGGATGGGCTAGAAGAGGAGATTCGCGAAGGGGGCTGCGCACCATCCGAGTATTTGCCTGCGCAGTGAGGCAGACGACCATCCGATCGTCGCCACCTGGCTGGGCTCAGGCGTCCGGCACCTCGAATCCATGAACTTTGGGACCAAAACCGCAAAATCATGGTAAAACACGAGCATGAGCACAAAAGGCAAGAACGGCCCACCCCAAGAGCGGGGTGTTGACCAGGGCGCCGAATCGGCGCCTCGGGCGGACGTGCCGGAGCAGTCCGAAATCCCACTAATGGCACCAGATGCCGCGACGGGCGATGCCCAGTCTGCTCGCGAGGATGAGCCGGAAGTTCTACAGCTCGAAGGCTTCGCCATCGGGGACGCCGTCGTTCAGAGTGGTGAGCAGGGCGAGATTGAACTCGGCACGGCAGATCTGGAAGCGGTGGCGCTCGACGAGGAGCCACCGACCCCAGTGCTCGAGGGTCTGACTGACATGTTTCAGACCGTGGCTGCGGAAGTCGAAGCAGAAATGGAGGGCGAGGTCGAGGAGGTTGTGATCACCGGAGACCACCCGGTCGTGACCTCCCAACCGGCGCTGCACGGTTTGACTGATATGTTTCAAACGGTGGCCGCCGAAGTCGAGGCCGAACTGGCCGGTCAGACCGAACAGGTAGAGATTGCGGGCGCGCCAGATCAGAACGTGGAAGCGTCGGACGGCGAGCCCGAGATGCCAGATGTGTTGGACGGGTTTACGGCAGCCTTCCAGCAAGTGAAGCAGGTCGATCCCGCGGAAATCGGTGGGGTCGTAATCGAACGACGAGTGGTGGACGAGGGCGACTTCTCGGAAGACGAGCCCCAACTACCCGATGTGAGTGATGGTCTGACCGCAGCCTTTCAACTCGTCCAACAGCCAACACCGACTGTAGAGCCCGAGCTCGAGGGGCTCGAGATTAAGAACGAAGCGATCGACGGTGAATGGGTTCCCGATGAGACCAGTCTTCAAACCAGCAGCAAAGGGCCGGAGGAAGACGAGGCGCCGACGGCAGCTCCGGGGCAGTCCGAAGAAGCCGAAGATTCCTACTCCCGGGCCAAAGCGCTTCCAACCGATCTACACGAAGCGGTGAAGTCATATTTGGAGGATGAACCCGAGCCCACTGCACCACCCGAAAAGAAGAGCCTGCCGACGGACGTCCACAACGCGGTGAAGTCATATCTAGACGATGCCGATAAGGCGGACGTCGATCTGTCGAAGGAGCCGGACCCAGAGCCCGAAGAGGCACATTCAGCCACCATCGAGGAACCTGGCGACGCGCCCGGAATCTCGCTCGACGACTACCTTCCCCGAGGTTCCGACCCCGACGACTCGGAGCCAGAATCGACGGACCAGGGTGAGCAACCCGAGCCAGTCGCCGAGGTCGAGGGGGACGAAGAGGAAGAGGCCCCCCCAAAATTCGAGCCGATCGTAGGCGGATTCGCAACCCTTCCACCCAGACCGCCACCCAAGAAGAAAGTCGAACTACCGAACCTCGAGTTCGCTCGCTTCCCATCCTTGGTCCAGCGAAATGCGGCCGGGCCAACCGAGTCGAGCGCCGCTCTTCCGAGCGACGATGACGAAGTGGATTTTCACGTTGGCATGAGCTCGACCCAGAAGGGACTTGATCTAGGCCATGGGAAACAAGAACCGGTCGCGGCAGAGGACGAGCCGGCCACGCCGCAAGCCCAAGAAGAGGAGGAAGAAGAACCTCTCGTCATGGAGCCAATTCTCGGCGGGTTTTCGGGCTTGGTCCCCGAGCCTGAGAAGAAGGAAACCATTGCGCCCTTCGAAATGCGGAAGCGCCCAGCCAAGAACAAGCGGTCGCCCCAGTTACCCGAACTCCCCAAGGAGAGCCCGGACGGAAGCCCGGACGAAGACCATAACAGGCCTGGACTCTTCGAGCGCGATGAACACGAGGAGCCCGAAGCCACGGCGGACGGCGAAAACGGTGAAGGCGCACGCGACTCTCAGCTCGAACCGGGTTCGGATGGGGCGGATGAGAGCAAAGGCTCGGGGCCAGGCGAAACCTTGGCCGAAAGCGAGCTGTTCGCTGATGCGGAGCTGGAAGTAGGCAAACCTGTCCAGCCAGAGGAGCCGAGTCCAGCGGAGTCGGAGGAACGCACCGCGGAGCCGGAGGAACGAGCCGCGGAGCCGGAGGAACGAGCCGCGGAGCCGGAGGAACGCGCCGCGGAGCCGGAGGAACGCGCCGCGGAGCCGAAGAACCCCGCCCCACCGGAGCCCAAGAAGTCGGCGGTTAACCCACTGTTGGTGCTCATCATTGGTCTGTTGTTGGGTGCGCTGGTCACATTATTGATGGATCGGAACTCCAGCCAGCCCGAGACACAACCCGACAGCCCAGGGGAAGACGCGGTCGATCCGGAGCCCGAGCAGACACCCGAGCCAATCGAGGGGCAAACCCCACCAGAGACCACTGGAACGACAGGTACGGAGGCGCCGCCAGCTGCGGCCAACGAACCTATGGCCAATACGCCGGAACCACAGGGCGATGAGACGTCTGCCAAAGACCCAGAACCAAGCCCGCCGCCGCCCACCAATGACAGTGGGACGCCGAGCGATCATCCGAGCGACGAGGCACCGGAAAACACGAATCCTGCCGCCGACCCAGCGGTGCCAACAGACTCGGCAGAAGAAGGACAAACCGAGCCTTCGGGACCCGGCGAGTAGTCTCGGCCGAGGCGCTGAACAGCTTGTTACTCGAGAGTCGCCGCGCGGTCGCGCCGCAGTCCGCTCAGGGGACTGTGAAGTCGACCTCAACGGCGCCGGTGTTACCGTGAAGATCGGTCACTGCGATCTCGGACGAATAGGAGCCAGAGGCCAGGGTCTCTGCGAAGCGGAAGCAGTAGCGGGTCACGGGGACGTTGCGGCGTCCCGAGACATTCTCGCCCTCCGTCGCGAGTTCGAGCGCGACGTCGCCGACCTCAACGAGTGACTCGCCCTGCCGCAGGGTGAGGGCAAGGCCCTCGCTTTTCACATCGGTGTCGGTCTCCAGCGGATCCGAAACCCGGGTTGGCACCATCGGATGTCGCATCCGGAAATTGCCAGTGACGAGTCCTGGATCATCCCAGTCATCGGTGTAGATCAGCCACTCTGGAGCAGGATATCCGAGGGTCCCGCAAATCGAGGCAGCGTTCCCTTCAGCCGTAACGATCACGTTGTCGATCGGTGCGAACTCGAAGACTCGACTTGTCAGCGAGTACGGTAAACGCTCGCCGTCAGCCTGATGGTGGCCTTCGATCTTGAGACGGTAATTGCCAGCGGGAAAGTCCTTGAGCTCCTCCCAGCGAGCAATCCACTCCCAGCCCAGATCGGTTTCGCGAAGGCGGGTCATGAACTTGAAAGCCCGATTGTCGTAGCGTTGGAAGTTGGGAAGGGTTAGCTCCTCGAACGAGCCGCCCTCGCTTTCACGCTCCAGGATGACGAGGGGAGACTGGGGCATTTCCATCCCCGGATCACCGCCCAGCCAGGCGAACTCGACAGTCTCGAATCGAGACACCTGCTCGGGAAGGTCGGTAATGATGGTGCCGATGTCGTCGAGGTCCGTGTCGTCGATTGGAAAGAGCGGTTGAACAACCTCAGAGAAAGTCGATGGCAATTGAATTGGTAAACTCGGCTCGAATTCTGGGTCCATCAAGTTTTCATATGCTTCCACCGAGCGCGTCACGAGATAGTCTCCCAACCGATATCCCCAGGGAGACATACCTGGTTCGTACCCGCCTTGAAGGTAGCTGAGGGCGAAGTCTTCGTACTCATCTGGGGCCTGCGGAAGTGAAATGCCAGGGAAGGGCGGCATCTCGCCCCTCAAATTCGTAGGTAGGAGGTAGAGCAGGTGGTCTTGGGCGTATCCAAAGGTCCAGGCAGAGAGCGGGTCGACCTCGTGCTCATCGCGCAACTCGCGCAGAATCTGCCAGCTCAGCTCCATCGACAGCTCGCCCGGCATCGTTACGACCGTGAGGCCGGCTAGGTCGAGTGTGGTCACCTGACTCTTCAGAAAAATGGTCGGCGAGTGGTTGTGCAGCATGAAGTGCAGGGGGATGCAGGTCATGTCATCGCTTGCCCCATGGGTGGAGTAGTCTTCGTCCGAGCCCACTAGCCGTGAGTAGCATTCGATACCACCGTACCGATAGGTTCCACCGAACGGGATGGGAGCGAATGTCGAGAACTCATCTCCCGTATACCCAAGCAGATCATAAGTAATTGGGAATCGAAGCGTCCGAGAACGCAGAGCGATGTCCGAACTGGTCTCGATTTCCAACAAGGACTCGAAGATTTGGTTGACGAACGTGTAGCCGTAGCGTTCGACAGATTGAGGAAAGGCATGGCCCTGGGCGCCCGACCCCGTGCTCATCGTCCCCGAGTTCTGATTTACGAACAAGGCAGGTATGTACCGGCCAAACTCCTCACCCAAGGCGTTTTCGAGACTGCGTTCGGCGCCGTGATGCACGTCGTTGCTGAAGTAGTTTCCGCTGTTCTCGGCAGCGTGGGCCCCAAAACTGAACAGGACGGCTTTGGGCACATCCTCCAGGTCGTCGATACGAATCAGGAGCACACGGTTGTCGTCAAAAGGTGGCGTCTCTTCCCAACGGTCCCTCCCAATGTGGTCATTCTGGTCGAACGCTTCGACGATCTCCCAGCCCAGTTTGGCAGGCTCAGCATCTTCGATGGCTGCGATGGCCGCATCAATGAACGACTGGGCCATCCAGTCGTAGATTTCCTGGTTGTACTCGCCGATGCCAAAGGCGCCGACGGACATCGCTGCATCGGCGGGAACATGCCAGAAGCGGGCAGGGCCGGAATGGCTGTGGGTAGCTGAAATGATGAGACTGTCCCGCCAGTCGGCTCCAGTTCGCTCCTGAAGCGCTTGGGCAACGACCTCGTGAAGTGCCATCGAGGGGAAGATGATCGGCGCCCTCAGAACAATCAGCTGTCGCTCGCCGTTGTCGAGGAAGACGGCCCGAACAAATAGACCGTGCAGCTGTCCCGCAGAGCGCTGCAATGACTCCGCATAACGACCTTCGCCAAAGGCGGCCCGAGAACCGAAACCAGCCAGCGGGGCGCCGATCGGGAAATTCAGAAGCACCTCTGCGAAGCCGGCTTGCAGATCGTCGCGGTCCTCTCCGCCGGGGTCGACGGCGGTCACTTCGCCCTCATACTCTTGGCAAAATCCGAAATCGGTGCAGGTCTCACCCTCTTTGCAGTCCTGGTCCGTCTCGCACAAAATGCTACACCAGCCCTCCAGACATACCGCTCGGTACCCTAGGCCGGGCTCGAGTTCTTCGACACCCTCGACACACTGGACCCAATTGGCTCGGTCGCCGCATCGCTCGAGGCGGTGACACAGTCCGTCAGCGCACAAGAACTGGGGGTCACAGTCCCACTGAAACTCACATTCTCCACCGACTGCAGGGCCGGGAACCAGGCGGCCGTCAGCGTCGGCATCCGCCGTATCGTCATCGGAGCCGTCTGCCACGTCGTCAAGTGTCGACTCCTCCACCAAATCTTCGACCGCTGTGTCCGGTTCGGTGTCAGTGGTTGCGTCCGGATAGTTGATCGCGTTGTCGCTGCAGGAACCCAACAGCATCATCAGCGTCAAGCCGAGGACTAGCCAGCTTTCCGGGCGATGGACCTTTGTCGTTGAAGACTTCATATGCCTCACGAGGACTGTGTTCATGTCTGAGTCAAACGGACGCGCGCGGGATTATGCGTCAAAACAGTGGAAATTCTTAGCAGTTTTTCATGGCCAATGTCCAACAGAACCGATCCGCTGGTCTGAGGCCCGTTTCTAGTGGTAAGTGATCGGTAGATCGATCTGGAGGGAGAAATGGCGAACGAAGGGAAAACCGTCCTCGTGACTGGTGCGAGTACGGGGATTGGGCGTGATTGCGTCCATCATCTGGATAGGCTGGGCTTCACCGTTTACGGCGGCGTCCGCCGAGAATCCGACGGAGAAGCGCTCCTCGAGGGAGCCTCCGAACGCACCCGATACGTCATTCTAGACGTGACCGTGCAGGACCATATTGACGCGGTCGTCGAGCAGTTGTCGACCGAGCTCGGAGAGGGCGGGCTATGGGGGTTGGTGAACAATGCCGGAATCGCTATTGCTGGTCCCGCTGAGGTTGTCGTTCTCGACGACTGGCGCTACCAATTCGAGGTCAATTTCTTTGGCCAGATCGCGTTGACGCAGCCTCTGACCCCACTGCTCAGGAAGGCCAAGGGTCGAATCGTGAATATGAGTTCGATCTCAGGAGTCGTCACATCGCCCGCCACCGCTCCTTACTCGTGTTCGAAGCACGCTCTCGAAGCTTACACGACCGCGCTGCGCCTAGAGCTTGGACAGTGGGGAATCTGGGCCTGTGCAGTTGGCCCAGGCGTTATCGAAACGCCGATTTGGACGAAAGCCTCGGTCGATGTGGACGCCAAGATCGCCGCCATGCCAGAACAGGCAGGGAACTCTACGGTGCCACCCTTGCGAAGGCGGATGAACGGATCGCGAAGTTGGCAAAGACTGCTTCGCCCGCCTCAAAGGTGTCGAAGGCAGTTGCACATGCCCTGACCGCCCGCCGACCCAAGCCACGCTATTCAGTTGGGACTGACGCCTTCATAGGACGCCTTCTGAGGCGGTGGCTACCGACCCGGGTATGGGAGTGGGTGCTGCTCAAGATGTCAGATTACCCCTAGAGCCCGTTGCGCGGTCTGGCGAGTCCCAGACGTTCCCCTGAGCTGCTGCCCCGCGAACCAACCGCTCCCGAAACCCGTTCTGGTATGGCCAGTGGCCACAATCTCAGCTACGCTCAAACGACCAACGGACGCGGAGGGCGTATGGCGGACAAACGAAAATCTGAAGCGAAAAAGGCCAAACAAAAGGCTGCGAAAACCTCGAAGACTGGGAAACCGAAGAAGGCGAAGAAACGGGTCAAAAAAGAAGCCGAGGGGGAGAGCCGAAGGCCTCGGGTCGACCAGGGCGACAAGTCCAAGCGACGCGATCGGGGCCGAGACTCGGATTCACAAAAACGCGATCAGAGAGCGCGTGACTCGAAACAGCGAAATGACCGGGGCGGTCCGATCGGTACCGGATTCGTCGATTTCGAGGTGTCCAAGCTGATGATGGACCGTGCACGAGGTCTAGCCGACGCGGTCGTAGACGAGCTGCTCAAGGAAGCGATCAAGCAGGAGTTGGGTTCACAGCTAGACGATAAACTGGCCAGCCTCGCCAAAGCGGCTGTCGAGGAACTGGTCGGCGATCTCGAAACAAATATCGAGATCGAGTCGTTGCTCGAGAAGAGAAAAGCCCGTCGAAAGGCCGCTGAGAAGGCAGTGCGGTCCGTCATGTCAGAGGAAGACGAGGATTGAACCAGCCTGGTCCTCGCTATCCGCCGAGCCTGCTGGATCCTCAACACGAGAGAGTCGAGCATGACTCGAACACACCGCAGCAACCGTCCGCGCAGGGCATCAACAGATCGATTCAAGCTGCTGTGGGTGAGGCACTGTTGTTCGTGAGAGACGGTTGGAACTGGATCGTATTGTTCGCGTTCTTGGGGGTGCTGATCGGGGCGACGCCGGCGGTTCAGTGGCTCACAACAACAGCCTACGGTGCGCTCTGGCTTCCGATCTACTGGGTCGCACGGTTTGTCTTGCCCGTCATGTTCCTCGGATTCCTGCACGCCTTCTTCGCGATGGGCCTTCGCGGCCAGACTGAGTTGATCGGTTCAGTCTGGTTGGGCCGCGGCTTGTTTCTGGACGGGCTGATTGTGACCATCCCCGCTTTGCTCGTCACCGGTTTGGCTCTCAGCATCGGCGACACCACGGTGGGGACCCTGAGCATCGCATTGGTGTGCGTTGCCTGCTGGCCGGCTGCCATGACGTGCATCGCGCTGTCCACAAATCCGATGTATCAGCTGAATCCGATTCGCTGGTTTTCACTGATCTGGTCCGGTGGAACCGACTACGCGGCAGTCGCTTTGACGAGTGGGCTCCCGTTACTCCTGATTCCGTTGTTCCCGAGTTCTGGAACGATTCACAGACATCTCTACGCCGTCATTTTCGGAGTAACGCTTTTAGGAGTTCTCTCAGGAATTCAGGGTAGGCTGATAGCGTGGTTGCTCGAGCGGCGGCCGACGATACTCCCCACCTGACGCTCACGCCGACGGAGTTAGCCTCGGTCGTCCAAACGAAAGACGTCGATGGCGTTTTGGCCCATGAAACGAAGCTGAGTCGCGGGTTCCAGTTCGAGCGAGCCGACCTGTGAAGCACAGGCCTGCGGCATGAGCATGGGGAAATTCGAGCCGAACAGTACCTTCTTGCTCCCGTTGCTCTTCATGAACCGCACCAACTCGGGAGGGTAGCGGCTCGGCTTGTATGCCGATGTATCGATGTAGACGTTTCGATACTTGGTCGCCAGAGCGATCATATCTTGAGTCAACGGATACCCGATGTGTCCTCCAACAATTCGCAGTTCGGGAAAATCGCAGGCGACTTCATCGAGATAGGGTATCGGGCGACCGGGTTCAGAAGGCATCAGAGGGCCGGCGTGACCGACTTGCAGGCAGAACGGGATATCCAGTTCGACGCATTGGACAAAGAGCGGGTAGTACCACCGGTGGTTCGGCGGTAGCTGCCAAAGCCACGGCAGCACCCGGAGCGCTTTGAATCCATATTCTTCGACGCAGCGCTTGAGTTCATCCCGGGCTTGCATGGGTTTGCGAAGGTCGACACTGGCCACACCAACCAAGCGATCGGGGTAGGCCTTGACCTGTTTCGCCACTGCCTCGTTCGACAGCAAGGGGCCCTGGGGACCGTACCAGGCTGATGTGAGCGCGACATCGATTCCCGCAGAGTCCATCGCAGCGATGGTGAAATCGATGGGAAACTCATCTGGAATCGTGTCGTCGGTCAAGCCCATCCAACGTCTAAGAGAGGCGAACATCTCGTGGCGAATGAAGGCACCGGTTGGATGCTGAATCCATGCATCCACTGTAGTTCGAGTCGTTGTGCTGGGAGCTGTTTCTTGTGTATTGCTCATCATTACCAACCAAGTTTGACGTTGTCCTAGCGGGTTGATGTCATCAACGACCGCTCATGCTCGAAGTGTTGCCTGCTACGGCTGCTGAAGTCGAGCACCTTCGACCCGGAAAAGGGCGTCACGTGGGTTCGATGACCCAGTTGAGAAACACCCGAACCCGGTGCTATCCTGGCGCGAGCAGGTCATCCTCGCCGTGGTCGCGAGATACTTAGGGGGCAACGTGCAGCGCAAACATCAGCCCAATGGGCGTTCAGACGTGCACCACTTTCGAATAATTCGGGGCTCATCGATACGATGACCGTTCCTGACACAAGCGGCTGGACAGCTGTGGAACCCCCATCGGACTGTCCCGAGAAGGTGTTCGAGATCGAACCCAGCATCTACGCGGTCTTCCCACCTGAGGGCTTTGTTCAGAACGAATCCCAGGCCCTGTCGTTGTTGTCATTTTTCCAGGAGCTCGCTGAAAAAGCGGGTCGCCCGCTCGCCTTAGTTGTGTTCCTGGACACGATGGATTCCCAGGATCCGGAAGCCCGGGCTGTTTGGCGCGGCCTCGAATCGAGTGTTGTGCACTGCTCCGCCCTTGTCTGCACGTCGTTCTTTGCTCGTGTCCTGGGTGGCTTCATTCTGGCGATGATCAGACCAAAGATGCCCACCAAAATGACCGGTTCATTCGAGCGTGCGCTGGCCTGGATTCACAAACAGTCCGAAGATGGTCCGGCGGACATCGAGACAGCAACGGACGACTAGGAGCCCGTCGCGTATAACGCCCCGGACTCCAGCCGTTAGCTTTTAGC
>CAZDBH010000250.1:0-12360 GCA_964503485.1 uncultured Bradymonadales bacterium | reverse complement strand
TGGTCGGGCTCTGTTTGAGTTTCGTCAGGGGTCGGTTCGACGTCCGTCTCCTCCGGCGCCTCTTGGTCGGGTTCGCCGCCGGAGTCGACATCCGAATCGCGCCCTCGACCATCGCTAGCTTGCACTCGATCGAGGCCAGTATCGGCTGCGACCCAATCGTCCGTCGCCAGGCTAGAATCTGACGCGTCGGTGGCGTCTTGCGTCGCCGTAGACAAGTCACAGATATGCACCGGGACGCAGGTTGGTCGCGAGGTTGTACTGGGTGTATCTCCACAGCCGTGCCAAAGCGGCAACAGCACGGCAAAAAATAGAACCCGATTTGCAGTCAAGAAGACCTCCCGGTCCGTCGCGAGAACGGGCCATCGAAATCGGGAACAGCGTCGGGGTAGACGACTGGTTCGAATCATAGCGGCTTTTTCTGGAAAGAAAAGAGCAGTTTTTATCTAAAAAGACTTGATGTTCCGATCAAAAACTGGCCACTCTTAGGTGGACGATTACCCAACGTCACGGGATCCACAGCCAAACGTCAGGAACGTACCTGACATTCCGCGCTGGGCTAGCACCCAACCCACCGCAAAAACGAGAACCGTGGAGGTTTGCCGATGGCTTTGCGGCACCCGTGTCTTGGCGTGGGTTTTCGATCCTTGTTTCCTCTTCGTCTAGCGTTGTTTCGTCGCGGGATGCTTCGTCTGGCGTTATTTGGTCTGGCGACGGCCTTTTTGGCTGCTTCGACGCTGACCTCCTGTGTCAGCGCTGACACCGACGTCGAGACTTCACCTGCTGTACATGCTACTACCTCCCAGCGAGGGCTTACGGGCCGCTTCCCAGGTCTGCTTGCGGCAGTTAGTGCCGGCGGTCAGACCCGCGTTTCGGTTCACGACGAGATCGACTTCTCACTTCATCGCGCCAGGGCGGGTGGCGATTTCATGGGCTCAGGACTAGCCGGAAGTGTAGCCGATACACCATTGGCCACTTGGCGAGGGAGCCTTTGGGTAACCACCTCCGACACATACACCTTCTTTGCAACGACCAACGACGCCGTCGCTCTGACGATCGACGACATCGACGTCATCGATGACTGGAACGATGGGCCCGTCCGAGAGCGCTCCGGCGCGATTTCTCTAACAGCCGGTGAACACACTTTCGAGTTCCGCTCCTATCTGGCGCGCTCCAGCTCCCTCGCTGCTGCAACCCTCGAGTGGGCCTCTACCTCGTCTCCGAGGTCGGTGGTCCCAGCTTCCGCCTTTTCACTCCCGACCAGCGACGTGGCCATTCCACCAGTCGTGTCGGAGTTCGGCCCTAGTCGAGTCGGCGCTAGCGCCGCCACCATTGGAGTCGTTTCCGAGGAGGCCACGACGGTGAGTGTCGAATACGGGTCGAGCCCAGGCTACGGATTGAGTGAATCGGGGTCTCAATGGGGGCGCAGCCACACGATCACTTTATCGAGTCTCCCGCCCGACCAAGTCGTCTATTATCGGGTGAATCTTCTCTCGTTGAATGGGGGTATAGCTGAGCACACTGGCACCTTCCGAACCCGCGCCCGCGCTCTGACCTCCGGAGGCCTGGTCGGCGCTTTTGAGACAGACAGCGGCCGAATCGAGCGGATCGACCGGGTGATCGAGTTTCCAGCCCATCGGGCGCGGGGCGCCTTCGACTTCTTTGCGTCCGGTCTCGGGAGTAGTGATGGAATCACTCAAACCGCCCATTGGTCGGGATTGCTCTTTGCCGAAGCAGACGGGATTCACCTCTTTCATGTCGGCGCCGACGACGGACACAAGCTGGTCGTCTCGGATCGACTCGTCACATTCGATTGGACGGATGGGGGAGAAACGGAGACAGAGGGACAACTCTATCTGGCCAGGGGCTGGCATCAGCTGGACCTCTATCTCTACAACGCCGAACATTCAGATTTGGCCAGCGGCGTCCAGGAAAGGACCCCGCCGGGTGGCTCACGCGCGGTAATCCCCTCCCCGAATCTCAGCCCGCGAGTGACGCCTGGCGACTCCAGTGGGCCGGCATTCGGTGCGATCGGTGCTCCTATGGTCGGGGGCGGGTTCGCGACCATCGAGGTGCTGACGGACGAGCCCGCAACGGCAACGGTCGAATGGGGACCGAGCGCGTCCTACGGAGCCCGACTCGACATCGACGATTTGTCCTTTACCCACCTTGCTACCCTGCCAGACCTCGAGGGCTCGACCACCTATCACTATCGAGTTACGGCCAGCGACGCCGCTGGGAACATCACGGTCTCTGGCGATCGCACATTTGTCACCCGTGAGGCACCAGAACCGGGCGGGTGGGGTCCTCCGCCCGTGCCCGGGGGCACATGTTGGGCTGATTGGTGCGCCTCGATCGGCGACCTCGCCGGCGACGCGTGCTACCTCGCCTATTCCCCCTGGCCGTGTGGGGGCTGTCCGCGACCTGCGTGTGGGGCAACCAACGGAGGATGCCTTCAACCCTGGTGTTCCTATGAGGCCAGAGTGATTGGCGATGGCTGTCGAGGCGAGTCAGCTACTGGGCGGGGCGTTTACGAAGAGAACCCATGTTGGTACTGCGGCGAAAACTGTGTGCCAGGCACCTTCCGGGAGCCGCCAGCTCCCGAGCCCGACCTACCTGGCCAAGGCGGACTCATCGGGTACTTTCAGACCGATGCAGGAGAGAACGCCCGCATCGTTCCGCAGATTGACTTTGCCCCACACAACGTCGCTACCGGAAACTACTTCGGCTCGGGACTCGCCTCGGGACCCAACTCGGTCAGCTACGCGCGCTTCGAGGGTCTCATCAAGGCCGATCGGGATGACCTCTATACCTTCGTAACAACCAGCGATGACGGGGTCTACCTGTTCATCGACGGCCATCCCGTCATCTCGGATTGGAATGACGGCGGCAGCCGGCTCAACAGCGGCTCCGTCAACCTCACCAGCGGGTGGCATACGATCGAGATGCGAGTCTATAACGCCGAGACCGACCCGCAGACTGAGGCTGTCCTCTCCTGGTCGACCACCACCAATCCAATCGTGGTAGTCGTGCCCTCCGACCATCTTGCGCCCCATCCGCGGCTGGGCGACGACACCCCGCCTCGAATTCTCTGGCATGGCCCAAGACTGGTGTTGCCCAACGACGTGGTTCTGGGCGTTCAGACGGACGAGGCGACTACCATCGCGATCGACTGGGGTCTGAACGACAGCTACGGTCGGCTTGCTAGCTCAGAACTGGTCGCCTTCGAGCACACCCTGTCGGTCGCTGGCCTGGAACCGAACACGACCTACCACTATCGAGTGCGGGCCACGGATATGAGCGGCAACACGACAGTGTCCGCCGACGCCACGTTTACGACGGTCGATATGGTCACCGGCCTCGAGGGGGGACTGCTGGGTCATTTCGAGACCGCTTCCGATCACCTCTACCGAGTTGATCCCGTAGTCGACTTTTCGAGCCATCCGGTGCGAACAGGCGGCGACTTCTTCTACAGTGGACTCGCGACCGGCGACCAGGTGGCATACAGCACGTGGTCCGGCCTCGTGCTAGCCGATGACACTCAGGAGTATATCTTCAGTGTCCAAGCACGCGATGGACTGCAGCTCACCGTCGACTCAGACATTGTCATCCTGGACTGGACCGAGGGAAATCACTGGAAAAGCGGGAGCATCGTGCTCACCGCCGGTTGGCATGCGATCAACTTGAGCACCTTTGTCGCTCCCGGGTCCCCCGATGCCGAGGCCATCTTGAGGTGGCAGGGCGCCGATCTACCGCTGGCGGTGATTCCCCAGGACCATCTGCGACCCGCGTCTCACTTCGGCGATGATCAGCCGCCGGTGATCGAATCGGTCGATATTTTCCGAGTAACGCAGAACCAGGCCACGGTTCGTGTCATCACGAATGAGGTCTGTCGCGTCTTCCTAGATTTTGGAGAAGAGCCCACTCTCGATCGAACCACCGCGACGAGCCCGTTGAGCACCACTCACGTCTTCGGCTTGCACAGCCTCTCGCCCGACAGCGGCCACCTCTTTCAGGTCACTGCTACTGATTTGGCGGAGAACACGGCGATTTCGGAAGGTCATCGATTCCGAACCGCGGCCACAGCCCCGATCGAATCGGGAGGACTGTGGGGCGTGTATCGTACCGAGGGCGGTGAAGTTCAGGAACTCGTTCCCGTCGTAGATTTCCCCAGCCACCCCGTTGGAACCGCACCGGGTCAGTCCTTCGGCACCGGATTGGGTGATCCGAACGATGCGATAAGCGCACAGTGGACAGGCCTGATCCTCGCCGACAGCGACGACATCTATACATTTCAAGCGACGACCGACGACGGCGTCAAACTTCTGATCGACAACCGAGTCGTCATCGGCGATTGGACGGACGGCGGCGAGCGGGTCAACAGAGGCAGCCTGTTCCTGTCGTCGGGTTGGCCCCCGATTCAGATGTTCGTGTTCAACGAGCCCAACACGCCCACTGTTTCAGCAGTTCTGGAGTGGTCGACTCCCAGCCAGGCCCTCGCTGTGGTTCCGCAGGATCACCTACTCGAAGAGCGACCTCCTCAGTTCACTTTTGTCGGTGTCTTTGCAATCACGGAAACAACTGCCGAACTCAGGATGACAACCGACGAAGTCGCCAGAGTGACCATCGATTGGGGGGAATCGAGCGACTACACAGAGTCGATTGTCGGCAGCGTCGCAGCTACCGAACACACCTTTCCCCTGACGGGCCTGACTCCCGACACCACGTATCACTTCACCGCGGAAGCTCGAGACCCGGTAGGCAATCTGACGCCGTTGGGTAGCGACCGACAGTTCCGGACCCTCGAGAGACCAGCTCAGCCGCCCACAATTGTGTGTCCAGACCACGTGATCTATCGGGGCGAGTCGCTGACTGGCCTTAGCCCTGGGGTGTTCCCAGATGAGCGCTTCGGACTCTGCTGGGCCCAGGGCGCCGAGGGCAGTCGGATCACCGGCTTCGAGATGTGGATCAAGGACCAAGCTGGCGCAGAGCTGCCACTCATCGAGCGTGAGTACCCAACTCCGAGATTGATCGCCGCCCCCGGCTGCGAAGACGACCTATGGTGCGATCGTCGAGGTAGCCAAGAACTGTGGATTACGAACGCGGTCGAGTCCGGAGAGTACGACCTGATCGTGAGCGCGTCCGCAGACAACGGAACGCGGGCGCAAAGGACCTTTCCTCTGGTGGTCATCGATTTCCGCGAGGCGATCGTTCGCACCGTGTTTTCGCTAGAGCGTCTGGAAGCTGTCGGCGACCTCGAATCGATGAGTCGAACGACTGTGGCTGAGGTTCTACAGATCCTGAAACACGCCCTCGGTGTGTACGACAACGGACATTTACCCACCGTGCTGCACAGCCTGCGGCAGGTTCATCATAGGCAGCTCACCATTCGCGACGAGTTGGACGACGAGGAGCGGCGCGCCTTCGAGACCCTGCTCACCGAACTCAACACTGCCGCGGTACTCCACGTTCGCAGGCTCGTGGACTACGAGCGTATCCCCAGCGGCGAGGCGGCGATTCGCGACCATCTAGACTCGGCGTGGGCCAACAGAGATGTGACCACAGCCAGCCAGAACGCGCTCTTTGATTCCTACTGGTCGCTTGCCAGGCATCGCGTGGTTCAACACGCGAGCGTCCGCGACATTGAAGCCCGGCTGGCTGAGGCGAACGTGGGGCTTCGGGAGGTTCCCCTGGCGCGCGACCTGATTCATGTGATCGCCACGGGCGCCGCCGAGCTCGAATCGGCTGTCCGTAACGGGGTCAACACGCTGGGCCACGACGAAGCCGCCCAACTCGCAGCCGATGCCGACGAGCTGGCGGCTGCGGCGACGGCCTACAGCGAAGGCCGGCTGGGAAACTATGAAATCGCCGACTTCATCCGAGCCTTGTTCGCCCTTCTCGCCCCGATCGAAGACGCCGAGGACAGTTATCTCGGCAGTGGGGAATTCCGTTACTACGTCGCCCTTTCCAGCGCTGCCATCGTGGATCTCGTGATCGGGAACGCAGAGGAGAACATCTGCGGACACGGCGCTCACCCGCTCATTCGGGAATCACGGCGACGGTGGTCGTACCTCCGGGCTTTGATCAATGAATTCCAGGTCGATCAACAGGACGTACATCTGGCCGAGTTTGTTTCGGCCGTCGTCGGTCCAGACGGTACCTGGGCGTCTCTCGGAGACGACCCGCCGTCGCCCGCATTGGCCGACCCGGGCACACTCTGTTTCATCGCGGCCGTGTACAACGCCGCTTACACTGCTGAGGGTGACGGCATCTACTATGCCGACACCGTACTCACCCTTCCTGGATGCTCTGACATCCGTTTCGACTGGTACGAGGAAAGCGATGAAGCCTGCACCCCCTAGGCCATTGCTCATATGCCTCCTGTTGGTGGCGTGTGGACCTGGTTCGTCAGTCGAAACGGGGAGTCCGTCGGCGGCCGGCGTCACGCCGGCGGCCTCCCTATCTAACACACCAGATGCCCGTGACGCCCGGCCCGACGAGGAGTCCGAACCCGATGCTAGCCAAGACCCCGATGAATCGCCCGGTGACTTGGCACCGATCGAAGATGCACACGACGACGACGCGGATGGCTCAGTTCTCGACCTACAGGACGAGCCGGACCGAACGCCGGAGCTTGAAAGCGATCAGCCCAGTCATTCTGATCTGGAAGATGAGGGCGATCGAGCAGAGATTCGCGACGATCCCGACCTACCGGGGGATCGCAGCAGCGACGTCCCGTTGCTGGAGCAAGGTCAAGTCTGCGCACGGAGCGACGACTGCCGGACCGGACTGTGCGCTCCTGTTTTGGAGGGCACGGCCAACGTCTGCACCTCGAGTTGCTCGTCGGCGGCGTCCTGTGGAGAGCCCTCTGAGTGGGAGTGTCTACTTCGGGCAGGGGAGCCCCTGTGCGCCGCGCGATGCGGCCCCGAAGGCGATTGTGAGTTTGGAACCTGTGTGGCGGGTCCGCTGGTGGGAGCCCCCGACTCCGATCTCTGCGCCATCCCCATCGGTTCGCAGTGCGGGGCCGACGACGACTGCGGGGCCGGCCGATTGTGCCAACACGTGGTCGGCCACTACGAGATGTTCAGCGTTTGTCGGCAGTCCGGTGAGGGCGTCCCCACGGGTGCTGAGTGCGAAGCTGATGCGGCGTGTACCAGCGGAAGGTGTTGGCTCGGACGATGCGCCGGGGCCTGTGAAGACGACGGCGGATGCCCCGCTGAAATGGTCTGCTCAGCGAGTCTCGAGGCCGTTGACCACTACACCGACGACCCGGGTGACGACACCCTGGTCGCTCGCCCCCTCTGCAGACCGTTCGCGGGATCGAGAGGAGCCTGCTCAACTGACGACGACTGCGACGGCGAAGAACTGTGTGGGCTCGATCTTCGTGCCGATTCCCTCTTCGTCAGAAGTTGTCGAAGCGTCGATAGCGCCACTGGGGGCTTCGGTGATGAATGCGAAGGCGAAGGGGTGCGGCTAGTTTCGTCTGAGTTGTGTGGGAGCGAGATGTGCATCGATAGTGAGTGCACCTCACCCTGCTCGGAGCCGTCCGATTGTGGCCCCGCAGGTGACTGGCAGTGCCTCGATATACCCGTGCAGATCGAGCCCGGCCTAGTGAGCGTCCCAGTGGCAACGTGTGTCTCTGGCGCTGTGTGTCTGTCCGACGACCAGTGTGACGATGGTGCGTTCTGCGAGTTGATTCAGACCGACTCTGGGTTCGGTGGCCGATGTCGTTCGTCGAATCAGTCAACGGCGGGGGAATCCTGTGACAGCCTAGCACCGCTCCTTCGTCCCCTGCCCTGCCTCGAGAACGCCCATTGTGGAGCCCGGGTCGACTGGGTCTGTGACACCGATCTTCAGCTGTGCACACCGCCGGCACGGCAGGTCTGCGCAAGGGGCCCAGACGCCTGTGGAAGCGATGGCGTTTGCGGAGACCTTTGCCTGCGAGCGGACGACTGTGGGGGTGATGAACTCTGCATTGCCAACACCGCTGGTTTTGTCGACTCAGCCGAGACCCCACTGGATCCCACAGACGACGTCGAAGTCGGCGCTGGCGTCTGTCAGTACATGCCCGGAGCGCAGACTGGCTGCACGATCGATTCGGCCTGCGAAGAGGGACAAGTCTGCCGAGCCTCGGTCATCACAGGGGCTCCCGTCTCCGCCCACTGTGCGATTCCGCCCGCGGGCAGCGTGGCTGCTTTGGAACCCTGTGGCGACCTCCCAGAGGGTCCAACTCAATGTGCCAACGGGCTGTGCTCCGTTCGTGTCGGAATCAACTTCGGTGTCGGCGTGTGTTTAGAGCTCTGCAACGACGACCTCAGTTGCGGCGAGTCGCAGTGCGTTCCTCTCGATGGGGGCGAGAGCGACCTCCAGGTTTGCTTGTCGCTCTGAAGTTCCCGCAAATACAGACAAAATCGCCGGACTTAAGCAACTTACCGGTTCCTTCTGGGGTCGAATCCCGACGGCCCATTTTCAGTGCGATCCGCAGGCTATTACGCGCCCTGCGGATGTACTCCAGCTTTGAGAGGCTTTGATTGGTCGGGTGCCGGTCGAACTTTTAATCTCATGTTGGGTGCGGCGGGCTGGAGAGCTTGGGTAACCCATAACGTGACAAGGGACCAGCAAGGGGTAAATGACGGATCCACGTGACGGCTCTCCAGCTCGCCTCTTTCTTTGGAGCAATCGGAACGCGGTTGGGCTCGTCCGGCCGTCAGAGGTGCTCAATGAAGTTCACGTTTCTGGTTCTTTTGGGAGTGCTCGCAGTCTGGGCACTGAGTGGCGGCCGAACCCGTGGGCGGGTCGTATCGAGGGTTGAGAAACAAACCTCCAGCGTGCCAAAGCCTTGTCGGTCAGTCTATGCTGGCCTGTACGGGAAACCCAGCGATCGCGGGCCGAGCGTGGTCGACCCCTGAGGTTGGCGCCCTACTGGCAAGCGGTAAACGGCAGAGGTTTGACGGTCCAAAGCTGAAGCTGGGCATACCACAAGGTCCGGTCTCCGTCGTTGAGCGGAGTCAAATCGTCCAGAATACTCGCGTATTCCTGCCGAATCGGAACCGAATCGAAACCCACAGTATCATCCGGTAGATTTCCGCCCTCGAGGGCGAGGAGTGTCCGAGCCATCAGAAGCAACATCTGACCGCTGTGAACATCCGAGGAAGCCAGTGCAGTCGAATACGGGACGTGGCTGGGTCGAGCCGGTGAAGTCTCAGCGTAGGTTCCCGCTAGCCTTCCGGCTGCCGCGAGGACATCGGCGATCGTGACATCGCCGGAGCGTTCGGCTGGCAGGTCACGTGGGTCTCCGATCGGCCCCAGGAGTTCTGTTGGTCGAACGGATTCGGGTAGTTCGCCATCGGAGTTGTATGCGGCAAGGCCGTCGCCCAAGGCCGAAAACGCATCCGACAGCGAGTAGTATATTCCACCAGCCGAAAGATAGTCCGGTAGTCCGTCGCTATCCGCGTTCGACACCAGCTCGCCGGCGAGTTCGAGTAACCTCGCCTGGGAGATCGATCCGGTTTCAGGAGACGTTGATAGTGTCAGCAGGTCCAGCGGAGTGATAAAGCGACTGTTGGGGTTCTCGGGCAGAAACTCTTCAATCAAATATCGCAGGTCACGCTCCACCGGGCTAAAGTCCCCTGGCTCCGCGATGATTGCATACTGTGCGAAGCGGGGTCGGCTGCGGTCCATCTCTTCCAGGCTTTGAATCAACTCTCGAACGTTGCCATGGGGGAGTTCCGAGTCTTCCCATTGTTTCGCGGTGAGGACCCCCGTGTGCCAGAGCAAATCGTGTTCACCTCCGAGTGCGAAGGGAATAGACGCATCCATGTCCCGGGGTAGTGCGTGCGCTGCCAGCGGGTAGGTGCCCTGCATCACAGGAACGCTGGCAACAGCTCGGTGGGCCAGCTGTGCGGGTGGGGACTCGATGCCGTGAAACGTGGCCATGCTGATGTCGCCCAGGGCCGCTTCGACCAGCGATACGCCCCCCTCAGAATCAGACTGAAGCGTGCCACCCCAGTTTCGGTCGATGTCTCTCACAGCGGCGTCGGCATCTAGAAATCGATAGTCCAGCAGACTGGTAGCGTACGAGTACGTGTCGTCGAAGGCTTCGTCCCAACTCAGCTCGGTGGTGCGCGATAGATGGGGCTGATTCAGGTTGCACGGAGCTGGGTACGGCCCGTGGGTCTCCTCACCGTGATAACCAAAGGTGAGGCCATCCTGGGAGCGCAGCTCTCTGAAAAGACTATCGTCTTCGCGCATTATCTCGTTCACGAGGATGCCGTCAAAGAACAGGGTCGCCGGAATTTCGAGCGAGTCGACCAGAGCTGCTGCATCACGAATGTCGTCCGCTCGCGGATAGATCCCTCCGCCCCCCAGGTAGTGGTGGGAATACACCCAGATATAGATTGGGGCGTCTCCATCGCAGGCCGGAATCTCGACCCGGACATCCGGGTCCTCGCCGTCGCTCCCGTCTGCATCGCCCTGAATCAGATCTGCGTCTTCGCTAGTTTGATGGCTGTCTTCATCGAGGTCGCTGTCCACAACAGAGTCTTCGATTGTCAGCTCGTCAGCGCCCGAATCTTGGGGTAGCCCGTCCACTTGGGCAATGTCGGCTTCTTCGTCCCCATCGCTGGTCGATCCCGAGCTAGATGAACATCCTGCCCAAACAAGAATGGGAATGACCATAAACGCCAGACGGCGAGGGATCGCCCTAGACAAGGGACTCGTCTTTTCATTCATCGTTGTCTACTCCGCATCGCGACTTGCACCCTGGAGCAAGCCGCGTATTCGGCGGTCCTGCTCGTCATCCGTACCTCAGACACTGCAAGGGTGTGCCTCGTTAAGAAAATTTGGATTGGAATAGGACCTTTCGCTTTTCGAACAGAATGTTTTGGATTCTGTTAGTGGGTCGAATGGTGCTGGTTGTATAAAATTTGGTTGGGACTAATGGGGCAGTTTTCGCTGAGATCAGCTCGACTCTGGCAGCAGTTTTGGCCACATCGAGGAAAAGAAGTATGCTCAGCCCCGAATCACAAACCGGCGAAACGATGAGATCGCAATTGAAATCCCTCACCCGAGTGCTTCTGACTGTAGTGCTTCTGGCCGGCCAATGCGTCGGGTGCTCTGACGACACCGAACTCGACGGGTCCATGGACAGCGAGATCGGAACAGACACCTCTCCAGATACTGGCGGCGACAACGATGGCTCTGCCGACACGACAGACCAAACCGATGCTGCGCTTGGTCTGTGCGAGGGACCCGCGGTCGCGTTGGACGCGGCCCTCGCCGAAGCCGAGGCTGGCGACACGGTAGTTGCCGAACCCGGAACCTACACTGGCCCCTTGACGGTACCCGCTGGCGTTACGGTTTGCGGGTCCGCTGAGGTCGAGATCGAAGGCGATGGCGATAACTTCGTTCTCCGTGTGGCGAGCGATTCGGGTCTGACCACGGCCGTCTATTCGCTCTCGATCGTCTCGCGGGCCTCCGAGGCAGTACTGGTGGTTGGCGACGGCGATGTCCTCCGTTACGATCTTTCGATCGAGAGCCATATCGGGCTTTGAATAGTCGCCGACGGTCCGGCTAACCTGGCAATCGACGCGTCTTCAATCGAGGGAGTCGTCACTGATCCGGACGCCCTTCGCTACCCGATCGCGCCAGCCGATACAGCTGCCATCGGACTGGCCATCGCCAACGTCCCGGGTCTGGCGATCGATAACGTAGAGATTCGCGGTTTCGCCGGCTTGGGCGCTCTCTTCGTCGAAACCGGCGGCGGATGGCAAAACGGACTGGTTGAAGACAATATTGGGATCGGAATCCTCATCGAAGCGAGCGAACTCGCTCTGACGGACGTCACGGTCACCGGTACGGTCAACTGTCGACATGCGTCTTGCGCCCTCGAAAACCAGGTCATCGGCATTGCTGCTATCGGCTCCGGGATGCTCGAGAGCGACGGCCTGAACACTGTCGATAACAACGGGATTGGTCTGCTGCACAGCCTTGCAGGCGGGCAACACACCAGCTTGGTGGCCGACGACAATCGGTTTGTTGGGGTTTGGGTCGAAGGTGTTCGGCCAAACGACGATGGCATTGGAATCTCGATCTCGGGCGCTGGTACCTCGATCTCGGGAAATGTCGGAGGCGGTTTCTTCTCTAGGAGCTCTGGTGGTCTCGAGATCGCCTCCGCCGTCATGGGCAACACTGCCAGAGTCGATATTCCGATTGACGCAGTCACGACGGTCCCAATGGCTGACACAATTCAGGTTAGCGACTTGAACGGGGACCTGACATTGCGAGAACTGACGGTTGACGCGAGCAACCTCGCCTCGGACCACCGAGTCGGTATTCTCCGGAGACCAGGACCATGTAGTGCCC
>CAZDBH010000249.1:12187-12445 GCA_964503485.1 uncultured Bradymonadales bacterium | reverse complement strand
GGCGGGGGTCCCCTAAAAACTCCCCCCCCCCCCCCCCCGGCGGGCCCCCCCCCCCCCCCCCCGGGCGGACGGTGCTCGGTTGTCTTTTAATCCGCAGTAATGTCAGCCGCTTAAGCGATCCGTTCGGGAGGTAGTGCAACGAGTTTCTGTATAAATGAGACTTGCCCCCCCCCCCCCCCCGCGCGGCCCCGGGGCGGCGGGGGGGGGGGGGGGGGGGGGGGGGGTGGGGGGGGCGGCGGGGGGCGCCGGCGCGGATGT
>CAZDBH010000249.1:0-12177 GCA_964503485.1 uncultured Bradymonadales bacterium | reverse complement strand
CCCCCCCCCCCCCCCCCCCCCCCCCCCCCCCCCCCCCCCCCCGCCGGGGGGGGGTGGGGGGGGGGGGGGGTAGAGTGGACAGAGAGTTAACGCCGTCTCAATGAACTCAATCTTGGTCTAAAGACGGTGCCATTTGGGGGTCACTCCGGGGGGTAGGGTACGTAGTCGACTCGGCCAGCATCCGATGTATAGCCATCGTGCGCTCCCGGCTCGCCCATGATCAACACCTCCCCGGCCGCAAGCCCTGTGCCCAGGCCACCTTTTCGGTCGGTTCCGTCGTAGTGCACCAATGGCGTGGCGTCTTCATCGAATATCGTGACCCGACCGGCGTCCCGCTCGGAGTAGCTGGCACCTGGTGCCGCAACCGCGAATCGCCGGTTATCTATCCCGGCAACGGAAAACCCGAATTCGTCACCTCGAGACTGGCCTTCGATGAAGAACTGTTCGATGCCATTCGGTATCGAGAACACCGACACAGCGCCTGTGTCTCGGCCCGTGGTTCCCCGGTATCCTGGTGAACCTACGAGCAGCTCAGGGAACCCACCAGCGTGCAGGTCGCCGAGCGTTGATACGCTGAATCCGAATTGGCCTCGCGCGTGCTGACCTTCCAAGGTCATATTGTGGCCCTCTGAACTCAGCAGGTGGACGCGCCCCCGTCCGCGGGGGAACCCACCATCGTAGCCGGGCTCACCGACCACGAGGTCGGGCAGCTCGTCACCAGGTAAATCGCGATAGGTTGACATTGACCAACCCAGATAGCCGCGCCGCTCGCTGCCCATCGTGGTCGAGATAATCTGACCGTCTGCGCCTGAGATGATTGTGACGGCGCCGGCATCTGCGACCCTGTTTCTGTTGATGACTGCATCAGCAAAGGGTGACCCGACCGCGACTTCAGGCACGTAGTCTCCATCTTGATCCCCGAAGATCGAAACCGAAAAGCCCAATTGCTGCCGCCGCTCCCACCCAATAACGGTACCGAGAATCGATCGATCGGACCCCGAGATAATGAAGGCTGCGCCGGTGTCAGTCTTGCTCTGGAAGTCGTAGCCTGGCGCGCCAATGATCAAATCTGGAACCCAGTCACCGTCGAGGTCTGGGGCCCCGGCCAACCCAGCTCCGAAAGCCATGCCGCGCTGCCACCCTTCAATGATGTCGATGGTCGAGCCGTCAGCCCCCGACAGCAACCTGACGTATCCCGCTCGGGCCAGCCTACACACCCGGGCATCTGGAGCGGCAGCAGCGTAGTCGTCGACGCCATCCTGATTGATGTCGCCCAGTACGGCCACCTGCGTACCCAGCTCGTCACGACGACCAGAGCCGTGGACAGAGAAGGGTCCATCGAGGGGAGGGGCGCCCGCGAATCCAAGCACGTCACCACCGGCGGTCCACACGCCGGGTGCCCCGACCAGGAGCTGGCCGGGACTTCCACACAGGGACCAACCGAGTCGAGTCTGCGACTCGTTGCTCGCGACAGTGGCGACTATTCGCCCAGTCACGAGTGAGACAATGTCAACCCGTCCACCATTATTCAACGCATCATCATTGATGCTGTCAGCAAATGGCGAGCCGATCAACAGCTCCGGCCGCCCGTCGTCGGACAGGTCAGCCATGGCCAGGCCACGCCCGAACTGGTCGCCCGGAAGTCGTCCTGAGAGGTGTAGGAGCTGTTCACCGGTCTGGCTCGAGACAATCTGTACTTCGCCTCGTGCCGAACGGGATGGCGCCCGTGCAGAAGTGATTGCCAAATCGTTTCTGCCGTCTCCATCAACGTCGCCCACATTCAGGAGGACAGACCCAAGCTCGTCCCATGCACTTCCCACGATGGGATGAAGCAGCTGGTGACCCGTGCCCGAGAATACGCGCACCTCGCCGGTCCATGTTCCATGGCCGGACACATAGGGCGCCCCGACGGCGAAGTCAGGCAGACCGTCCGCATCGAGGTCACCCAACCCGACGACCGCCTCACCGAAGCGTCCGCTGGGCGCCGAGCCATCGACGCGAAGTAGCTCATCGCCGTTTCTCCCCGACACGACGAAGGCCGAACCCGTGCCGCCGTTGCTTCCGGGCGAGCCTACGAGAACGTCATCGTGACCGTCTCTGTTGTAGTCGCCGATCGACGACAAGGCGGCGCCAAATTCACCGTTCGATTCCTCGCCGACAACAAATCGCTTCCCGTTCGATCTGAATAGGACGACCACTCCGTCACCGTCGTCTGGTGCACCGACCGCGACGTCGTCTCGGCCGTCGCCATCGAGGTCACCCACTCCAGCCACAGTGGCGTGATGCCCTGACACCCTCAATACGCGGTCGACACTTGGTGATTGGTCGAATGCCCCGATCCAGAGAGAGATTCCGACTACTCCATGGGTGGCGGAGGCATAGTCGATTCTCCCATCGCCATCGAAGTCGCCGACTGTCGCAATAGACGAGCCGTGGTTCTCTCCCAAGAAACCAGAAACCTGTGTGGACCCGTTGTCGACGGGCACCGACCAGAGGAAGGTCTCGGCTACCGCTTGCCCCCCAAAGGCGGCAAGAATTGTCATAATTGTCAAAAGCTTGCATCTCATTATCTGTTCTCCTTAGCCCGCAATGGTGTTTAGTCAAAACGCGTCAAATCGACTCTGACCGAAAGCTGTGCTGTTGATCAGTGCCAGATCTGGCACTCTCGAATACGGGTGGAGCGGTGTGTGTCGTGTAACATGTTGTAATTGCACTTGTGTTGTTGTGTCGAGCCCTGTCCGGTTCTGTGTTGGGTTCTTCACCTGAATACAACAACTCGAAAAACTGAGCATACACCCTGGTGGACTCAATCGATACCGACGGGCTGTCACGACGAGTATCGGTGTCGTGCCTTCCCCAACGACGGCGCTGAGCATCCGACCTCCTTCGACAGGCAGACAATCAGATCGTGGACTCATCGACAGGTTCGTTAGTGAAGGGTATCGCGGAGTTAAGTCAGTATCAGGTCTGGCACTCGGGTGTTCGTCGTTCAGGTCGCTCTCGCGTTCGGTGAAACGCCTAAGCACGTGAGAGGTTTCGCGCTACCCGTATTCTGAAAAACTGTCAAGTGGCATTTTCCACACTGACTGTCCAGGAGGAAAAGTAATACGGTTAAGTCTATCTGGATACTATTTTCGTATTCACAAATACGATCCGAAGCGACAAAGGAGCGGTAATGAGCTCAGAACATGAAACGGACAGTAGACTCGATGGGAGAACTAATGGCCTGGTCCACTGGGCCAGTTGCCTGGTTTTTGTTTCACTCTTCGCGGGCTGTGGAATGGATGCCCAGACGATTGAAACAACAGACACCAGCCCGCCAACCGAGGTCTGCCCAGCTGAACTGCCCTACGAGTACGAGCCGGGAGCGGAAAGAAGGGCGTGCGCCGAAGAAGGGCTGGAATGCACCTACGGCGAGGAGAGCTGTTGCGGCCAGTCGCATCCCAGCTGGCGGTGTCAGTGCGGAGACGATGGCGTTTGGCGATGCGGTTATACCGACGCCTGCCTCGGAGCGACCTGCCCGGAACCAATTGAAGCCCCATGCCTCGCTCTCGACGTCGATACCTGCCTGGCGGAGTCAGAGTGTCTCTGGTGGAGCGATGCGGACCAATGCCTGCCCGACTCGACTCCTCCCAGCGCGCTGTGGCTCGATGCTGGTTGCGATGTGGTGGCTGATGGCGGAGCGTTCGAATTGGCGTGCAGCCCTTGCGCCGACCTAGACGAGTCCAGTTGTCGAGAGAGAGTTGACTGTCTCGGGACCAGTTCTGTCTGCGCGTGCCAAGACTGCCCCTGCGCCAGCCAGCCCTCCTTCGCGGGCTGTGAACGGTCTAGCTGCGATGCCTTTCCGCCGCACGTCTGCTCTCTGAGCGAGTGTTCAGACACCGAGTGCGGTGGCGCGGAAGCGGGTCGAACGCTGTGCGGCGATAGCTACTGTGCGGTCGGTGAGTACTGCGAGATTCAGTCCTCGGGGAGCGTTGCAGGCGGTTGCACAGCAAGTCCGGCAGATTGCGGCGACAACTTGACGTGTGCATGTCTGTCAGCAATCGGCTTGGATTGCACGGAACGACCTGAGGGCGTGTACGTGATTGGCGGCGCACGCTAGTTGAGGCCTACAGGCGTTAGCTCGGGCCTATCCGAGCAGTCTTCCGAAAGCGCTTGGCATCTTCGATTCGAGAACGACGGCTTCTTGGCTCAAAGGGTGAGAGAACGACAGCCGGTGGGCGTGTAAGGCCATGCGGGGCGCCTTGTGTCCGTAGCGGGAATCGCCAACGACTGGGTTGCCCAGCCACGCCATGTGGGCGCGAATCTGATGGCGACGGCCGGTGTCCAATTGAATCTCTACAAGCGACCGCTCGCGACTTGTCTCTCGCGTCCAGTAGCGGGTTCGTGCATCTTTGGCTGAGGGCTTGCTGCTTACCCTGACGTTGAGGCTCCTGTCCTCGAATAGGGGCTGTTCGATAACGCCCTCGGGTGGCGACAGATGGCCTTCTACCACGGCGAAGTAGACTTTTTCGACATCGCTCCAACTGCCCTGAATTGCATCGCAAACGGCGCGGGAGCGAGCAAAGAGCAACACGCCGGAGGTTTCGCGGTCCAGACGGTGAACGGGCCAAAGTTTCTCGCGCGCGCCCAACGCCTCTCGAACCATCGCCAGGGTATGTCTCGATCCGGATCGATCCGTTCCAACTGAGAGCAGACCGGCCGGTTTGTCGATTCCGACCAGCGACGAGTCCTTGAAGAGAACCCGAACCCCGCCTCTCACATTGGTCATGACAACGGGTGAGTCGTGTATCTCCACCCGGTGTTTCCGGGGGAGTGCGAATGCATGGTGGGTCACCACCTCGCCGTTGACGCAGATGCACTTTCTCTTGAGTCGGTCCTTGATGGTCTTGGGCCGCCAGTCTGGCAGCGCCTTTCGGAGAAAGACCAGCAAGGTCGTCTCCGCGCTAGGCTCGAGTCGCGTTGGCATCGTTCATCCCCGTTCGACAACCGGTATAGTCGCTGTCTTCCCCAATTGGAATGGACGCATCGCGACGGGGAAGACCCCCAGAGCGAAAGCCGTCCTGGACATCGCTGCCCGATCGGTAGACCATAGGCCACAACAGCGACAGGACACGAACCAAAGGCACATGGATTTCCTCGAACGCATCATCCCCCAAGTCGGGGACCGCATCGGCCGGTACGAAATTATCGACGAACTCGGCCGAGGAGGGTTCGGGGTCGTGTATCGGGCTCGGCAGGAGGGCCTGAGCGCGCTGGTGGCAATCAAGGTCCTGATCCCGCCTCTGACTTCCCAAGACGACCGGCTCGAGGTCGTCAAACGGTTTGAGCAAGAGGCCGAGGTCATTCGTCAGCTCGAGCACAGCAGCGCCCTGAAGGTGCGCGACATAGGGCACACCGACGAGGGACTGCCCTTCATGGCCACCGAGTTCGTGCGCGGGTTGACGCTCACCGATCTGATAAAGTCGGGTCCGTTGCCGCCTAAACGCATCGTCCGAATCGCGATGCAAGTCCTCGGATGTCTCGCCGAGGCGCATTCAAAGGGCATCGTTCATCGGGACCTCAAACCCGACAATCTGATGGTGCGCGACATCGTTGGAGAAACCGACGCCGTGAAGGTCCTCGACTTCGGCATCGCCAAAGTCATGGTGGATTCCGGGGTCAAGACCCAGACCGGATTGCGCTTCGGTACACCGCGCTACATGGCACCGGAGCAGGCGCGCGGTGAGGGTCAAGTCGACGGACGTCTCGATCTCTATGCACTCGGCCTCATTCTCGCCGAATGTGCCAGCGGCGAGCCGGTCGTGAATGACGGGGATATGCTCGCAGCGCTCATGCGCCACGCGCAACCCGAGGCACTGGTCTTCTCGGAGGCCGTGCAGAATTCGCCGCTGTTTCCGGTGGTTCAAAAGGCCACGTCGAAAGATCCGGCGCTGCGTTATCCCGACGCCTTGGCGATGCGCTCCGCACTGGAGAAACTAACGCTCAACGGCCCGGTCGCCGTTCCGTCGCCGTCACACACCGACTCCAGCCCACTTCCAACGCCAGGCCCCCTCGAGACC
This sequence comes from uncultured Bradymonadales bacterium, assembly GCA_964503485.1. Taxonomy (GTDB): domain Bacteria; phylum Myxococcota_A; class Bradymonadia; order JAFGEP01; family JAFGEP01; genus CAZDBH01. Next base: position 6,115 of record CAZDBH010000249.1, on the reverse strand, counting down.
CCAAGGGCGATCGAGTCGGATCCGCACGCGGCACACACGCTGGCGGCTCCTTCGGGCGAGGATGACGGACCACCTCTCGCCCAGCGCTCAGTTGCTTCGCCCACGCTGGTCGCCGCCCTGGCCGCGGTCTTCGTCGTTGCGATCGCGGTCATCGCAATTGTTCTTAGCCAAGGTGCCGATTCCGACCAAGAACGCGCCGCTGCCGACACCACCGAGGAGCAGGACCTCTCGCCGGAAACAGAGCCGCAGAACGAACCGGAAGTCGCGGCTGTCGCTCCGGAGGTCGAGCCGGACGAGACCCCGCGCCATGGCCTGCAGACCCGAACTGAAGGCGCTGAATCGGAAGAAAATGCCCAGGCTGACAGATCTGACGATGCTTCTGAAGGTGAAGCCGTGGCAAATGTCGTGTACGGCGTAGGACGAGGCGGGGGCTCACTCGACGATCCCGGGATCGGCCTCGGCTCGGGTTCAAGCCTCTTCGGGGAGGACGACGATGACCCGTTCATAATGGGCGCCCTGACGAGGGAGCAAATCGATGGCGTGGTGCGATCTTATCGCTGGGAAATCAACGAATGTTACGACTCGGCGCTCGAAGATTCGCCGGGGTTGGAAGGCCGACTCCTCGTCGTCATCAGTGTCGATGGCGGGGGCCGAGTCTCTGAGGCCCACATCGATACCTCGAACATGGACAACGACGGGCTCGAAGGTTGCCTCATCCGCAGCATTCGCGAGTGGCGTTTTCCGTATCCCGCCTCTCCTGGCAGCGTGATCATCAGTTATCCATTCATTTTCCGGACGGGCTACTAGCCGGCTCCGAAGCCACCGAATCATCGGCCGATGCTGGGTGTCGTCTGTCCCGTCGTTCTTGGAGCACGGAGGAAGACGGAGGCACGGAGGCCACAGAGTTCTTGGATCTAGGGGCGACCAATCTGAAGTAGGGGTGGGGCCAGGGCTCAACCCCCGTTGGGCGTCCGCACTCATCGGGAGCGTTCCCCTACGGCGCCAGAGTGCTATTGTGTTCGAAGCCCAGGACCGGGCCCAGCTCGAGGATTGCCGTGCGCCGCAGTTACCAGATTGAGATCGCGTCGACGCCCGAGCAGGTCTTCGATCTGTTGCACGACTACGACCGCCGGCTGCAATGGGACAGCTTTCTGAGAAGGGCGGACATAATAGACGGAAGTCCCGTTGCCGGTTCCGGGGTCCGAACGCTGTGCGTCGCCAAGCGGCGTCTCGGCGGGCTTGGAATGGAGACGGAGTACGTGAGTTTTGTTCGGCCGACAGTGGCGGCCGTAAAGATGACTGGCGGGCCTTGGTTCTTCCGGCGATTCGCGGCGACCATTCGACAAGAGCGCCTGGGCCCCAATCTCACCCGCGTGACATACCATTTCAACGTCGAGTATCGGGCGCCTGTTCAATATGCGTTCGGCCAAGTCATAACAGCCATACTCGGGCGCGAGACTCGTGGTCGGCTCAAGGCACTCAAGGCGTTCCTCGAACGGACCTAAAAGCACCCCTTAGGACGTTTGCTGATCTCGACCCTGCCAATACTCCGAGGTCGGACTGGGGCCTGGACGCGCTGACAGTGTTTCGGTATGTTCGCCGTCGCCTGCCCGGCGCGAGGAAGCCCAAATGAAACCAACCCACCTATCCCTATGCATAGTTGCCCTTGGCCTGTGGGCCTGCGCCGTCGACGACAGTGGTGGGGACTCGATTGATGGTGATGGGCAACAAGATGCTGCTGGGACATCTACTGGCGACGGTGAAGGGCTGACTCCCGACGTGAGCGATTCGAGCACGCCCGACGCTGGCATCATTCCAGACGCGGGCACCACTATCGATGTAGGCGGGACAGCGGATACCACCGTGGAGCCCGATGTTGGCGAAGAGTCGTTCGCGGGAGCTGCACTGGCCCCGCTCAGCGACGGGGAGTGTCCGGACCTGAGCAGGTCGGGAACCGCGACGTTTAGCTCGGGCGGTGTCGAGCGGACTGTTGTTATCTCCCTGCCCGGCACGGCGCGAGCGGGACTGCCAGCGCTGACGATGTGGCACGGTCTGGGCGATTCAGCCCAGAGTATGACCCAGTGGATGCAGATGGGTACCTTCGCCCAAAACAACGAAATCGTGATCGTCGCGCCCGACTCGCTCGCCCGCGATACGAACACTTGGGATATTTTCGGTGGGGGCGGGCTGGACCTGGTGCTCTACGACGACATACGAACTTGTTTGAGCCAGGAGCTCGAGGTCGACTTGAATCGCTACTACGCCAGCGGGTTCAGTTTCGGCGGCCTCTGGACCACATTCTTGACCATGAATCGAGCCGATACGCTGGCGACAACGATACCATTCTCAGGGGGCACTGTGCCCTTTTGGAATCCCTACCAAACTCCCGCGTGGGAGATTCCTGTGCTGATCGTCTGGGGCGGACAGACCGACACCTACGGCAGCGGAGCCCAGAGTGTCGACTTCGACGAAGCGGGGCAAGCCTTCTCAGAATCGCTCCGCGGCGACGGCCACTACGTGGCCCATTGCGACCACGGTGGCGGCCACAGTGTTCCGAGGGATGCCGGTGAATTCTTTGGCTCGTGGTTGCTCGCCCACCGATACGGACAGCCCTCGCCGTATGCGAGCGGCTCGCTCGACGGATTTCCCGACTATTGCTACGTGCCGTAGGAACCGCCGACTTGACGCGGTGGCCATTCCGGCTTGCTCCACGAACGACAACAGAACCTAACCCTGCATTGGGCCGACGATTCGACCCGCTGGACACCTGTCTCCTGTGTTTGCCCCAACCACGGGCACAACATCGCTACATATTGTACTTTCGGTCAGTAAACGTGGTTCACTCGGCTTTGATGGCACTTACGTTCGACAAGAAATTTGGCCTCGACTTCGTGGCCGGTGTCCCGCACAGCCCGGGTGTGTATCGGTTTCTCAACCGAGACGACAAGCTCGTGTACGTGGGCAAGGCCAAGGACCTGCGTCGTCGTCTCAGCCAGTATCGCCGTCCGAAGCGCATCAAAGCCCATCGCAAGATGAAGCGGATCGTCAAATCGAGCGCGCGTCTCGAGTGGGAGGTCACCGCCAGCGAAAAGGCCGCGCTGCTGCTCGAGAATGAACTGATCCAGAAGCACCGCCCGCGCTGGAACGTAGCGGGCGCCTACAGCTTTCTATACCCAACGGTGGGTGTGAAAAGGACAGAGCGTCATCTGCACGTCGCGTATTCAACACACGCAGACGAGTTGGGAAGGCACCAGTTTCAGCTGTTCGGCTGCTATCGGAACCGCACAGTGGCCAAGGCGGGATTCGAGGCCCTGGTACGAATATACGGCTGGTTGGGTCACCTCGAACGGGCGCCCGAGCACCTGCCGTACACCGCCTGGCGACCGTTTCGACAGATCGACCAAACACTGGACTCACAACTCACAGACCTCCTGTGGGGTGAGTCCGACGCATTTCTGCAAACAGTCATCCTCCAGCTGCTCGAAAAGCCAGCCGCGAGGCGCGACGCTGCCGAGGTGCAAGAGTGCGTCGAGGCACTCAAGGCCTTCTTCGCGACAGAATGCACCAAGCTCAAACGCCTCCGGACTGCGGCAGGCGTCGACTACATCAAGCAGCAAGACCGAGACCCCCTGACGATACGAGCCGACTTCGACGCGCCTCCCTCGACGGCTTAGTCCTCGGCCGATCCGGGGCGCAGCGGCGGTTGAACAGGTCGCCGCAAGAACAGAGTGGTCAATCGGCTCATCTTCCATACAATGCACTTTCCTCAAACCAGAGAAGGTGAGCCCGTGGCAACTAAAACTGAACTCGAGAGCCTTGAGAGTCTGCTCCGAAAACTGCCAGCCGAAGATCAAGCGGAGGCTTTTCGAATCCTCTACGGCAACATGCCCGACGAGCTTCCAATCGCCCCGAAGGCCGCCGCTCTGGCGCAAGAACACGACTTTGATGTGGCCGGATATCGTTTCGCATCGACTCCAGAACAGAGGCGGCAGCCGCGGCTGGTCCGTATCGGCGTAATCCAGACTCAGATCGTCGAGCCCACAGACGCACCGATACAGAAGCAGTTTGAGGCGTTGTGCGACCGAACCGAGAAGCTCATCCACGCTGCAGGGGAGATGGGGTGCAACGTACTCGGCCTGCAGGAAGCCTGGACGATGCCGTTTGCCTTCTGCACCCGGGAGAAGCACCCCTGGCTCGAGTTTGCCGAGCCGGTGGATGGCCCCTCGACCCGCTTTCTCGCCGAGCTCGCTCGCCGCTACAACATGGTGATTGTGTCACCCATCTTGGAACGCGATGAGCTTCACGGGGGAACGATTCATAACACCGCAGTGGTAATCGGCAATCGCGGCAACATCATCGGTAAGCACCGGAAGAATCACATTCCGCGGGTTGGCGATTTCAACGAGTCGACCTACTACATGGAAGGCGACACGGGACATCCAGTCTTCGCGACCGAGTTTGGCCGAGTCGGTATCAATATCTGTTATGGCCGCCACCATCCCCTCAACTGGTTGATGTTTGGCCTCAACGGCGCAGAAATCGTCTTCAATCCATCGGCGACAGTCGGTGCGTTGTCCGAACCTCTGTGGCCGATCGAAGCGCGCTGCGCCTCGATCGCAAACAACTACTTCACTGCAGCCATCAACCGGGTGGGAACCGAGACTTTTCCCAACGCCTTCACTTCAGGCGACGGCAAGGAAGCCCACAACGATTTTGGCCATTTTTACGGGTCGAGTTATGTGGCGGCGCCCGATGGTGGACGGACTCCCGGCCTCTCGCGCACCCGCGATGGTGTGCTCGTCAGCGAAGTCGACCTCAACCATTGCCAGCAGGTACGTGACAAGTGGGGCTTTCAGATGACGCAACGTCTGCGCGAGTACGGTGACCTGCTGACGGCCAGCGCCGTGCCTAACTTTCGCCCCCAAATCATCGCCGACGCTGGCCTCCAACAACCAGCGCTCGGCGCTGAGTCTCGGACTGTCCGGCAGGTGCACAACGAGCCACAGCGGTTTCCGGGTCCAGCTCGTGCCCTGCCTTACTCCGATGGGAACGAAGGTTCCGGTGGCGAATAGCGCCGAAGCGCTGCATTGAACTCATCACGACTAGCCACTTTCTGACCGACCGAACCCGTAGGATGAACCCATGAGCGACGAAATCGTCAGTTACGAAAAGCGCGGCGACATCGCCGTCCTCACGATGGACGACGGCAAAGCCAACGCCCTGTCATTTGACATGCTGGAACGACTCGGCCGAGCGTTCGACCAGGCCGAGGGTGACAAAGCAAATGCGATCCTCTTGGCGGGTAGGGAGGCGCGATTCTGCGCAGCTTTTGACCTGCGCGTGATGATGCAGGCACCGAAGGTCGCCCGGACCCTGGTGAAAGCGGGCGCAGAATTACTGCTCCGCATGTATGAGTGTCCCAGGCCGGTGGTGGTCGCGTGCACCGGCCACGCCCTCGCGGGTGGAGCGCTCGTTCTGGCCACCGCCGACACACGAATCGGCGCAGACGGGGAGTTCAAGATTGGGTTGAACGAGGTGAAGAGCTCGATGCCGCTTCCGATTTTCGGTCAGGAGCTGGCCCGCGATCGACTCGACCCGCGTGAGTTCGTGGCTTCGACGCTTCAGTCGCGCATCTACGACCCGAGTGGTGCCGTCAACGCCGGCTGGTTGGACCGCGTCGTCGCTGCAAGCGAGCTGGCAACGGTAGCCTTCAGCGAAGCCGAGACCCTGGCAAAGCTCTCTCCGGCGGCCTACAGGCGGACAAAGACGAGCCTACGACGGCAGACTATCGGCTATATCCGAGAGACACTCGAAGACAACCTTGCAGAGCTCCTACCTAGCTGAGGGCGCTTCGGGAGCGCGCGGTCGACTCTGAACGCAGTTCGTCCAATTCTCACCTCGCTTTCGCGCCCCCAAGAATCCATTTGCGCTGGCTGTGCCGTATTCTGTATGCTAACGCGCAAACTGGCTGTTTGGTAAATATTGTTCACTCTTACTGGTTGGAAGCGAGAATGTCTTGTCTACGTCGAAAACGCTGCCGTAGAGGTCGCGGTTGACCAGCCGAGCCATACGCCTACCCCACTCCTCGTACGCCACACTGAAAAAATGGCAGCCG
>CAZDBH010000248.1:0-12464 GCA_964503485.1 uncultured Bradymonadales bacterium | reverse complement strand
ACCCCAAAGTGGTCGACCAGGTGCGCAAGTACAATGCAGCCCACAAGAAGGACGCCATATCGAGCGAACACCACATCGTGAAAGGGGACCCGGTGGCTGATGCCGGTGGGGCGCGAACGGACGGGAAGGTCTACGAGTACGACATGAAAAACCTATCGGGCGCCGGGATGCAGAAGCACCGTGCCTACCCTGTCGCAGCCCTCCTCGCTCAACTCGGAAAAGTGGTCAACGACAAGCAGACTCTGCCCTACGCCGGCCGCAACAAGGTCGATTCGCGCCCCGTGTATGGGACCGACGGCGCCACCAACGGCGACTACAGCAATCCGAAGCAAAAACAGAAGTGGTCGGAATACTGGCGCAAACTGGGCGGGAACATCACCGGCGCCGGCAATGAATATGGAATCAAGGGAGCGAAGTGGGCAGCCAAACACAGGGCGATCACCAAGGGTCTGGCCGACCTCAATATGGGCAAGACCGCTCAAGTCGCCGGGCTGCACGCGGCGCTGAAGGCCGATCGGGCTCTACTTCACGCTCTCGCTCCATACATTCAGAATATGCTGAACGTGAACAAGCTGAAGGCGAAGTAGAGCTGCGTCAGTCGTATTGGGTGTCGAGAATGCCCGCGATCTGCCAGTGAACTCCGTAGTCCATCTCGATGTACTCAGGCCGGAGGTTGGTGAGTACTGTCATCGAAACGCCATTTCGCGGGTTGTATGCAGTGTACGAGGAGTGGCCGTGCATACCGTCTCCCGCATGGCCCCAGAAGTCGCCAGAGCCGAAACCGTGGTGACTGAACAGGCCTCTCCCCACTTTGAAGACGCCTGCGACGTCGATGAGGTCCTCGGTCCGAGATTCGATAGTCTCGCGAGTCAAAAACCCGATCTCTGGCTCACCGATCGCCCGAGTGAAGTTCAACATGTCACAGGCGGTAGAGAAGACTGGACCTTCGTGGCCTGAAGCCACCGCCCGGAGCACCTCGTCGGGTGGCGGAGGATGCTCCAGGTCTGCGCAACACTCGTCGGGTCCGTAGCCTTGCACCACGACTGGTGGCGTTGGGTCGAAGCCAATGAAGGTCGTATCCCGCAGGTTGAGTGCCCGTACGATATGGGTGCGCACGTACTCGAGCGAGGTCCCGTCAACGACCTCTTCGGCGATGTTGCCGGCGATCAGAGGCCCATACGAGCTGTAGTTGTGCTGTTCTCCGAGGATGAAGCCGTCGACCAGTCCGTTGGTGACTCCCTCAGAGTCCTCGGACTCGAGGAAATCCATCATGTCGTCGTAGCCATACTCATCTGGCAGCGTGCCATTCTGATAGTTGCTGATAACGTCTCCGATGAAGGTCCACCCAATATCGACCATACCCGTGGAGTGGTTCATAAGATTCAGGATCGTGGCGGCGGGGATGTCAGGCCTGTCCAGGAAGTCCGTCAGCGGTTGGTCATATGTGAGCAGCTCGGACTCGAAGAGCTGCTCGAGCATGATCCACTTGAGGACCTTGTGGACGCTCCCTACGTCGAAAATGGCGCCCACCTCCATCGGCGCGTCGGTCGCTGTGTCGCCGACGCCGAACGCGGCGATAACGTTGCCTATATCTGGGTGATAGAAGGCGACCACGGCCCCGGGAACGGCCGGAAACTCATCGAGCTTTGTCTGGATGAGCGTTCGAACCGCTTGCGGAAAGAGGTCCTCTCGACAGTCGGCGTATGGGAACTCGCCTTCGACTATATCGGGCCGTTCGGCCCCGTCGTCTGTGTCGATGGTCTCGGCTTGGGGTTGGTCGATCGAGGTATCCGACCCATCGTTCTCTGGTGCGTCGCCATCACTCTGCGCTGAACAGCCTGCGAGCAGGACTACGAGTGGGATTATTCGGAACGTCGTGTCTCTTCGCACTGAACGATCTCCGGGTCTGTATTGCTCCAATATACTCGACACGATTCAGGTTGTGAGTAAATCTGTTTGCCAGCTACAGGTAAGACCGCTCCCGGTGCCCTTTCCGATTCGTTCAGGACATTCTATTCGGAGGGAGTAGCAAATTGAGTAAACACTTACTAAGGTGCTGTCGGTAATCGTCAGATTTCGAGCTGAGGAGCTGATAAACATGAAGTTTACAGAGGAACACAATCAACTACGTAAGCTGGTTCGGGATTTCGTCGATCGCGAGATCAATCCCAACGTCCAAGAGTGGGAAGACAACCCGCCCTTCCCTGCCCATACCCTGTTCAAGAAGATGGGCGAGGTGGGTCTTCTGGGTGTGACCAAGCCAGAGAAGTATGGGGGGATGGGACTCGATTACAGCTACGGTATGGTCATCGCCGAGGAGTTGGGGAACTGCCACTGCGGCGGTGTTCCGATGGCGATCGGAGTCCAGACCGACATGGCTACGCCTGCCCTAGCCCGGTTCGGAAGCGATGAGCTGTGTAAGGAGTTTCTGGTCCCCGCGATCGCAGGCGAGATGGTGACAGCGATTGGCGTGAGCGAGGTCGGGGGCGGCTCTGATGTGGCAGCGGTGAAGACCAATGCTCGAAAGGATGGAGACGACTACGTCATCAACGGCAGCAAGATGTGGATTACCAGTGCGACGCAGGCTGACTGGGTTTGCCTTCTGGTAAACACCTCCGACGGAAAGGTACACCAGAACAAGTCACTGGTTGTCGTTCCCATGAACACGAAGGGGATTACCCTCGACAAACCGCTCAAAAAACTCGGAATGCACTCCTCCGATACTGCCCAAATCTACTTCGAGGACGTCAGGGTTCCCCAGCGGAACCGGATCGGAGACGAAGGTGCAGGGTTCATGTACCAGATGATGCAGTTCCAGGAGGAGCGACTGTGGGCCGCCGCCAATTCGCTGCGGGGCTTGGAGCATGTGATCCAGGCAACGATCGCATACTGCCGGGAGCGAAAGACATTTGACCGGCCGTTGATCGACAATCAAGTGATTCACTTCAGAATGGCCGAGCTGACTACCGAGGTTGAGGCGCTTCGGGCACTCACTTATCGCGCTGTCGAAGAATATATCGGCGGCTCGAATGTGACCATGTGGGCTTCGATGGCGAAACTCAAGGCTGGTCGCTTAGCCCGGGAAGTGTCGGACTCCTGTCTTCAGTACTGGGGCGGCATGGGCTTCATGTGGGACAACCCGGCCTCACGCTCCTATCGCGACTCGAGAGTTGCCTCGATCGGCGGCGGTGCCGATGAAATCATGCTGGGCATCATCTGTAAGATCATGAACATCCTACCGTCCAAGCGGTAGCTGCACCCTCATCCGAAACCATCTAGCCGACGGGAAGTCCCTTCAACGCCTCTTCGACGCCAGGAGCACCCGCTGCCAACGCTCCGCTCTGGGCCAGCTCGGCGTAGTCACCTTCCAGCATCCCCAGTCCGTAGGCAGCCCATGTCGACCCCTTGCGGCCGACAAACCCGGCCAGGAAGTCGGTCATCCAGCGGCACTCTGCCGAATTCGCGCCCTCGATGAGTTGCGCGACCCGTCGACGGGTCTCGTCACTATCCTGCGCTGTGGCCAGTTCCCAGAATCCCTCGAGTCGACTCATGTCGATCGCCGGCTTGTCGGTAAGGCCGAGCGATTCGGGTGTCTCGCCGTCGCGAAGCTGCGCGAGCCATTGGCGGAGTTGTTGAACCGCGGCAGTTCGCAAGCCAGGGAAGCGATGACTGGTCGAACTCGTCACCGAAAAAAACAAGCTCCCGTAGTTCTCCGGCACTCCCGAAAGCCCGTTGCGCTGATAGAGACTCAACTGAGCTGCTACCCGCACCTTTCCGTCGGAGTCGTGCTCCATCAGTTCGAGCAGCCAATCGTCGAGTTGGCTGTCTTTTACGATGGTCGCCGCCGAGGCAGCCGCCATGCGAATCGAGGGTGCCTCGGAATCGCCCGCACTTCGCAGTGCCTCGCTGACCGCGATAGTGTCGCCGCGGCGCACGAATGAGTGGGCGATCGTTACTTTGGTGAGGCCCGCCGCATTGTCGAGACCCGCCTTGAGCGCGTCGAAGGCTGGCCGGTCGCCGATTTCGAGAAGTCCTGCGACGACCCTCGGGTCCTCTTCGCCGCTGGACAATCGAGCAATCATAGCGTCGCGAGCAGCGGCCCGTTCCGTTCCCTCGAGCTGTGAGAGCGCGTCCAGATCGAATGCTTCGTATGCTTGCTTTGAGGTGATCGGTCCGTCAAAACTGGCCATGAAGCGCTTATAGGCCGGAGAGTGTCTACTCATGGCGTGTTCCTGAGCTCTTATACGGTGATTCGGCCAGCGTTATCGGTCTGGACTTTTGTGGCGATGCCACTCACGCGCGCAATGTCCGCGACAGTCGCAAAGGGACTACGCGCTCGCTCTGTAATGATAGCCGCCGACAGTGCCGGGCCAATCCCGATCAAGGACGTCAACTTCTCTTCGCCGTCGGTGTTGATGTTGACTGTGTAGAGGCGGTCGTACTCGGTCTGGTAGAGCGTGTTGACAGCTGTGTTGTTTGCAAGAATGGCGGCTTCGGCGGCTGCAGGATTGTTGCCTTTGCTGGTTCCAGTGAGGTCCGATGCTTTGGGGTACTTGTAGATGACCGGGAAGCGTTTCTTGGCTTCCGTGACACCCATCAACGCCGTCCACTTCTCTTGCCAGGCCTGGTTCGACATGACCCTGTGATCTCGGGTCGAGTCGTAGCCAAAGCGATCGGGCATCGTCAGTGCGATATAGTCCAGAGTGGGAGCTGCCTTGCCCAGGTCCCTGCGGGCTTCGATCAAAGCGGGCAGCTCGACCTTGATAAAAATCTCGCCTTCTTTTCGCTGAAACACCTGGATCGGCTTCTTGCAAACAGCCAGTTTTTCCGCGTAGCTGGCCGACAACCCACGCCAGATAGCTTGATTGATGCCCCACTTGGTCTCGCCGGCGATGTCCAGCTTATTGAAGATCAAGCCCAGTTTGGTGGTCTCTAATATGGTGCATTTGGACGCTGCATAGTTTTGAGCAGGGTCACCACCCGACCAGAGGCCGTACTGCGCGTCAGGATCCAAGTCGGGTAGCATGCTGCGCCCGAGGGCCTCAAACGGGGCGCGACCGGCGCTGTCGATCCAGCTGGTCATAGCGGCCCAGTTGCCACCGAGGGCATCCCACTTGTCCTGGGCGACGTCCAAGCCGTCTACTGCGGTCTTCCACTTGCCTAATGCCGTGGCCTCGTCCATTCCGAGGTGGTCTTTGCAGCGCTTCTTGAAGGTGTTGAAATCAGGGACGGCCTTGTAGTCGGCGTCGGTCGTGGGTTTCCCACCGCCCGGGGTCGTGGCTTTCTGTACCGCTGAGGATGAGCCGTCTGAAACGGTGCCGAGCAGGTCTGCGGCGGACTGTCCGCTTACAACCCGATCGGCCACCGCATCGGCCTGTTTCTCGTAGCTGTCTCCGACCGATCCGACCCCACCAGGCAACGACACGCCCGCGCGTTGTTGAACAATATGGGCCGCTTCGTGGGCAGCAGTATGTAGAGAAGGGGACTCCTTGAACGCGATCGAGTTACCCGTCGCGTAGGCTTCGGCGCCGAGCGCCGTGGTCGCTTCGGCTGCTTTTCCGCCAACATGGCTCTGAACAGAACTAAGGTCGTGACCACCGAACGATTGCTGAATCGCGTCGAGGTGCGGCAGCGAACCGCCGGCCCCCGAAACACCTTCGCCAGCAATACTGTGAACGCTCGCTCCACCTGCAATCGAACCGCCAGTGAATTGAACAGGGAGGTCGGGCTGAATTGCGACGAGCTGATCAGCATAGCTCATCGAGGCCAGCTCCTGTTTGAACTGAACCAGAGACGAAGACTCCGTCTTGGGCTCGGCTACGGCTGTCTGGGGACCGCCAATGTCGAGTTCTTTTGCCATGTCAGTCCTTCTTTCTCGCCCGATTCAGTCCGCTCCGAGTAGTCAACGGGCGGGTCACAAAAATATGGGTACGGTCCATCACGATGTCAATCCCACCTGATGGCGTCCCCCAGCCATACCTAGTCACCGAACGCGTCACATACCGAGGGGCGCATGAAGCTCTCCACCTCGTCCGCCGGTCTTATCACGAGTTCGTAGCGGAGCGGTGACGTTCCGAATCGAGCGAGCAGCGCATCACCGAAGATCATGTCGCCCTCAGCGTCGCACGCTGAGTTCTCGTTTACATCTATATAGACGCGGGCGCTCAGCTGGCCGTCATAGGGCACCTCGTTTTCGAACCGCCACTCCAGTTCGAACTCGCCATCGTCTACCCAGTCTTGGTCGGTCGACGAGGCTCTGAACGAACGAGAGAATTCTGCATTTGCTTGTAAGTCATTACTGGCGCCGAATCCCACTCCGCGGACGATTCCGACCTGGTTGACGGGGGTGCTGTTGTCCAACTCGTCTGAAAAAAGGTCGTTCATCATACAGCCGCCGATCTCCTGGAAACAGAGTGGATCTGTGCTGACACAGGTTCGAAACGCCGCTTCCTCGACCTCACCCCAGTCAGAAACCATGTCTGCGCAGTAGGCATTACAGGCAGCGACCGTGAAGTAACCCTCTTGGGTGCAGAAGGAGTCATCGCTGTCGCGCAGCGGGCACACTTCGGCGCAGAAGCTGGTATCAATCTCCATATCATCGGCCCCGTCCTCGGCTGTATCGGTCGACTCATCTGGGGCGTGCGAATCGCCGTCCGAGCTAGACTCGTCCACCGCAACCTCATCAGCCACTTCGCCGTCACGCATGGTCTCATCGGTGGTCGTTGTGTCGACAACGTCACTCTCTTGGACATCGTTCTGGACCGTATCGGCATTAGTGGTTTCATCGACTGAGGTGTCGCCGGTGTTGTCGGAGGCGTCACCATCTATCTGGTCATCCTCATCGCTCGAGCGCCCACCACTGCTGGAAGCCGAACAGGCCGCCAAAAGGAAGCTCAGCACCGCGCTGAACCAGAAGGACGAATATGGTTTTGCTCTCACGCTCTCGCTACTCCAGACGTGTCACAAGTGATGGGCTGTTGACTCGGTTTTGTGTGGGGCGCTGTTTCCCCGGGACAATGTAGCGGAAAAGCCCGGTCTTGTCGTCGACGTATTGAGCAATGAGCCGATCCGGGTGCGTCCGCACTATTGGCAGCGCCTTTCGGGGCAGCTACTGTGTCGCCGTGTTACGGAAACCAGCCGACGCCGGCCATGGACGACGCCATTACCCGCACAAACAACAACGCCGTCGAGGCAGCAAAAGAGCGCAGCGACCGAGCAGTGATCGCGTTGCTCGCCTCCGTCGTCTTTGTGGCAGTGGTAAGCGGCACCATGATCAATGTCGCCCTCCCCTTCATCGGGCAACACTTTGACACGGGGAAGGCGACCTACGGTTGGGTCGTCACCGGCTATACACTGACGTTCGGGATTTTCGCGGCAATCCATGGCCGCCTAGCCGACGTGTACGGTATTCGACGGCTCTATTTGCTGGGCCTGATTATCTTTGGAGCAACCGCCATCCTGGTCGCCCTCTCTCCGACCATCGGGGTAGCGATTGCGCTGCGGATTTTCCAGGGTTCGGGTGCTGCGGCGCTTCCGGCTCTGGGCACGACAATCATCACGAAGATACTGCCCGCAAATCGCCGCGGCGCAGCGATGGGATTCATGTTGGGGACCGTGGGGGTGGCGGCCAGTATCGGTCCATTCTTGGGCGGGCTACTCGTGGAAGTGTTCAACTGGCGAGCCGTCTTCTTATTCTCAGCACTCGCCCTATTGGCGGTTCCGGCCGTGCTGCGCTTGCTGCCGAAGCACCTCGACGACACCGTGCCGCAGCGTTTCGATCTGTTGGGCGCTATCTTACTCGGCGTGGGCGCCAGCGCCCTGATGTTCAGCTTCAATCTGCTCACATCTCGCGGATTCGGCGTGGAGTTCGCGGGGGTTCTGTCGGGATCGCTGTTTACCATCGGGTTGTTCGTTCTTTGGATCCGGCGCTCTGGCCACCCCTTTGTTCAGCCGGAGCTCTTTCGGGACTTGCGATTCGTGGCCTCTCTCTCAGTGGCCGCGCTGGTAAACGCGACTCGGTTCGGCACGATCGTGCTCGTCCCAATCCTGCTAGTCGACATCGAGCACACATCGGCATTGATGATTGGTGCGGTGCTGTTCCCCGGCGCCGTCTGCATTGCGATACTCTCGCCGCCGGCGGGTCGCTGGGCCGACCGGTCGGGTGCTCGGCGCCCGACCATGCTCGGGGTGATTTTCATCCTCATCGCCATACTGGTCACATCGGTCTTTGCAGGCCAGTCAATCGTCGGGGTTGCGGCCGGTATGACCCTCTACGGGCTGGGATTCAGTCTCGTTCAGAGCCCGCTGACCAGTGCGACTTCGCAGGTCTTACCCCCAGAGCAAACCGGTGTCGGTATGGGACTCTTCATGATGGTGTTTTTCCTCGGGGGCGCCTTTGGCGTGGCATTCACCTTGACCGCGGTCGAACTTCAATCAACGACCGCGGCCAGTTGGTTGGGGCTGGAGTTGGGCCGCGGCGCCCCGTTTTCGAACGCGATCCTGTGTCTGTTCGGCCTCGGACTGTTGGCGTTGCTGTGGGTGCCAAAGGTCCCCGGGGTTGTCGCGAAACCGAATTGAACGAGTTGGGCGACTCGAAAAACAGTCACTATCCGCGTAAGACCCTCAGATTTCTGTGACTCGACGTCTGGACCACTCTACTCCCGCCAGCGCCTAGAGCGAGCCCTGCAAGGCGACAGACCCACTTTGTTTGTCTCTTTCGGAGTTTTGGATCGCTCCATGCTAGAGCCCCCCCAAGGACCAACGCACTAGTAAATCCATAGCGAATTGAGGAGACGACGGAATATGAGAGTTGCGAGAACAACAGCAGTATTGGCAGTGGGCTTTGCGCTTGCCGCACTTGCTGCGCCGAAAGCGGCTGAGGCATGTGGTGGCTTTTTCTGCAGTCAGACGCCGATTGACCAATCTGCCGAGCGAATCATCTTCGCCCAGAATGGCGAAGACGTAATATCCTACGTTCAGGTAGCCTACAGCGGCTCAGCCGAGGACTTCGCTTGGGTTGTTCCCGTCAGTTCAATTCCCGAAGTCGACACGGCCGAGGCGACCCTGTTCCAGATCTTTGATCAACTGACTGCGATCAGTATCACCCCCCCCAACTGCCTCATGAATCAGATGTTCGATTCCGCGACCGCTGGCGGCGGCGACCCTGCGCCAAACGCCGAGAGTCGTGACGAAGACGGCGTGACCGTGTTCTCGTCGGGCGATGCGGGTCCGTACCACTACGACGTGGTCGGGTCGGACAATGCCCAACTCCTTATCAACTGGCTCAACGACAACAATTACATCATCACGAGTCCCATGGAGCCGATGGTCGAGCACTATGTCTCGAGCGGCCAGATGTTCCTCGCTATGAAACTGCAGGCTGACCAGGGCGTCGACGCACTCAAACCGGTCAAGCTGACCTTCGAGGGTGACAACGCAGTGGTTCCGATTCGACTCACAGCCGTAGCCGCCGACCCCCACATGGGCATCATCGTTTGGATGCTGGGCGACAGCAGAGCGGTCTCGGCGAACTTCGCCAACGTGGAGCTCGATCAGAACGACATCCGATTCGATTTCGCACTTCGGAACAACTACCGGACAGTGGTTTCACGGACTGTGGACGCCGCCGGCGGCCACGCTTTTGTCACCGAATTCGCCGGTTCGACAACCGAGCTCGCCGAGATGGCGCGGGACGAAGAAGCCACGGCTCTGTTACAGAGCTACCCGTACCTGACTCGGCTCTACACCACGATGTCTCCCGAGGAGATGACGGCTGACCCAATGTTCACCTTCAACGCCAACCTCGGCGACGTGTCCCGCTTCATCGACCTCTCCGACCGCGACGACCTGTGCGAGGAAGAATCTTCTCCTTGTGATTTCATTCACTGTGGTGGCGCGGCGACCTGTTACGAAGTCAACGGCGCCGCGGCGTGTGAGTGCCCCGACGGCATGGCTGCTCGCGGTGTTACGGACCCAGTCTTGGGTACGAGCGTGACCTGTGTTCCAGAAGACCGGAACATGTTGGGTGACGAGATTCCGGCTGACCCATGCGCTTCTGTGACGTGCGGCGAGTTCGGCCAGTGCTTGGCTCTCGATGGCCGAGCTGCTTGTGCCTGCGACGAAGGCTACGGCGCCAGCGATGACTTGGCGGGCTCGGTTGAGTGCACCAGTCTCGAAAATGCGACCGTGGTGATTGGACCTGTGGCTCCAGACGTCGTGCCCGATATCGTCGCTAGCGGCGACTCCCCTGCGGGAGAGGAAGCAGGCTGCTCTGTTTCGTCATCGAATGGTGGGGCGCTGACGTCTTTCGCACTGTTCGGGTTGGTGATCGGCCTGGTAACGGTACGGCGACGACGGGCCTAATCGTCTAGAACTCTACGGTTTCCCCCAAACGCTCTCTACCCCCTACTCTCCCGGAATTCACAGCCATGTCAGGGCGAGGGAATCAGCCCAAGCTGGGTAAGCAAGTCCAACTCGTTCCAGGCGTACCAACTCTCGGCGATTCTGCCGTCGGCAAATCGGTACAGAGTTACGCCAAGCAGACTAGCTGACTGTCCGGTCGCCGGTATCTCGTCCAGCGTTCCGGTGTTGGTACCAGTGACACGCCAGGCTACGGCCATGCGGTCGCCATCTGCGATCACCTGCTCTGCGGTGATGACCAGGTCGGGAAAAGCGGCTCTCATCGCGGCGACAAACGTGCGGAAGTCGTCGAGGTTTTTGGTCTCGTCGTGGGTCGGGCCGTGCGACACGAAATCGGGGGCCATAATCTCGTCGAGTACTTCGAGTGACCCGGCGTTCCAAACCTCGTTGATGAGCCTCAGTGCCACTGCCGAGTTTCCGGTGGGTACCTGGGCCTCGTCCTGTGCCACCGCTGCGGTCGTTATGAAAGAGCCGCAGATTATCAGTGCTGAAAGAGCGCTGTATCGACAAAGTGATTGGTGGTTCATTCGCAATCCTCGCTGAGTTTGGTTCGAAAGTGTTGGCGGATAGTCTCTCGTTCTCTCCGTAGATACAAGGCCTGAGATGTTGGGCTACTGGCTCTGCGCAACCGCAACCAGGTTGCCTTGTCCCTCGAGCCGGAGTATGTCGGTTTCCGCGCCGAGTAGCCGGCAAGAGAGGCAACCATGCAAGTAGACGGCAAACACTACCGCACGATCTGGCTCAACGAAACCGACCCGTCGGTGGTCCAAATCATCGACCAGCGCGATTTGCCGCACGAGTTCATCATCGAAGACCTGAGCTCTGTTTCTGAGGTCGCGACGGCGATTCGCGACATGCACGTGCGCGGTGCTGGGTTGATTGGTGCGGCCGCGGGTTATGGGATGTACATCGCGGCACTCACTGCCCCAAGTGGTTCCCGCGACGCGATGCTCGACTGGCTGTTTGAGGCGGGGGCGACGTTGAAAGCGACCCGGCCCACCGCTGTGAACCTGGAGTGGGCCGTCAAACGCCAGCGGCTTGCGGCCGCTCGCGGGGATGATCGGGACGAGATCGTCTCGTTGGTCCGTGAGACCGCCAAGGCGATCGCGGACGAAGACGCGGAATACTGTCGGCGCATCGGTGAGCACGGACTCAACATCATTCGGAGCCTCAGCCACAAGAAGGGTGGCAAGAGAGTCAATGTCCTGACCCACTGCAACGCGGGTTGGTTGGCCTTTGTCGACTATGGAACGGCGACTGCGCCGATCTACGCCGCCCATGATCGCGGCATCGACGTCCATGTGTGGGTCGATGAAACCAGACCGCGAAATCAAGGTGCTCGGCTCACGGCTTGGGAGCTGAGCCAGCACGGTGTTCCACATACGGTCATTCCCGATAACACGGGCGGACACTTGATGCAGCATGGGCTCGTGGACATGGTCATCACTGGGACCGACCGTACGACCTTCACTGGAGACGTTGCCAACAAAATCGGGACTTACTTGAAGGCGCTGGCTGCCCGGGACAACGACGTACCCTTTTACGTTGCCCTGCCCTCGTCGACCTTTGATTGGACCTGTCGCGACGGAGTGAATGAGATACCGATCGAACAACGCGGTGGTGACGAGGTGAAGTGCATTCGCGGCTTGCACGAGGGCCGAATCATCGATGTTCAGCTAACGCCATCGAACAGTAGCGCGGCGAATTTCGCCTTTGATGTAACTCCAGCGCGGCTCGTGACGGGTCTGATCACCGAACGCGGCATCTGCCCAGCATCTGAAGAGGGCGTCTTGGGCCTGTATCCAGAGAAGGTTCAGCAATGAAGGACTTGAAGAGCCAGCTCGCGGAGCGCTTCGGCGTTCAAGCAACTCCTGTCGAGGAGGCGGCTCCGGCTGCCGGGGGCGAACCCGAGATCCTCGCGGAGGACGCCCATCTCGAGAGCACGTGGTTGAAGCGGCTGCGCTCGTTTGTCGACAATACACGGGGCGCGCCCGAGCTAGGAGCCCGTCGCGTATAACGCCCCGGACTCCAGCCGTTAGCTTTTA
>CAZDBH010000247.1:0-12465 GCA_964503485.1 uncultured Bradymonadales bacterium | reverse complement strand
GCGGTGCATACGGCAGTATAGACGCGCACTGAGGCTGCACTCCGACCCGATTGTTTTCGTGTAGTCGCGGTGGATGTGCACAATTTGGGCTTCAGGGTAGATCTTTAGCAGTGATTCGAGGTGCCACAAATGCCACGGGCACTTGAGGACCCAGCGCTTCCCCTCCCCCTCCTGGGCGGACAGTGTCTGTAGGGCTCGCTTGTGCCACTCGAAAGGCTCCGCCAGATCCCAGTCCAAAACCTCGAAACCGTATCCCCACGCTCCCAACCCAATGAACGGCACCATGAGCGCCATATCGGTACCCAGGTGAAAAAAGTCCTCTTCGTAACTGTCATGGGTGATCGGATGCACGATGCTGCGATCGGGGACTACGTATCGGTCACCCACGATTGGGATCGCTGCGCGACGACGACGCCACTTTCGGTCGCCGAGTGGGTCGTATTTTCGTCCCACCGGGTACATGTGCTCCCAGGTTCGACCGGCGCGGAAGCGGGGATCGGCTGCCAGGACGTTGTGCAGGAACGTGGAGCCGGTTCGGAATAGCCCAACGACCACCAACGGCGGCTTCGGCTCCCTATCGAAGATGTCGGGACGCTCGTTGAGCAGATGCACCTGGTTGAGCCGATTGATCAAATGCCAACGCATCTCCTCTCGGACCTGAAGTCGCCCGAAGAGGTTCAGGTCGAGTTCATGAAGGGCCTCGCATGATGCAGCAAACCGCGACCTGAAGCCGGGAGTTTCAGCAAGGTCCGTCAGTCCGGTGACCTTCTGAGCCGCGTTGATGTACCGTTCGGGATCGTGGCGCACGATGCGCTCTCGAACCGGATCTAGAACCCGTGCCGCCACTACGAGCGGCAACGGGAGACGAAAAAGTGACATCTGCCCTCCCAAGCATCCGCTCCGAAGGTGCATCGTCGCTACGGAGATTACAACTGAACCCGCCCTTGGGCGGCTGGTTCAGCCCAACCTTGTGTATAAATGAGACTTGACCCCCACCGGACGGGCTCATCCGGCCAACCAACATAGAAGTTCTTGCTATAAACTATAAAACGACCTATTAATCCTTAATTAAGGGGAATTACGGAGGTCTTTATGAATCGACTCGGTGCGACCCTGTTCTGCCTGGTGCTCTCGCCAGTGCTCATCCTATTCGTGAGTGCTTGCCCAAAGGATGAGCCCGTCGAGGAAGCGCGTTCAACCTGCCTTGAATGCCATGCGCCACTCGGAGACAACGGAGTGGCCACCGGGATAGAGCATGCTCATCCAGAACCCGCACTGACCTGCGTCGAATGCCACGGCGGCGACAATACCGTCATGGAGCATCCTGCACTTCCCGAGGGTATCGAGGGAGCGGCTCAGGTGCGCAGCATGAGCAGCGTCGAACTCGACTCCGTTGACCTCGACTACATTCGTTGGGTCAACCCGTCCGACTATCGCGTGGCCGATCAGGCCTGTAGCTGCCACGACGCAATTGTACGTGACTCAGTCACGTCCATCATGACGACGTTCGCAGGACACTTCGCCAACCCGCGCTACTACAATGGAAATCAGGACGTCCGAGACGCGATCAAAGGCGTCCGCGACCAGCAAGCCGTCGCGAGCGGCGGTGTGCCGGGGACGGTAGACCGGCTCGAGACCCTCCAAGCCCCTGCGCTGACCAACGATTCGAGCATCCACTCCTTTTTCGATCAGTACCTGGAGACTGGGTGTCCGAGATGCCACGTTTGGAACTTCGGGCCGAACGATGTTCGAGGCGACTTCAGATCGTCAGGATGCGCGGGATGCCACATGGTTTACACAGATGACGGTCTCTCGGAGTCGGCAGATCCGACCGTGAACCGGGACGATCCGCCCCACCCGGCCGAGCACGTACTAACCACCGCGATTCCCGACGAGCAGTGCGAGCATTGTCACTATCGAGGCAACCGAATCGGCACGATGTACCGAGGTGCCCGTGAGACGGGGCGTATTGGTGAGCCGCCGAACCGCGAGTTATCTACGGTCACGGTCCATGGTCGAGAACCCGGTTTCTACGTCTTCGACGAGGATACGACCAATGATGTTGACGAGACCCCCCCGGACGTTCACTACACAGCAGGTCTGGGTTGCGTCGACTGCCACGTCGGTGTCGATGTGCACGGCGACGGAAACCTCTACAGTGCCCACGACTATCAAGTTGGCGTCGAGTGCGTTGATTGTCACGGCACCGTCGATGAGCCGATTGCCGCTGACAGCGAAGGGGTGTTCCGGACGACGTCTGGGGACGAGCTGACTCGAGTGAGTGAGGCTGCGGATGGCTCCTTTG
Organism: uncultured Bradymonadales bacterium; assembly: GCA_964503485.1. GTDB lineage: Bacteria > Myxococcota_A > Bradymonadia > JAFGEP01 > JAFGEP01 > CAZDBH01. Next base: position 10,160 of record CAZDBH010000247.1, on the reverse strand, counting down.
TGATGAACTCTGCCCTCACCGATGCGGAGTTCAATCTGACCCAGCTAGCTGACTTGCAGGAGGTCAGCGATAATGACGATCTGCTTCTCAGTCATGGTCGCGATGAAGACGGCTTCTCACACCTGGACAGCCTCGAGTGCTACGCCTGCCACACTGCTTGGACGCAGAGTTGCTTCGGCTGTCACGTGACCATCGACACGCGAAGCGAGGGCCGCAGCCTGATCGACGGTGAGCTGAGCGCTGGTCGAACCGGAGGCACACGTAGCTGGGTCACGTTGGACTACCTGGCTCTAGGAATGGGCGTCGACGGTCAGATCACCCCGATGGCGCCTCAAGAGAAGATGTTCATCACCGTGATAACCGCGTGTGACCCGGACACTGAAGAGTGTACTGACGGGGAAGACACTCCCAATCCGGGTCGCCGCCTCTTTGACCAACAGGTCCGCTACACCCATGACGGTGTGTTGGGTATGGGCCTTGGGCCCGTGGCGCCACACACCACATCGTCAGGCTCTCAACCGTGCGATCGCTGCCACCTCAGGGAAGACGAATCGAACGCTGATATCATCGCCGAGACGCTCGGAACTGGTTCCGGCAGATTCCTGATCGCCGACGGTGAGGGAACGGTCTACGACCTCACACGAGTTGTGGACGAGGAGGGCGAAGCCGAGGTCGGTATGGCACACCCGGGCACAGGCGTATTGCCACCGGATGTCGTGGAGCGAATGCTTAGGCCGCGAGTACCTGACTCTGGGCTCGAGCTGCGCACCTTTCCAGAGTGGGTTGCCCCGTGATTCGTGCTGGCAGCACCTTCGCGGCCGTGCTGCTACTCCTGGCTTGTGGACCAGAGATTGCTGAGCCTCAACTCACCCCGTGCGAGAATGCCTCGCAAGAAGTCGCGACTTGCGTCCTCGGCACGGGTTCAGTGCTGTACACCTACGTCAGTGACGGCGATGACATCGACATTATCCAAGGAGCCCAGGGCGGCTTTCATGTCTGGGGCAGTGTACGCGTCACAGGGCTCAATCCGGGCACCTTCCGCGACGTCGCCGCGTCCGACAACCCCACGATTCAGTTTCAAGTCACCGAACTGGACGGCACCGAGCTTTCGGCGGCTGGGGTTGTTCGGCGAGGATTGAAGGTTCGTTCCGACGGAGCAGTCGAGTTGGTTGGCGAGGCTGTTGTACTCGCCATCGGATCAATGGACGACGCAGCCTGGCGAGATATCGTCTTTTCGGTCGTTGTCACTGACTCGTGTGGCACTGAAGTTAGCGACTCGGTTCAACTGCGGTTGGTGCCTGGCGAGTGACCAACTGAACTCATCCTTGGGCGGCTGGTTTGGCCCCAACGTTCTGTATAAATGAGAGTTGACCCCCACCTCACCTAAATGGCGAGTGCGGCCAATAGGAGGGGAGGGATGTGTTCTGGGAGCTCACCGTTCAACAGCTCGTGACCGCTCTCGAGGGCCGCAATTGCGTCATCCAGATGCCGAACCGAGAGGCCGACGTCCGGACTTGTTTCGAGATCGATCCCGAAGGTCTCCGCCAGAGCACGCGCCTCGGTCAGCAGCTCGGTCGCGTCCGTTCGAGTCGCGGTGAGCAGGTGTCCGCGCTCGCACAACAACTCGATTCGGTCGAGGTTACTCTCGGACGTCTCGAGAATCGCCTCGGCATCGGTGAGGAATCGCTCGGCAGTCGCTAGGTTTCCCTGCTGACGGGCCAACTTGGCCATCTTGATGAGATAGTAAATCTGGTTCGGCAGCTCACCTAGTCTAATGAACCCGAGCCGAGCCTTCTGATACAGGCGCCACGCCTCGTCGATTTGCCCAAGACAGCTCCGCACGAAGGCAACGGCGCCGACAATCTCGAGCAGTCGGAGCTCCGGTTGACCCGAGGCCTCGTAGACCTGCCTGGTCTCTTCATACAGCTCGATCGCATCGAGGTAGCGCTCCTGCTGCTCAGCGGCGATCGCGAGGTTGTAAAGCGCGGAGCCTTCCCTATCGCGATCGTTTATCGAACGAGCCAATTGCAGGACACGCTTGAGTTTGGCCTCTCCGTCCGATACGCGCCCCTGCAGCATGTCGTGTATCGCCAAGCGCCCCAACGCAGCAGCTTGCCCCTGTTTGTTGCCCAGCTTTTTGTGAATTCGTACGGCAGCATTGAGGTCGGCCGCCGCCTCGTCCGGTCGACCGGCATAGAGCAACAGGATGCCTTGATGGCCCAAAAGCCGAGCCTCGGCCTCCTCGAGGCCGACCTGCCGAACCTCGGCGAGGACGTTACTCCCGAAGTCGATACCCTCGTTCACCTGCTGAGTGTCGAACAAGAGGTGGAGCACATGAGAACAGAGCTCGACCTTGGTTTCGTCGAGGGTGTCGCTCAGGTCTGCCGCTCGCCGATACAACGCGATCGCTTGTCTCCAATTGGAGAGCTGCTTGGCCTGCTCTGCGGCTCGGGCCAGGAGGTCACGCGCCTTCGCTCGATCACCCGCTTGTTCCCAGTGGGTTCCGAGCTCATTCAGCCTGGCATCATCTCGCGCTTTCAGTTGCTCCTCTAGATGCACTGCGACACTGCGATGCAGCGCTGATCTCGCCTCCGGTGAAATCCCCTCGTACGCGACCGTTGCCAGCTGGTGGTGGAGGAATCGGCATCGTCCGTCGTCGGTGCGTTCGATAATCCGACGGCGAATCAGCTCGTTTAGTTGGGGCAGCTGGACTGGCGAGCCGTCGGCTTGCGCGGACGAACGCAATAACTCCAGGTCGATGTCCCGGCCGATCACCGCTGCGCGCCTCACCAAAGCCAGAGACGGTGGGTCGAGGGCGGCGAGACGGTCCTCGATGACACGCTTCAACGTGGTTGGCAGGCTCGCGTCATCACGCACTCGATCCGACTGTCGACGATCGAGCTCGGCCTGGAGATACTCAGTAACGAAGAAGGGATTGCCCTCGGCATGCCTCACAACAAACTCAATAACGTCTCCGGGCACGTCCGCCGCCGTACGCATCTCTTGAATGATGCGCCGTACGCTCGGGTCACCCAATCGGGCCAGCTCGATTTGCTCGACATCCGGTCGGCTGAGGAGCAGGTCGAGGTTGCCATTGCCCAATCGGTAAGTGCCCAGCACCATGAGTCGCTTCTCGTTTAGGCCACGCTCGAGCAGCTGAGTGAGGAGATCTACCGTCAAACCGTCGGCCCACTGCAAGTCATCGAGAACCAGAAGAACTGGCTCGATCTCTGAGAGGGTCGTGAGCAATCCGTCGAGACTGTCCACGAGGTCGGGCCCATTGGGAGCATCACTATCGTCGGCCTGGCCTACGGCGACGTGTTCGAGCGTTGGTTCGAGCCAGCGCAGCGGACCGATCCGGTCCCCGAACAGCCGATCGCTCAGACGGGAACCCCGCTCCCGACACAGGTCTCCCAAGAGACGGAGTGGCCTGCGAAGCTCTGTTGGCCCGGTTGAGAGCTCTGCGCACTCGCCGACGAGCAGGCGGAAGCCCTCGCCCTGCGCAGCGCGTACCAACTCTTGTGCAATGCGCGTTTTCCCGGACCCGCTTTCGCCAGCGACGAGCATCAAGCTGCCAGCTCCATCCTGGGCGCTGGTCAACGCGCGGTAGAGACGCCTCATTGCCTCATCACGGCCTGCCAGTCTCGACCGATAGAGAAATCCTCGTACCGGAAGCCGAGCCCACTCAGACTCGGCACCCTCCGCCTCGAGTACCTCTTCGACCTCACGTGCAGAGCCGGGCCGATCTTCTGGTCTCGGGGAAACCAACCCATCGATCAGAGCGGCCAATCTCGGGGAAACCTCCGGGGCGACCACTGCGATGGGAGCTGGGGTACGGTTGAGACGGCCGGTAATGATCTCGGCAGTGTTCACTTCAGAGAAGGGCGGCGTTTTCGCGACGAATTCGTAGAGCACACAGCCGAGGGAGTAGAGGTCGGCTCGCGGGTCGACCGGATCTCCCCGTAACTGTTCCGGCGCGATGTAATCCAAGGTTCCGGCGCCGTGGCCCTCCGTCCGCAGGACCTCGCGCGTTCGACCTCTTCCGGGTTCGCGTTCTCTTCCCATTAGGGCCAGTAGCCCAAAGTCGATCAGAACCGGCTTGCCGTCAGAGGCAATTAGGACGTTTTCGGGCTTCAGGTCTCGGTGGACGATGCCCTCGCCGTGGAGGAAAGCCAGTGTGGCACAAAGATGCCGAATCGTCGTTAGGGCACTCTTTCGGCTCACGTTGCGCCAGATCGACCTCAATGACGTACCGTCGTGGAGGTGCATCACATACCAGGGGAGTCCGGCCTGGGTCCCGCTGTCCAGCACGCGGACCACTCCCGGGTGAGAAAGCGAAGCCAGGATTTCAATCTCGAGCCTGATGCTCGCTAGGTAAGCGACCCTGGGAACCGCGACCGTTTTGAGGGCAGCACGCGCCCCGGTGGTTTCGTGCTCGACTTCGTAGACGACCCCCATACCGCCTGATCCCAGTCGGTCGATGATTCGGTAGGGTCCGACCGACAACCCGATCCGAGCCCGAGTCGGTCGCTCCCACGTAGACACGCCTCGCAGCAGGTCCATCAATGAGCCATCGACTCGCAAGGGAGCGACAACGGTCGTATCCATGTCGTCCGGACGGCTCAAGGGGCCACCTTCGATGTCGAGATAACAACCTCGCGCTGTGTGGCCCAGCGACGTGTCATTTCGACCGCACCGTCGGGTGCAAGTACCGGTGTTGTTTCATACCAGCTCACTCCCGCTCCAGATTGGGATAAGACGCATGAACCGCTGATGGTGGTTTCGAGCAAGTATCGCGACCCGAGGTCGACGGGTCAAGACGGGAGCAAACGGCAACCAGACCAAACACATGAAAACGCAGGACTTTTTCACCAACACAACGAACAACTCGACCTACCGGGGTCAGAAGCGTGGTCTGGGGGTAGGCGTTCCCCCCTCGCTGCGCTCGTCCCCCCCAGCAGGGGACAGTAAAACCTCAGTAGACCGGGTGGTGGGTTGCAGGCGGGCCAAAAACAAGGTCTCGGGTTTGCCGTTCGCGTTCACCTGGCTTTGCCAGGTGCTTGGGCTACACGCGTGTGAACCGCCTCGACTTCGTCGAGTCTACTCGAGTCGAGTTCGGCCCTACTCCTGTTTGGCCGGCGTCAGTGCCTATCTTCAGGTTGACTCGTCTCAATACTCCCTCTAGCCTGCAATGAAACTGACACAAGGGAAGCTCTTTGCCCGACGAAGCGACACGCGCCCACGGTGGCCGCGACCTCCAACCCCAAAGTGATGAGGCTAGAATCTTTGCCTCGACTTACAAGGCGGTCAATCTGCCCGCTCTGGTGGTGGTTCCTTTACTCTACTTCGTTGGTCAAGAGGAATTCTCGATCCGGCTCGGAATAGGCCTCGCTCTGGCGTCTCTCGCCTGGATCCCATTCCGCCTCGAGAAGCTGGAACTGGCCCAGGCCGTGTTTCTATTCGGCCTTGCCTCTGGGATCTGTTTCGTTGACGCGTCTCTGGGTGGCCATGCGGTAGACGTGGCAGCATTCTTCTACTTCGCGCTTCCATTCACCCTTCGTCCCTCCCTGCCGGTGCGCAAGATCGCCCCCTGGATTGTGCTGTCGATCGTCCTCGCGGGCTTGCTTTTTGTCCACCCATGGCCGCAGGCGCTTGAAATCGACACGGCCGGCTTCAGTAGGACACCTCAGCTCATTATCGGGGCGCTGTGCTTCGCCAACCTAGTCGCGGTTATGGTGGGCATGCACCACAAACGAGTGCTCATGGTCGACGACCTGCACAAAAGTGCGGCCAAAGCGCAGGAGGCAAGCATCGCCAAGAGTGCTTTTCTGGCCAACATGAGCCACGAGCTGCGGACACCGATGACCGCGATCATCGGCTACACCGATTTGCTCAGAACGGCCGACCTGACGACTGAACAGACCGATCAGGCCGAGGTCATTGGGCGAAACAGTCGCCATCTATTGGCGCTGTTGAACGACATCCTGGATCTCTCGAAAATCGAAGCCGACAAGATGGGCATCGAACTGGCGTCCGAGTCCCCGGCACAGCTCGTAGCGGACGCAGTCTCGGTGGTACGTGTTCAGGCTCAAGAAAAGGGCCTCCCTTTGCGCGTCGACTTTGTGGGAAAGCTCCCCCGCACGATTCAGACTGACGGTCTGAGACTTCGACAAGCGCTGTTGAATCTGCTGAGCAACGCCGTCAAGTTCAGCGACAGTGGTGAAGTTCGAATCACTGTTCGGCTGGACAAGGTGGGTTCTAACGCCGTTTTGGCCTTCGACGTCACCGACAGTGGGCCCGGCATTCCCGAGAACCAGCACGAGGACATCTTTGATCCCTTTGTCCAGGCCGACCTGAGTATGCAGAAGCGGTTCGAGGGCACGGGCCTGGGCTTGGCCCTAACCCGTCGTCTTGCTGAACTGCTCGGAGGCGATGTCTCCCTTCGCAGCAAACTGGGGCAGGGCTCTACTTTCGTTCTGACGATCGACTTGGGCCCCTGGAACGCCCTGGACGAGCGCGTTAACGTCGAAGAGATCGTGGTAGACAGAGAGAAGGCACTCACACCGGGTCCTACCGAAGATTTGAGTGCCCTCCACGCCATGCGAGTGTTGGTAGCCGAAGACGGTGAAGACAACCGAGCGCTTCTCGACTTGTATCTGCGCCGATTCGGCGCTGATCCGACATTCGTGACCAACGGGTTCGATGCAGTTCGTAAGATGGGCAGTCCAAAAGGCACAGCCCACTTTGATGCAATCCTAATGGATATGCGCATGCCAAAACTCGATGGGTATAGCGCGACGAAGCAACTGCGATCACAAGGCCACACGCTGCCCATCATCGCGTTGACGGCCCACGCGATGGCGAACGACGAAAAGCGCTGTCTCGATGCCGGTTGCAGCGGCTACCTTTCGAAGCCGTTCCGGCCTGGCGAACTCGTTGCTGCCCTGGTCGCCCAGCGCCCACCTGGGGCGGGTTCGAAGCCAGAGGTCGACCTGCCTGTCGATGCGAAAGCCGTTCCCAACGCGGAACTGGCCGGACAACTGAACATCATGGCACAGAAGTTCTCCGCAGGCCTTCCCGCGAGACTCTCCGAGATTGAGGCAGCCATCCGCCAGGGAGATACGGAGACGGCCAGCGCGGTCGCGCACACAATCGTCGGCATCGCTGGGACGTTCGGTTATCACGAGGTTGGCGAGACGGCCCGACTACTCGAAGTGGCGCTCGACGAGAGGGGCCCGGATGTCGAGGTCGAGTCGGCGCTGACCGAGTTCAAAGAGGCTGTTTCCAAAGCCAGACAGTGAGGGCGGTGGACCAGGGGGCGAAGTCGGCGCTGAATTGGTTAGTCGCGTACCTGAACTGAAAGGTAGTTTCCGATTCCCATCTGCTCGATCTGTTCTAGCTGAGCCTCCAACCAATCGACGTGTTCTTCTTCGTCGGCGAGGATTTCCTGTAGCAGGCCTCGGCTGGTGTGATCGCCCTCGTCGTAGCATGTCGTGATGCCGTCGGCCAGGCGGGGAAGGGCGTCTTTCTCGAGGGTGAGATCAGAGCGCAACATTTCTTCGATGTTCTCGCCTAGATTGATCTTACCCAGCCGCTGTACGTTGGGTGTGCCTTCGAGAAACAGCACCCGTTCAATCAACTTCTCGGCGTGCTTCATCTCACCGATCGAGTGTTTCTTGATATGCTCGCACAGTCGGTTGTAGCCCCAGTTCTCACACATCTCTGCATGTACGAAGTACTGATTGATGGCCGTGAGTTCGGCCGTAAGAACCTGGTTCAGAATGTCGATGATTGTTTGATTCTGTCTCGAGTAGCCCACTTTGCCTCTCCGCGCCAACGCCTATCGGTCTGCCTGTTTATAGTCCCCTATACTATTCGACGGGTTTTTGACCAGATTTTTGAGCGAGTTGACGCAGGCACCGCAATCACTTCCAGCACCGCAGTCTCTGGCGATCTCTCTGACGGAGGTGAATTTTCCCCGTTCGATTCCGGCGCGCAGTTTCCGATCTGAGATTCCCCGGCACATACAAACGATCATCTGGCCCTCTCTAGAGACAGTGGATGCTCTCTAGTGATATTGAAAACCATTTTCATTTAGATGTCAAGTTGAAGCTGGCGGGAAGGGAGCTTTCTGGCTTGACTATTGAGCGGCCCGGTGCTGGATTGTGTCCGAACCCAACAATACGGTGACCATACGAATGAAGCCGCAAACTTCTCAAATCGCTCTCTGCGCCCGCTTTCTCGTTCTAGCTGCAGCGTGCTGGCTTATGGGAGCATGCAGTTCCACGGACAGTCCCGACACGGGCTCCGACACGGACTCAACCGCCGACGCTGAAGGGGATCTGCCCGTCGACGGGCCGACAGGGGATTCTCTTGAAACGGATGCGGATCAATCTGAAGATGATGTCGTCGACGCCTTACCTGACGAGAGTGGCGACATCGTGGACGACACGGCAGACTCGGACCGCAACCAGCCAGACGAATCGGCTGATTCTGACGGGACGAACACTGACACGGGTCCGCTGGTTATCCAGTTGGTTGGTGCCGGCTACCCCCAAGTACTGATCGCGCTCGATGAGGACGGAAGCGCCCGCCGCCTCGATCCGGAGTTGGGCGGGATACAAGGGGTCTCGGCTTACTCTGTCTCCCACGGAGGCGAGTGGGTGGCGCTAGTTACGGATAGCGAGGGGGGTGCTCGGCAGTTGTTTACAGTTTCACCCCGCAGCGAAGCAGATCCGTCACTGTTGGACGAAGGCAACATTCTGCAACCGACGTTGTCACCCGACGGCGAGTGGATTGCCTACGGTGTTTTCGAGGATTCGACTGCCGACCTGATCATCAAACAAACCGCGAGCGGCGAGGTCGCCGCAACAATCGAAGCCATTGCGCAATTGGGGGGCATTCAGTGGTCACCGGACAGCACGACGGTCGCTTTCGTGGATGCGGAGAACCAGACGCTCCATGTGCTCGAACCCGACACCGCGAGTGCGCCGACCGAGGCCTCCAACGTGCTCTCTGACCAGCGCCTGAATCAAATCCAAGAGTGGAGCTGGTCTCCAGACTCGGCTCACCTAGCAGTCAAGGCAGCGGGCGGCGAGAGCAACACGATTTCGGTGATGGTGGGGGCTGCGGTCGAGGGTGGATTGCGAACGCTGACCCAGAATAGTGATTTCAGCTACTCGAATCATCGCTTCGCCTGGAGTCCCGACGGTTCATCACTCGCTTTTACTATGCGCGAGGCTGAGGGGATTAGCGTCGACCTCTACACCGCACCTGCTGATGGCTCTAGCCGGGTGAACGTGACAGAGACTCAGGTGGTTGGGGCAGAAGTAACGAGTTTTGGGTGGCACCCGAATAGTCGGACGTTGGCGTACTTTGGCTCGACCGTCAGCTTCGAATTGTCCGAGCTCATCACGGTGGACAAGAACGGCGACGATCGCGATGTGGTGGTCGAAGAGCTGACCGATGCGAGCCAGATTCACTTCGCTCCCAACGGAAACGCCATCACTCATTTCGACATCGACGGCAGCCTGGAGCGGCATCTTTCGACCATTGACTTGCTAGACGGCACACCGACCAGCACACGACTGACGCCCGAGTCTGCAGGAGCTATCCGTCACGTTGAGTGGGTGGACAACCGCGGCACCGGGTACACCACCGACAATGGGGCGATCGGATGGAGCTCTCGTGGGGGCACCACAGTTAGCCTGGGGTCCTCCAAATGCGATGATGAACAGGCAACCCGAACGGTCGTGCACGTCGCTACCTGCCCAACCGGGACAACCCGGGCGCAACTTGTCCAGGTCTACAAAACCATTGCCGCGCCGTTCATTAGAGCCAGTGCGGGGACGGTCACCATCGAGCCCGACGACGACGAGGAGCCAGAGTACGTCGACTACTACTCGTGCTTAGCTGAGCCCTTCGCCGATCTGTCAGATGATCCGCCGATTACAAATGGTGTGGAGCCTTCAGATTCGGTGACCTGCGAGTGAGAAAGTGGCGCATGATTTTGCGCAAGCCACGGAGTCTATAGTCAAGGCAGCAATCCTCTTCGTGCCCTCAGAACATCCTTCGGAGACCTTCGCAATGCCGAGCCAAGAGCCTAACCCCTAGGAGCCCGTCGCGTATAACGCCCCGGACTCCAGCCGTTAGCTTTTAGC
>CAZDBH010000246.1:0-12466 GCA_964503485.1 uncultured Bradymonadales bacterium | reverse complement strand
TACGGTGCCGCGATCAGGGCTCTTAAGCGCATTGACACCCTCAGATACGATTCGAAGCGCATCGATATCCAGTCCTGAATCGGTCTCATCGAGAACCGCCAGCGTCGGCTCGAGTATGGCCATCTGAAGAATCTCGTTGCGCTTCTTCTCACCGCCCGAAAAACCGTCGTTGACGGCGCGCTTTAGCAGTGCCTCGTCCATTTTCAGGATTTCGGCTTTGGAACGCACCAACTTCAGAAACGAAAATGCGTCGAGCTCTTCTTCTCCCCGATGCCGGCGCCCCGCATTGAGTGCCGACTTGAGGAAGTACATGTTGCTGACGCCGGGTATCTCGACTGGATATTGGAATGCGAGAAACACGCCCTCACAGGCCCGAATATCTGGTTCTAGCTCCAAGAGGTCTTTGCCTTGGAACTCCACCGTACCCGCTGTCACTTCATAGGCGGGATGGCCAGCCAGGACCTTGGCAAGGGTGCTTTTGCCGGAGCCGTTGGGCCCCATGATGGCGTGCACCTCACCTGCGTTCACGTCCAGGCTGATTCCCCGGAGAATTTCATTTCCGTCCACGCTCGCGTGGAGATTCTTAATCTTCAGCATTTGTTAACCCACACTGCCTTCTAAACTGAGTCCCAATAGATTCTGCGCTTCAACCGCGAATTCCATCGGAAGTTCAGCGAGCACCTCTTTGCAGAAACCGTTCACGATCATCGAGACCGCGTCTTCGCTCGAGATGCCACGCTGGTTGCAATAGAAAATCTGATCTTCGCCAATCTTCGAGGTCGATGCCTCGTGTTCCACCGTTGAGTCGGCGTTCTTGATTTCGAGATAGGGAAAGGTATGAGCGCCGCACCGGTCACCCAACAGCATCGAATCACACTGCGAGTAGTTACGTGCCCCAGAGGCGTTCTTGCCTATTCGCACCAGCCCGCGGTACGCGTTCTGGCCCTCGCCGGCCGAAATACCCTTGGACACGATTGTGCTGCTCGTGTTCTTGCCCAAGTGGATCATCTTGGTGCCGGTGTCGGCCTGTTGTTTGTTGTTCGTGAGGGCAACTGAGTAGAACTCACCGACTGAGTTGTCACCCTTCAACACGCAGCTCGGGTACTTCCAGGTGATCGCCGAGCCGGTCTCGACTTGAGTCCACGATATCTTCGAGTTCTCACCGCCGCAGAGGCCACGCTTAGTAACGAAGTTATAGATACCGCCGACACCGTCCTTGTCACCCGGGTACCAGTTCTGGACCGTCGAGTACTTGATGGTGGCGTCTTTCGCAGCAATCAGCTCGACCACCGCCGCGTGCAGCTGATTCTCGTCGCGCCTCGGCGCTGTGCAGCCCTCGAGGTAGCTCACATAGCTCCCCTCATCGGCCACGATAAGCGTCCGCTCAAACTGGCCCGTGCCTGCGGAATTGATTCGGAAGTAAGTCGACAGCTCCATAGGACAACGAACGCCCTTGGGGATGTAGCAAAACGAGCCATCGCTGAACACTGCCGCGTTCAAACATGCGAAGAAGTTGTCCGTATAGGGAACAACGCTTCCCAGGTACTGCTCGATCAGGTCGGGATACTCCTTCACCGCCTCCGAAAAGGAGCAGAAGATAATGCCTCGCTCCGAGAGCTCTTTTCGGAACGTCGTCGCGACCGATACGCTATCGAACACGGCGTCCACCGCCACACCACTCAACCGCTTTTGCTCTTGAAGAGGGATTCCCAGCTTGTTGAATGTCTCGAGCAGAGCGGGATCGACCTCGTCCAAACTCTCGAGTACGACCGGGGCCTTGGGCGCCGAGTAGTAGATGATGTCTTGGTAGTCGATGGGCGAAATCTTGACGTTGTGCCAGGTCGGCTCGGTCATCTTTTGCCAGTGACGAAACGCCTTCAGCCGGTACTCCAGAAGGAACTCAGGCTCCTCCTTCTTGGCTGAAATCGCCCTCACGATGTCCTCGCTCAAACCAGGAGGCAGGTTATCGACGTCGATATCGGTGACCCAGCCGTACTTGTATTCTTGGTCGACGATGTTTTGAATCTGATCGGTGCTTGAGCTCATGCGCCTTTCTCTTCTCCGCCCGCTTGGGGCCGGCTTTCCATCAATTGCTGTTTCGGACCCATGCCAAGACCGCACGGAATGCCCCAGACCATGTCTTCGAGGCTCACTGCCCCCAGGGCCGCCCGGACGCGGTCGTTCACAATGCGCCAAATGCCTCTTGTCGAGCACGACGGCTCGAGGTCGCAACCCCCCGTCGAACCATCCGCGCAGTCCGTTAGCGATACCGGGCCTTCCAGCGCGTCGATGATATCCGTCAGGCTTACCTCCGCTGGCCGTCGAGCCAGTCGATAACCCCCAGTTGCCCCGCGCTGCGACACCAGCACGTCAGCTCGAGTCAACACTTTCAGTAGTTTACTTATCGTCGGCTGCGGAACGCCCGTCGCCTCCGATAGGCTGCTCGCCGTGTGGAGGAGGCGATTCGGGTTCGCTGCCATATGGACTAGCGTCACGATACCGTAGTCAGTATTTCTGGTGATTCGAATCATACTCTGGCCACCTGTGACGGACGCAAACGCCTTGCAGCGACATATAGTACCATTTTAGTACCATATAGTTCGCCCTTTTAACAGATGGGTTTAGAAAATCAAGGGTAAAGGTGAGAATTTCGAGTGACTAATGCGCGTGCTGAGACAGTGCGGACCGCAGTTTGATCTGGACCGCCTTTCGCCACCTGTCGACGGGCTCATCGCCGTACTCCTTGGCTGCGAGCTCCAGGGCGAGCTTGTCCGCAGAGTCAGTAAGCGCTCTAAACCGCGCGTGGGCCAATGAACACAACTCTGGGTCCTGGCATCGGGTGTCGAGCTTTGCCAGCAGTTCTGCGAAGCTGTCTTCGACCTCATCGCGAGGAAGCCCCCCGGCCTCGAGCGCGCTGTCGCTCTTCGCCAAGAGAGCCGCGTACAAGTCCATGCCGACCAAAACAGTATCAATGAGGTCTGGCATTCGATCGACGGCTTCGAAGAGGTGATCCTCGCCCTCCGAATAGTGTCCGTTCTCGAAACAGGCATCGGCCATCGCGATCTTGCTCCGCATGAAGATCGCGTGGAACTTGGTGGGATCCTTGTGCACGGCTTCCGTACTGACCTCCAGCGCCTCTCCACAGTGTTGCAGAGCACCCGCCGAGTTGCCCGACTGGCGTTCCAGTCCCGCGAGACGAAGGGACAGGTCGACCCGAGCCGAGGGCCCAAGCACCTCACCCAGCCTCGAAGCGGTCTCTCGGGCTAAGGCAATGTCTGATATCGCACCAGCCAGATCCTGTTGCTGGGCCCGAACCGTCGCTCGGTTCTGCAGAGCAGCAACCACCATTTGTACTACCGGGGACCCTTCGCCGGTCTTGTCCAGCCTGGGCCTCAAGCGCTCAATCACGTCGCTCAGCAGAGGTATCGCATCGTCATAGCGTTTCGCGGCTGCATACATGGCGCCGAGATTCAGCTGCAACGTCGCAAAAAGACCGAAAATCGCTGGGTCGTCAGGGTTCTCTTGAGCAAGGGGTTCAACAAACCCCATCGCCTTTTCTAGATGTGTCCCGGCGAGCGTCCCGTCTCCACGTGTGCTCGCGAGCAGCGCAACTTCGGTGTGAACTTCGGCCTCGAAACGGTCCAGGGCCGGGCCTTCACAGTCATCTCGAAGACGCGTGCAAGCGCCGAGAATCTCCGCAAGGAGTCCGTCCGCCTTCACCAGCTGCCCCTTTTGCGCGAGCTCTCGGGCCTCTTTCAGGCCGTCTGAAAGCTCGCTGATCTGATCCATCATGAAGTCGCGTTTGATCACCATGTGCTCGCTCCTTTCGGCGGTAAATAGACCATGCGAGGCCGGGTGGCAATCACGAACTGCCGAAAATGGGGTGTTGGGGGGCATCAAATCGAACGGCGCGACGGAGGTCGCCGGCGGCGAACATCAATACTCTTTCGAGCGCAGTTCCTTCGAAAGCCGCAACAGATGAGGATGGTTGGGCGCCTTCTTAATTCCGCGTGCGACGGCTTTGTTGGCGGCCCGCCAGTTCTTCAGTTGGAAGTGCGCCTCACCGAGTGTGGCCCAGTTGTCGGCATTGTTGGGGTCCAGCTTCGAGGCCTCAATCAAATGGGGTACGGCGTCGTGAGCGCCTCCGATTTCCAGAAGCCCCCAGCCGTAGGTCGCCAGCGCCTTGAATTTCGCTGTGTCTCTGGCCTCATCGTACGTCGAAACGCCGCGCATGCGCAGTTCGATAAAACGCTCTAGCAGAATCTTGAGCAGCCCAACCCCTTGACGCGGCATGAGCTTGACCAGCCAGAGAGAGACATCGAGCAGGTCTTCGACACTCGTGGTGTAGATGCGAGCGTAGGCTTCGGTTGCCTCTTGGGCCCGCTGGTCGAGTCCATAGCGAGACAAGACCTCAATCAAGGTGCCCCATGACCACGGCCAGGTCGGATTGCCGAAGCAAACCTGTTCGAGCAGGCGAATCGCCTCGTGGTCCTCTTTGTTGACCTCGAAATCGCCCTCTCGCATGCATTCCGCAGCCGCGCACGCCACCCCCCAGGCACAATCGAGGTCCTTCGGTTGGTGGTGGAGGCTGAGCCGAAACTTCGCGAGGGCCTGGACTCTGCGACCATCTCGCATCAGCGCCTTTGCTTCCTTGCGGTACTGCTTGGACCGCTCTTCATCGCGCTTTGGCAGCAGGTCTGTCTCTCGGAGCCCCATCTCCTTCATTAGGCCTCGCCAGGCGGCAAATTTCGGGTTGCTCGCGACCCCGTTGAGGCACGCATGTCTAGCCTGATCGGCTTGACCCAACCTCAGAGTCGCCCGCGCCAGGTCAGACCAGGCCGTCGGATCAGTCGGGCGCTCCGCTAGGCACAACCGAAGCGGATCCAGTGCGCCCGCATAGTCTCCCTTCTCAACAAGCATCGAGCCTAGTCGCAGAGCAATACCTGCGCGGTGGTCAGGGCCCACATAACGGTTCACCGTTAGCGCGCGATTCTTGATGGCGTCGATCGCTCGATCGGTGTACCCGAGATCGAAGAGCACGAGTCCCTGGATGGCGTACGTCGACGCGATCCGAATCTCACGCTCCAGGTTGGAGAGCTGATCGAACTCACCACCCTCGACTCGCTTGAGGAGCTCCTGAACCAGTGAAAGAGCAACCTTCGACTGGCCCGATTGCTGGAGCCGAAGAACCATATCTCGTGCTTCGGCAAACCCGCCTTCAGCCCCGAAGCTCTTCGCTTTTGCACGTGCCGCGGCGTTGAATCCCTGGTCCGCCGCGCCAGCGATCTGCTGAAATGCCAACGTGGCCTTTCCAACAGTGCCAGTCGTCTCGCCTGGTGGAACGCCTCCCTCCTTTAGATCCCCGACGTAGGTGTGGCTTCCTGTATATCGATCGGCAGCCACGATAACAAACTTCAGCGTGGTGGCTCGGCTGACTGAAAAGCCCAACATTTCGTGGAAGGCCTGCACGTTCACCGCATTAAACTGCTGAAGACTCTGCTGCAGCCGGATCCGCGAGAGCCCAAAGACCGAAGCCAGATGGGCAGGATCACCTTTGTATTGATCGTATTCGGAGGTTTGGAATCGGATCGATGGATCCGAATAGAACCGATGAAGAACTTGCCCCTGCTCCGCGTATTCGTAACTCCACTTCGTGAAACCGCCTTCCGTCGAACCAAACAAGTAGGGAAGGCTCTTGTCACGCGAGACTTTCGAGAAGACGTCTAGCAGCTCCCAGACTGCCGGATCGGCCAACGCAAAGACCCAGCCGTTATCGAACTGGCCGATCCAAGTCGTGGCTTCACGGGCGGATGCCTTTGGAACCTCGAAGCGTACACCGATTTTGTTGGCAGCTGCTGTACATCTACGCAGTAGCCCATCGAAGTCGTCTGTCTTTAGTGCGGCATAAGTGAGGTATTCGCTCACGCTTCTTCTGCTCCCCCGAGCGTTAGCTTTATTCGAGATTGCTTTTCTTTGTTCGCCGTGTCAATCGTCCGGCTCGACTGAATTTACGACTGATCAGCGAACCTGCCCATACAGCTTGCTCAGGATCCGCGCCGGAACGCCCACCCGGTACAGCACGGGAAGTACATTAACCAACACGGTGTACGCGATCGGGCGACTCTGAAATCGCCTGCCCGACACCCGAACGGTGGCTGGGACGGTGCGGATTTTACCCAAGACACTCAGCCGTCTGGATAGTTCCAGGTCTTCCATTAGCTCGGTTTGCGGGTACCCACCCACCGCTCGAAAAGTCTCGGCTTCGAGAAAAAGCGCTTGGTCACCGTAAGGGAGGCGACTGTAGCGAGAACGCAGGTCAGCTAGATGGAGGAGGGGACTGACCCAAGCTGAACCACCCGCCTCCGAGTCCCATACGGGGGGGGTCCGAACCGCTCCGGCTACCACCCCCGGTCGCGCCAGCGTTCGACGGATCCAATCGAGCGACTCTGAAGGCAACGCGACGTCGGCGTGGAGAAAGACCAGAATAGCCCCGGTTGCTTGAGCGGCGCCCGCGTTCATCTGCCGAGAACGCCCCGGCTTGGAGTGAACCACCCGCACCCCGTGGTCCGAAGCCAGCTGCACCGTTTGATCGCTGCTCTGACCGTCGACGACAATCACCTCGACATCCGGGCCGAGCTCAGTCAAACGCTCGATTTGGGACTCAATACACCGCGCTTCGTTCAATACGGGCACGCGGGCGGGGGCAGGGGGGGGGTGGCGTCGCCGGGGTGCCCTGGTATCTGGATTCACCGTGGCTACTCCAGCTGGAGGCAGGCAACGATTCGGTCTGCGCCGGAGCGATCCGGCGCCGACCGAATTGCTGTCCACCCATTCAACTCTAGCTCGTTCCATTCGCGCTTCACCGTGAAGAGCCCCGCGAACCCCCCAGGTCTGAGCAGTCCCGACGCGGTCTCGAGCCACTCTCGAGGTGGGCGAAACGCACGTGAAACGGCCCAATCGAAGGACTCTCCCACCAGTTCACCCACGTCGATCATACGGATTGAGACGTTACTGAGTTTCAACTTGCGGCAGGTTTGTTCGAGAAAGGCGACACGCTTCTTTCGAACTTCGACCAATTCGAACTGCGAGTCAGGAAACATCACGGCTAGGGGGATTCCGGGAAAGCCGGCTCCACTGCCCACGTCCACGACTCGGCCGAGCAGCGGGGCCAGACGGGCCAACTCCAAACTGCCACCGATGAGATTGCCTTCGATGAAGGGTCGGTCCACACGGCCGACCAGGTTCATCCTGGCGCCAACTCTCAGGATCTGATCGCAAAACTGATCGAGGCGTTCGAGTTGTGCAGCACTGAGGTTATGGCCCAACCCTGAGAGACGTTCTGCCAGACTCGAGCCCACTAGCCCCTGACCTCCCTGAGTACTCTCAGTAAATTGCTGCCCAATACGCCGGAGACTTCCGGCCGACTCATCCCCCGCTCCAACAATCGTTGCGTAAACAGAGGCATATCACGGCAGTCTCGAACGTCGTTGGGGATGGTCGGAATCCAACCGTCATAGTCGGTTCCGATCGCGAGATGTTCCGGGCCAACCAGGTCGACGACGTGCATCGAGTGGTCCACGACCGCCTCGTACGACGCATTGAATTTCCCTGTCAGAAACTGAGGCGAGACCATGATTCCGATCACACCGCCCGTTTCGGCCACCGCTCTGATCCCGTCGTCGGTCAGGCCTCGGTTGTGGTCGAAGAAACCCGCCGCGGTGGTGTGGGAGGCGATCACCGGTGAACTCGTGGTCTCGCAGGCCTCCAGCACCCCGGGACGGTTGACATGGGATACATCGACGAGGATACGGCTCTTGTTCAAACGGCCGATCAACTCCCGTCCAAACTGGGTGAGGCCGGTCGATTGATCCTTGCCTCGTCCCATCCCGGGAGTCGCAGCCGAGTTCTTGCTGAAGTGGGCGAGTGTCAAATACACCACCCCCAGCTCCTCGAACTCATCTACCAAATCGCCATTGCCAGCCAGAATGTGGGCACCCTCGATGCCGGCCATGAATGTCAGCTTTCCCGCCTTCTTAGCCTCTTCTACATCCGCAGCCGTCCGAGCGAGCTGAACTCTGTCATCGCGCTCCGCGACGAGGTTCATGTAGGCAAGTTGTTTCTTTGCCTCGCGCCAAGCGCGCTTGCTCTCCCACGGCCAGTAATGAATTCCGAGAATGCTCAGGGTGTAGCCACCCTCCACCATCCGCGGAACGTCGGCATGGCGAAAGAACGGCTGCCTGCGACACCAAGGTCGATGGAACTTGCTGACGTCGTACCCGAACAGTCTTTGCTGAAGAATCATGTCTACGTGCATGTCGACGACGATTTGGTCGGCGTGGAAGGAGCTTACTTCCTCTGGAATATCAGGAGCTTCCAAGGTTAATCCTCCTCACCGTCCTTCTCGTCCGCAATCCCATCGCCGTCGTTGTCCCCATCCGGGCACCCGTCATCATCGCGATAGCCATCTCTGTCCTCGGGAAGGTCGACACATCGATCAAATCGATTGTCAATTCCGTCCCCATCATGATCGGGCGTGAGCGGCGTCAGTAGGTGGTCGGGCGCTCCTTTGAGTCCCCACGGGATGAGGGGGCCGGCGGAGCCGCAGCCCATCGAAACGGTGAACAAACACGCAACTATTATACAACGCACCATTCTGACAACATAAGACAAGATCGATCTCGGGACTACATTGACCGACTCCCGACATACATCTTTGGCTGGGCGCTTTACCTCTGGCCGCGAAAAGGCTACCTACCTAACTGCGGTTCTGAGTGAATTTTGGGAGAGCATTATGTCATCCAAACTGAAGATCGCCATCGCAGGCGCAACCGGCGCAGTTGGTCGCGAGATGATGAATAGTCTCGAGGCGTCGGGATTGCAGATCGACGAGTTACGGCTGTTGGCTTCCGCACGTTCAGCTGGAAAACGACTCACTTTCAAGGGCGAGGAGCTAGCGGTTCAGGAGCTGAATCCGGCCTCGTTCGCAGACATCGATATCGCGTTGTTCAGCTGTGGAGGAGGGCGTAGCCTCGAATTTGCTCCCGCTGCCGTCGAGGCTGGCGCGGTGGTCGTTGATAACAGCTCTGCGTTCCGAATGGACCCCAGCGTACCCCTTGTCGTCCCTGAGGTGAATGCCCACGCATGTCATCAACACAAGGGAATCATCGCCAACCCCAACTGCTCGACTATTCAGCTCGTGCTTCCGCTGAAGGCCCTTGCAGACAACCCTGGCCTTCGCCGAGTCATTGTCTCCACCTATCAAAGCGCCAGTGGAGCCGGACAGGGCGGGATCGACGAACTGCTGACCGAAACTGAGAGGATGATGGCGGGAGACGAGCCGAACAGCGATGTGTTTGCTCACCCATTGCCGTTCGAGGCACTGCCGCACATCGGCTCATTCGAGCAGAATGGCTACACTTCAGAAGAACTGAAGATGACCTTCGAGACGAGGAAGATCCTCGAACTGCCCGATCTCGACAGCACAGCGACATGCGTTCGCGTACCCGTGGTCCGAAGTCACAGCGAGGCCGTCACTGTCGACCTCGACGCGCCCATCACACGGGATGAGGCCTGCCGACTATTCGAGGCGATTCCAAATCTTGTCGTCATGGACGATCCGGCTCGAAACATATATCCGCTGGCCCGTGTTGCAAGCCACCGAACAGATACCTTCGTGGGCCGCATTCGTCAGGACGTGACCCGACCCGCGACGCTCCATTTCTGGGTGGTCAGCGACAACCTGCTTAAGGGCGCAGCCTTCAACGCAGTGCAAATTGCGGAGTACCTCGTGGCCAAGGAACTTTATGCCAACCGCTGATCGTGTTAGCGATCTCATACAGAACAGGAACAGCCCACGCCTTGGACCCGGCGATGTGCCAAATCGGCATGGCAGTGGTTACAGCGATTCGGTTAGAGCGACAGCAATGAATAGAACACCCATTTTAGTGATGCTCACCTTGGCACTAGCTGCGACACTTCCCGCGATCGCGCAGGCCCAGGACCGGAGCGAATCGGTGAGCTCGGTGGAGGTCGACGGACTATCTCTCCTGAGCGCCAACGCCGACACAGAAGCACAGAAGTACGTCATCAACATCGAAGACTGCGAGTCTCTCGCGGCCAACCCGGACGACAAGATCGAGTTCACCTGGAACTTTGATACGCCGCTACCTGATGACGGTCTCTTCACGGTGAAGTTGGTGCTCAACTCGGAAAGCTGCTCCGAAAGTAGTCTGACTTACGACGCGGCGACCGAAGAGTGCCAAGTTCTCCTCGAAAACGAGAGTCTCAGCGGTTCGACCGTCCGATTCGAAATTGGATTCGCCAGTCTGACAGGAGTTTCCAGCGTCGCGGAGTGCGCCTCGAACGCCGACGTCATCGACGTCATGATGATCTTCACTGACTTCAATGAGGACGATACCAGCGACAGCCCCGACCGAGACGAGCTCCGCATCGAGTTCGACACCGACCGCCCGGCAGCGCCCACCGACCTCACGGCCAAAGCAGGTCAATCCCAAATTGTGGTCAGTTGGTCAGAAGTAGAGGCCGCATCATCGTATACGCTCTACTACGGCACCGACCCGATCCCCGACGGGGCGGATCCTTCGAACTTAACTCACACCAACGTATCTGGTACCTCGACGACTCAGGAGCTAGATGAAGGGATCACAATCAATACGTACTATCTTGCCGTCGTCACCAAAGATAGCGTCGGCAACTTGAGCGCGGTTTCGGAGGTCGTCACGGTGACGACTCAACCCGTCGAGGACTTCTACGAGTACTACCGAGGCAATGGAGGTACCGACGAAGGCGGCTACTGCGCAACGGCCAATCCGGTCACCGGTGGTCTCTGGTTCATCGCGCTTCTGATGGCGCCGCTACTGTATAGGAGGCGCCGCAAGGCGGTCGCAACGGTCGTGGCTGCCCTTTTGATGGTACCGTCACTGCTTCCTCAGGACGCATCGGCTCAGTCGGTCGAGTCGCCAATAACCGGCGAACTCGAGATCAAGTTCGGGGAGTACGCCCCTGCAATCGACGCAGCGCTCGGCGAGTCTGGAACACCTTACGAGACAATTTTCGGCTCCGGCGGTGGGTTCTACTTCGAGATCGAGTACGATCACTTCCTCTGGCGTGAATTCGGCTCATTGGCCATCGGTTTTTCCTTCGGCTACAGCTCCGTCGAGGGCAAGGGGCTGCTCAGTTCGGGAGAAGCCAGTGTTGACGACACGAGCCTGAACATTCTGCCGTTGCGAAGTTCACTGGTGTACCGCTTCGATCTCCTCGAGGAAGAATTCTCCATTCCACTTGTCCCCTATATGAAGGCTGGCCTCGATTACTACCTCTGGTGGATCAACTCGGCGGCCGGGATTGCCACCTACCGTAATCCCGATACTAGCCAGCTCGACGAAGGTCGAGGTGGCACCTTTGGCTGGCACGCTGGCGCCGGGGTCAAGTTCCTGTTGGATGTGCTGGCGCCCACGATGTCCCGTGGTCTCGATGTGACGGCGGGAATCAACGATAGCTACCTTTTTGCCGAGTGGCTCATGGCCGAGGTAGACGACTTCGGGTCCGACGCCAGCTTTGATTTCAGTGACAGCACCTTCCTGTTTGGCCTCGCCTTCGAGTTCTGAAGATGCCTCGATTCAGAGGACTCGTCGCCTACAGCGGAACCGACTTTCACGGTTGGCAGATTCAACCCGATGTCCGAACGGTCGAGGGTGAGCTGACGGACGCTCTCGAGACGATTGCGCGCACCCGATCCAAGGTTCAGGGCGCCAGCCGCACAGACGCAGGTGTGCACGCCGAAGGGCAGGTCATGCACTTCGACTACGAAGGCAGTATGCGGCCGGATCAGCTGAAAAACGGCCTAAACGCCGTAAGCTCGAGGGATGTCCGGGTGATGGCTCTGGAACCGTGTCCATCGGACTTCAACGCTCGCCACTCCGCCCGCGGAAAACTGTATCGATTCGATCTGTTCCTTGGTCGCGCCCATCACCCACTCTACCGTGGGACCAGCTGGCAGATTCAGGGTGATCTCGACATCAGCGCCATGCGCGCCGCCGCCCAGCATTTCTTGGGCACTCACGACTTTACGTCTTTGAGGGCGGCAGGCTGTTCGGCGCCTTCACCTGTCCTCACTCTCTCCCGAATCGACATTCTCGAGGAAACACCTCACATCACGATCATGGTCGCCGGTAACGCCTTTTTGAAGTACATGGTCCGAACCCTGGTTGGCACCCTCGTGAGGGTTGGTCGCGGAAAGCGAGATCCAGAGTCGATCCCTGCCTTGATCGAGGCCAAAGATCGGTCGCAGGCCGGCACGACGGCGAGACCAGAGGGGTTGCGGCTTGTCTACGTCAACTACCCGGATTTTCTATGGTCTGACGGAAGGCCTTGGAAAACGGTAAACAAGGAGCTAGGAGCCCGTCGGGTATAACGCCCCGGACTCCAGCCGTTAGCTTTTAGCGGT
>CAZDBH010000245.1:0-12472 GCA_964503485.1 uncultured Bradymonadales bacterium | reverse complement strand
TGAAGGCATTGCGCGGCTTCTTCGTGCAGGTCCTGCTGCTCTGTCAAAAGGCGGCTCGAGCTGTTTGTGAGGCCTGGATCGCAGCATATGGACGGAACGCCGCCTCGCGCAAACCCGACCAGGCGCAGACGTTTTTCGAGCAGGCACTGGAAGAATTCGGTGCGGCTGAACCGGCTGAAACCTGAACGGTCGTCAGCGAAGGAGGGCCCATGAAGGCCGTGATTCGCGAAACCTATGGCTCCCCCGACATCCTGAAGTTGGTCGATATCGAGAAGCCGACGCCCAAACTCGACGAGGTCCTAATCCGGATTCACGCAGCATCGCTCAATGCTTCGGACTGGGAGATTCTGCGCGGCAAGCCCCTGTACGGCCGATTGTGGGGCTTTTTTACGCCAAAGATTCAGATTCTGGGATCAGACGTTGCGGGTACAGTCGAAGCCGTCGGGACAGAGGTTACCCACTTCAAGCCCGGTGACGCTGTATACGGCGACATTTTCGAACGATGGGGTGGCTTCGCCGAGTGGGTCTGCGCCCCCGAACGCATGCTGAGGCACAAGCCTGACAGCATGAGCTTCGAGCAGGCGTCAGCAATCCCCCAGTCGGGGGCGATCGCCCTCCAAGGTTTACGTGACAAGGGCCAAATACAGCCCGGCCAAACTGTCTTGATCAACGGTGCGGGCGGCAGCGCGGGGAGTTTCGCCATTCAAATCGCCAAGGCGCTCGGCGCCGAGGTGACCGGGGTGGACAACGATCTCAAGCAGGAGCTGATGGGCTCTTTGGGGGCTGACTATGTCGTCGATTACGCGAAAGAGGACTTCACGGCCAGCGGCAAGCGCTACGACCTAATATTCGACCTGGTGGGACAGCATTCGGTGCGTGACTTCAAGCGCGCACTCGCCCCCCTGGGGCGATACATGGTTGTTGGGGGGCCGGTTTCTCTGATTCTCGGTGCGGTGTTCCAAGGCTCTCTGATCTCGCTCCTGACCCGGAAGAAGATGGGGCTGCTCACAATCAAGGCGAATCAAGGCCTAGATCAGCTCGAGACCTACTTCGAGTCGGGTCACGTCGTGCCCGTCATCGACCGGTGCTATCCCCTCGAGGAGACGGCCGAGGCCTTTCGCTGTTTGGGCGAGCGACGGGCGAAAGGGAAACTCGTGATCAGGCCCTGACACCTGCGGGGCCTCAGAAGGAGGCACCCCTTCTCAAATCGTCCACCAAACTCTCGAAGTGAGGGTTTGGCTAACGGCGAGCCTGGAGCGCGACGCGCTCTACTCCGTACCTGCCTCGTCGTTTTCGCTACTGAAGAGAAAAGAAAGGGTAACGGGGACTGAATCGTCCGAGTTCATCGCCTCGGCGTCTAGATCACAGACCAGATTGAAGATGTCCTGATAGGCCTGCTCGAGGCGCTGCGTGGGCACACGGACTGTCAAAGTCCAACCAAATATATGAATAAAAGGAAACACATATTTGGATATTTCACACAACAGAACTGCTTTCTTAGTCGTTTGTTGCTGGTCGACCCCGCATGCGCGATGCTGCGAGCGGTTCTGCTGTGAGGGTGAAACGAATGAAAGACCACGGATGGACGATAGAGTCTTCTTCTTGGAAGGACGCCACCACATGGCGGGTGCTTCACAGCGCTGCCGACAAGCCAATCTACGTTATTGATGCTGTCGCCGACGTGACGATCGGTGGCGAACCACTCGAGCTGACCCTTCGCGATTCGGACGGAGCAAGTCGTCGTTTACCCCTTCGGCCGCCCAATGTTCCGGCCGAGCTCACCGCCGACGAGGCGCTGCACCTCAACAAGCTTCTGATCGAGCTCGAAAGCGCCTGTTCCCACCACCAATACCTTTTCGAATATTCCACTGATTTCCCAATCCCGGGCTACGCCGTTCGAGAAGCGGCCGACGACGTAGACAGCAGCTGGGAGGCTTTGATCTCAGCCATTGCAGAAGCAGGGCTCTCTCAACACGCCTCGACCCTCTCAGCGGCTGGCGTTGAACACGAATGGTTGGGGAGATTCTTCGCCGGGTCCCATCATCGGGGGTCCAGCAGCGATGCCTACTGGACCGAGCGGCGGACGAGCTACATCAAAGAGCACCCGATCCCGTCCTAAACCGCCTCACAACGGCCAACCCGAAAGACCGTTGGGCTGGCATTCCAGCACGAATCGTCTAGACTCACGCCGTCATGAACGGATCACAACCAGGAATACTCGCCGACCTCACCCAAATGGCCCGCTACATCAGCTTTGAGCTAGTGCCCGGTGCTGACGCAGCGCAAACCGTCCGGGGGCTGGGGGAGCGCGATTGGGGCGACGACGCAGTGGTCGGTCTAGGGCCGTCGCTGGTCGCGGCCCTAGGGGGCGAAGTCGACGGGTTGAAGAGTTTTCCGGTCCTGTCCGGAAACGGAATCGATGTGCCCTCGACCCAAACCGCACTGTGGCTATGGTTGCGCGGACACGATCGGGGGGAACTGGTGCACAGGAGCCGGTCCTGGATCGACCTCCTCGCTGAGGCATTCGAGCCGGTCCAAATCCTCGACGCGTTCATGTATGGCAGCGGCCGCGACCTGACCGGATACGAAGACGGCACCGAAAACCCAGTCGGCGACGAAGCCATCGAAGCGGCCCTGGTCCTCGAGGGTCCAGACGGCCTGCGGGGCTCTAGTTTCGTAGCCGTTCAGACCTGGGAGCACGATCTCGACGCCTTTTTTGCGCATAGCCAGGGTGAGCAAGACCACATAATCGGGCGGCGGCTCTCTGATAACGAGGAGCTCGAAGATGCACCCGAGTCCGCCCATGTCAAACGCACCGCCCAAGAGGACTTTGACCCGCCCGCCTTCATGGTGCGACGAAGTATGCCGTGGACAGACGGCGATCAGAACGGGCTTGTGTTCGTCGCGTTTGGCTCGAGTCTCAGTCCCTTTGAACGTCAACTTCGCAAAATGGTGGGTCTAGACGACGGCATTTCGGACGCTCTGTTTCGCTTCTCGCGTCCGGTCACTGGCTCCAGCTATTGGTGTCCACCCGTCGAAGATGGACGGCTGAACCTAGGTCTCATCTTGCAGTGAACCATCCACAGTCGATCTCTTCCTTAAACTGCAGATCGTCCGACTCCCGAAACCCTGTCATGGATCGGCCCGGAAGCCACCGGTAGTGATTACATCGCCATTTCGAATAAGGGTGTACTCATACATACCGGCTACCCAGCCATCGGCCGGTTGAACCAGCAGAAACCCACGCACCCAACGCGGAACAACCAAATCGCTTCATGGGAACCTCCAATACAGGCGAGGATAGAATAAATCTGGTCCCGCGCCCATCTAAGCAGCGTAACTTCCAAGCCCGTGTCCTCCCGCCCAGACCGAGTGGGTTCCTGCCGCCGACTTCGCGCAGCACGTCACTTTGTGCTACCAATGAGGGCATGCGAAGACGAGTTCGAGAATGTTCTCTCCTGTTCCTACTGACGATGGGTGCCTGCGGAATGGGCGACCTGACCTTCGAAGAAGTCGCTCCGGGCGTTGTGCCTGCTGAGCCGGTCTACGAAGACGTCCTTCCGATTCTGGAGCGTCGTTGCAACCGGTGTCACAACGCGAACTCGGGCGGCGGATTCGAACCGCTGCTCGACAGTCAGAATCGGGCTGAGAGAGAGGCCTGCGAGTCGTGGGATGAGATACAGAACGGATCGATGCCGCCCGGCGCGATGGATCCGCTCAACTCCCAGGAGATGCTGACGTTCGAGCGATGGGCCAGCATCACCCGAGCGGGCCGCAGATGCAGAAGCGGAGATTGAACAATGATATTCGACCTCCGACTCAACTCCAGTACCAATTTTCTAGTCCGCTTCGCCTCCGGCCTCGGGGTCCTTCTCGGTCTCCTCTCGGCTGCATCGATTCCCTTCGTGTCGCTGTCTTCGCCAGAGGCCCTGCCCCAATACACGAGCCGCTCGGGACGGAGTTGTACCAACTGCCATACCGATCCCTACGAATGGGACAACCCGGGCTGGTGGGACCGTGTGTGTACGATGTCCTGCTCAGGTTGCCATGTCGATCCCACGGGAGGAGGCCTGCGCAACGCATCGGGCATCTACTTCGGGGTTCAAACGCTACCGGCTTTCGGAACCACCCAGCCCGTCTTCCACAGGCTAGGCTGGTGGGAGGAACTCAGTGAAGCTGAACGCGAGGAATTGTCGCGCTGGGGTGGGGACGACAACGACAATCAGGAGCAGCCAACTTCTCAGCCTTCGCCGACCTCGCAACCGTCTTCAATGGCGACCTCGCAGACCCATGCGGCCACCTCAGTCGACGATGGGCCGAGCGTGCCACCCGGATGGGATCCGGAACCCGGCGATACCGAGAGCAGCCTGATGTCGTGGGGTACGCCGTTCGGGCCGCGCGCGGTCAACCGGTTGCACGACGATCGCTACGCTGGCCTCAATCCCGATCCCCTGTTTCAGATCGGAGGCGACTTCAGGCTGGCTGGTGCCTTCCTGGATGAACTACTCATTTTTCCAATGCAGGCAGAAATCACTGCTGCGCTACATCCAGTCGACCATCTCACGCTCTACTTCGAGGGTGCTGCCTGGGGCAGCAACAACAATGATGGAACGGTGGGTGGGGAAGAGATCGACTTGTTCGGTTTCCACGAAGCCTTCGTGATGAGTTCCGAGTGGCCTGGGAACGGCTATGTGAAGGTTGGCCGCTTTCTGCCGCCCTACGGCACGCGAATGGATGATCACACGGCACCTGTGCGGCGAGATCTCGGGTTCGATCCGGGCAGACCGTCCTCCTATGTGAGCGGCCTAGAGATCGGAATGGCCCCGAACTACCCGTATGCCAACCTGGCTGTCTTTCAGACAGGTCTGCCGCAGCACGGTTTTACGGGTGACGGCGAGTGGGCCTTTAGCGGCATGGCCGGGTGGCGCGATCTGGGTTGGGGCCTTGGCGCACAGGGTTACTACCGAGGAGCTAGCCCAGACGGTGACTCTCGGCTCATGGTCGGCGGATCATTCGCAATCAACCCGTGGTTCTATCTTCCAAGATTCCCGGTTACTTACTCTGGGGAGTGGAACTGGGTCGAAATCGGCGGCCAACCGGGCGGCCGAACAGTCAATCAGATCGCAGCGTTCCACGAGTTGGCCTATGTGCCGTTCCGCGGGGTCAATACTCGGTTGCGCCACGACTTCTTCGATCCCGACCTCGAGGTGACTGAGGATCATCTTCACCGGCTGAGTCTGCAGGTCGACTTCTTCCCGTTCCGCTACACCGAACTTCAGGGCGTCACCCGCATACAGATCCCTTCGTTCGTAGGCGTTTCTCTCGACTATCTCTTGGTTTTGAGGGGCTGGCTGTAGACCCCAACAGCTCAAATGGCTAAACGAGGCGGCCAGCGACGGATGTCTAGGCCCCAAATTCGTCCAGTTTTAAGGGCTACTGGTCGATATACGAACTTTTCCTAGTAGCGGAAACCCGCCTAAAACCGGCTGCAGCAGGCCGTTTGGGGGCTCGAGGTCTGCTCCAAGTCACGACCACGCGGCCAGATTCACATTGTTTGTTTTTAGTGGCAGTGTTAAATTACACCTTCAGGAGGACCAGGTCCGGAGTCTGGGGGGACGGGACATGATTTGGTTTACACTTCTTGGTGTGGCATCAATCGCAGTCGTCGCGCTGCTCACGCAGCGATCGAGGAGTGAGCGGGTCTACGCAACCTTCGAGTGGCCAAGCGTGCCCGCTGTCGCAACTCCCGATGACTCTGTCGAGATCGAACCTATCCCCCCCGACCCAACCGACTTCGCCCTGGTAGCTGAACCATTCGAACCACACACACCCGCCGCTCCCGTCGGGTCTGAACTCATACCGTCATCACCAGACGTGGACATGGCATCGGTGCTCATCACCGAGGGAACCACAACTGAACAAAGGCCGGTGGCGTTGCCCAAAGCGCCTAAAAAGGACATGATCTCTACGCTCATACCGAACAAGCCAAAAGTCGACATGGCCTCGATGTTCAAGCCGGCCAGCCCGGGTTCGAACAGTTCTTCGGAGTTCATGCCGAGTATACCTGAAGAAGATTTCGTTCTAGACGACGAACTCGAAATGGATTCGCCCTTCCAGCCCCCAACCGACGAAGCTGAACTCGCCTCGTCGGGCTCTTCGTCGATTGACGAGAGTGAAATGGGCTCACCTTTCCTGCCTCCTACTGATGAGAGTGATATGGCTCCTAACTTAAGAACGGCTTCCGACGCACACGATTCCTTGCTGAGCAACATCGATCTCGGTTGGATGGAGCCAGCCTTTGATACCGGCGACTACGATGCGTTGATTCCACGGGACATCGACGATCTCGCCGATGTGAGACTTCCACGCGGTTTACGCCCCGTCCGTGAGCTCGGCTACGACCCATACGGGATGTGGTTCGCGGCGGTTGATCGACAACGTCGCGATGTGACCGTCCTGCGATTCGCTGAGGAGTGGGCCAACACGCCAGAGAGTTTTCTGCATCTCAAGACTGCCATCAAACGGGCCGCTCACCTACGCCACAGCAATATCGCCCAGGTGAGGTGGGTCGAGAAGAAACACGGCCGCGTCTTGTTGATGGGACAGTACGTTGTTGGCAGGACACTGGCCGATCGATTGGCTCGAACCAATCCCGGCCTGACCTTGATCGAGGTGTTCGACCTCGCCGAAACGTTGCTCTCGACCCTCGCTTTCGCCCACAGGCGAGGTGTTTTGCACCGCGATCTGAGGCCCAGGGATGTGGTTTACACGGCTCCGGGAACCATCGTCCTGACCCACTTTGGACTCGAGCGCGCTCTCAATAGGGGTTTCGGTCCATTCGGTGACCATGTCGCGCCCGAAGAGCGCGCCGGCAAGGGGGTGGATCAGCGGTCCGACCTCTTCAGCCTGGCCTGGCTGATTCGCCGATGTTTGACCGCCCAAACAGACATCGATTCGCCGCCTCGCCTCGAAGAGCTGCTCGATAGGGCGCTATCTGAGGACAAGCTCGCACGACCGGCAACCGCGAAAGACATGCTGCAGTCGATCAGAGCGATTCGGCGCTCTGTGGTTCGATCGCGAGCCACTGAATCACCGCTGGAGAATCTCGAGTCGCTGTCTGCCGTGTTCACGAACAGCAACCCTGAAGTCCGAATCGACGTACTCCAGTCGGCCATCGAACAGGATATCGGGCGATTCATCGAGCTCACACAGGATTTCCTGCTCCAACCCGAGGTCGATCTCGAGACCCGCACAATCCTATTCGGTACCCTGGCTGATCTCATGCCCGTGCAAGCCCTGCCTACGCTTGGGGCAGTGGTGTATCACTTCAACACGCGCCTCGCCGGCCTCCCGACCCCCGACGTGCCACTGCGCCTCATCGCCGAAGCACGAGCCCTCGACGCTGTGTTGGTGGAGTTCGGAGGCGAACGAGTCGAGCGCCTTCGCGCCGTGCTCAAGAGTGCGTTCGGTCACCTTCTGGTCGGCCCCATGCCCGAGGAACCAGCCGCCGAAAGCGCAGCGGTCGAGGCGGAGCCCGAAGCCGAGAACATCGACGACACGCTCGAGTCGCCACACGAACTGGAAGAAGGCGAGACCGAGGCTGTCGCCCAGGAAACGACCGAAAACGTCCAGCGCAGCTCGATGGTATTCACTCTTGCCTCAGAACCACCACCGACTGACGAGAGCGGTCGATACCAGTTCACGCACCGGATGCGAACCAACCCGGTCGCCGACCTCTACCTTGCAAGACGCGATGCGTGGAGTCAGAGCGTGCTAGTACGCGTCTTGAAGAACGACAGCTTTGATGAGGAGGCTCTGGCCCGATTCCACCTGGAAGGGCGGAAAATCAAACAGCTTCATGACATCAGTATCAACCCCCTCTTCGAATTGGGGACATTTTCAGGTCGACCATTCGTCGCCGAAGAGTTTGTTGATGGCCATACGCTTGCCGAGGAAATCCAGCACAACGAACATGGGCTTCCCTTCGAGCAGGTGCTAGCCATGGGGCGTGCGCTGACGGCAGCGCTCGAATACGTCCACGACAACGGCGTGTTCCATCGCGATATCGCGCCAGAAAACGTCTTGCTAGTCGCCGGCCGAATATGGCGTCTCGCACACTTCGCCTTCGAGACGTGGACCTCTCACCTCACAGGGTTGGGCTCGTCGAATATCTGGTACGCGGCGCCCGAGGTCATCGCTGGGGAACCTATCGACGCCAAGGCCGACGTCTTCGGCTTGGGTGCAACCCTATACGAAGCCCTGTGCGGTCAGCGTCCGTTCGAGGGTGACGATCGCCGGTCACCCGTCGTTCCACTCCGAAAACACCGAGAATCGATACCCCAAGCCCTCGCCCACGTGGTCCACCAATGCCTCTCGCTCGATAGTGCACAACGACCGAGCGTCAGCCTTCTCGCGAAGCAGCTGCGGGCTGTCGAAGAGCGCTTCGACACGACGTGGAGCCAAGAAGTTCCGGCCGTCTCCTCGATGGGGTCGAACACACCGATGCCCCCTGGGTCGTGGGGAGCGAACCCGCCCATCGTACGAAATGAAACACCCAACAGTGGCGTACTGATTCTCGACATAGACGACGAACCGACCCGCGAGTTTGTCGAAGCGACTCGCGAGTACCAAGATACGACTCGCGAGTATCAGGACGCCCTCTTCGACGCCCTCAAAGATGAGATGTCCGAGGACGAACTCGCCCAGTTCGTCAAGGTGCTCAAGCGACTGTAACCGTCTGGTTTGCAGTTTGAGACGAACCTACAACCTCTGTTCAAAACCGGGGTCCCTCCTTATTCTTTGGCTCTTGGCCAAAGAAGGAGGACACTCATGGGTGGCACGGGAAAACCAAACGATCCCTGGATGTTGACGACACCAGCCGACCGAAAGGAAAGTTGATGAGGCGAGTCGTCGTGGTCGGTCCAACTGGATCGGGCAAAACAACCTTTGCCCGCAGACTATCTGCTGCCCTGGACATTCAACACATCGAACTCGACACACTGTTTTGGCTTCCGAACTGGCAGCAGCCCGAGGATGATGCCCTCTTTGCGAGAATCCAGGACGCAATCGATGAGCCAGCCTGGGTCCTCGACGGCAACTACAATCGAACAAACTTCCTGACCTGGCCCCTCGCAGACACTGTGGTGTGGCTCGATTATCGCTTCCCGGTAGTCCTCTTTCGATCGCTGAGACGTGCCCTCCGAAGGAGCATGTCAGGCGAGGAGCTGTGGGAGGGGACCGGCAATCGCGAGACCTTCCGACAGAGTTTTCTGAGTAAAGACTCGATATTACTGTGGCTGCTCAAGAGTTACCGCCCGCTCAGAGAGCGATACGCTCGACGCATTTCAGCTCCCGAATACACCCACATCCAGTTTGTTCGCCTTCGCTCGCCAAAGGCAGGCGAGCGCTTCTTGCGCGACCTCTGAGCACGGCGGACAAGGGCAATCCCAGACCCCACCCAATTCGCGAAGTGGGAACCGGTCGCCGGAATGCGCCCTCGTCACCAGCGCCTGTGCTAGACTCCTGCAATTATGTGGCCCTCATACCTCGAACTCGGAACCGCCGAAATCAGGCGTCGCGCCGAACGCGCCCTAGAAGGGTTGCGCGAATGTCGGGTTTGCCCACGCGATTGCGACGTCGATCGCACTCAACCCCGGCCCATGGCTGGTCAGCGGCACAGCGGCAAGCGGCCGGTTTGCAAAACGTGGCGGAAGGCTTGGGTTTCGAGCGCCTTTCCCCATCACGGCGAAGAAAACTGCCTGCGGGGGACCCGCGGCTCCGGCACGATTTTCTTCAGTTGGTGCAATCTGCGCTGCGTGTTCTGCCAAAACTGGGACACGTCTCAGGCAGGGGCGGGCAGAGCGGTCACGGCCCGAGACCTGTCGGCTTTGATGCTCGAATTGCAGGATCGCGGGTGCCACAACATCAACTTTGTGACCCCCGAACACGTCGTACCTCAACTCCTAGAAGCATTGCCTTACGCAATTGATCGGGGCCTGCGTCTTCCGATCGTCTACAACACAAGCGGCTACGATTCGATGGAGAGTCTCGAGCACATGGACGGCATAGTCGACATCTACATGCCCGACTTCAAGTTCTGGGATCCGAAACACGCCAAGAGATACGCCAAAGCCGAGGACTACCCGGCCGTCGCCAAGCGTGTCGTGAAGGAAATGCATCGCCAGGTGGGTACACTACAGACCGACCGTGAGTCCGGTCTCGCGACACGCGGGCTTCTCGTACGCCACCTGGTCATGCCTGAGGGGGTCGCGGGCACAGCAGAGATACTCCGATTCATTGCCGATGAAATCTCCCCAGGTACCTTCGTGAACATCATGGGCCAGTACTATCCCGCTCACAAGACGCACAAGTACCCAGAGATACACCGATATCCCACAGCGAAAGAGTTGGCGGATGCGTTCGAGACTGCCACTCGAGTGGGTATTGACCGCCACGCTAGAGGCTAGAGCGCGACCCCGTCAAATCACCAGCCAAACTCTCTCTAGTTCATGCCCAGCAGGCGTCGAAGCTCGGCCACGACCTCGTCTTCGTTGTGGTGACGTTTGAACGCGATGACATTGCCGCGACTCATGACGACATGCCCGCCGTTGATTCGGGAGTTGAGCTCAGAGGCGACTTGTCCGGTGGGATCGAAGTAGACCGGCATTGAATCGATAGATCGGCTTGCTCGGACATGTTCGCAATCGTCCTGTGTCGCTGTCGAGAATCCCGAGTCTTCGGTGACGATCAGAAATCCCTCGAAACTGTGTTCGGCGTAGCGCGAATAGACCTCATCAACCTGGCTCCGAACAAAACTGATACAGGGAGGACACCAGTCCGCGTACAGGAATATCCAAGCGGCATCGACGTCGCACAGTTCATCCAATCTGTGGGAGTTCCCATCACAGTCGAACACTTCCAGATTCGGAGCGACTTGCCCAACGTCTGTGCCACGCACTCCCGCGGTTGAACACATGGAGGCGGCGTCGGTTTCGGAGCTGTCGGTTTCGGAGCTATCCGGTCCCGTCTCATCCGGCTCATTGAGGTCAGCGTCGACATCTGTGGGCCCATCCAGTGCGTCTAGACCTGTTTCTTCTGTGTCTGATCCGGAGCGGTCAGCCTCACCCGCGTCGGGCTGATTGAGATCATCATCGATGATGTCGTTAACCTCCTCGGCTGTGTCCGCACCTGTTTCGTCGCCGTCGGGCTGCGGCTGCGTTTCTGAACCGTCGTCGCCGGCTCGGAATAGGTCCGCCGCGTCATGGGAGGTTGTGTCACTGCCGGTCTGAAAGCCGTCTGATTCAGTCTCGTGGGCCGAGTCCGAAGTACAGTTGGAAGACAACAACGCTGAGAACAAGACCATGAATACCAAGTTGCGCACGGATTCTCCTAGCCACCCTGAGCGGGCCTAGCATACTCCTACGGCTACAGGTCAAACCGGTTACAACGGAATAGTACCTGGGCTTGCTGCATGAATGTAGGGTCGGCCAACCGAGGCGCTCTGGACCCTAGTGTGGAATCACCATCTGCCTCGAATCATCGGCGGAAGATAGCAGTCGCTGGTGTTCTGCTGTTTTGCAATTCCACGCCCGTCGGTACTTCTGCCGTGCGACAGATGGTTTCGAATCCTGTCGAAGCCGGTGTATGCCTTCCAGGTCAACACGGGTAGTAGCGCCCAGAGGACCCAGTCGAACACGCCTACCTGAAACGCGGTTTCGACCACAAACCAACCATAAACCCAGAATCTCGGACGGATCAGCCAGCTGTAGGGGATGGATAACGCGTTTCGCACCATCGAGAACGTGACTGCCAGCGTGTAGACAAACAGGTACAAGACTCCGGGCAATGGGCTGACCATGCCCGCGAGGATGAACGTCGCAGTGGTCACGGCAACAACCGTCTGGTCGACCACTGTATCGGCGAATGAACCGCCTCGGCTTGCGCGACCGAGGTGCCGGGCCAGTGGGCCGTCTAGGCCGTCGAGAGCAACGTGCAGAGCCAGCAGCGCGATACCCGCCCATGCGTCGACCAGCAGTACGGGACAAGCCGCAATACCAACCACGAATGAGAGGAGTGTGACGTGATTGGCTGTGACGCCGCACCCCGCAAGTGCCTTCAGTATCGGACCCAGCAGCTTGGCTCGGACCCGCTGCCCCCAGAGCATGAAACCGCGGTCCGCCGATGCGTAACAGTCGGCGAGAGGCGATGATGTGATCGTACTAGCGTTCATTTGGCGTTCTCCGCCTTGTTGTCCTGGCAAGACGTACCGCAAGAAGAGGACCAAATGAGTCGACATCGAAAAATCGTCTGTGCCTTAAAGGGTTTAGCGTCCGCAGCGCAGTGCCGCGTGTGCGCATCTTCTTTCGCGCGTTAGATCGTTGTGTTCAAGGTGTGCCCGACGACGTACTTGGCGGTCTGAATTGTTCTCGTAAACGCTTCTTCTACGTCGAGGAAGGAACAGATCGATGCTAGG